>NZ_JAUBTQ010000001.1:0-211772 GCF_036702515.1 Microcoleus sp. BROC3
CCGCCCGTCTTTTTTGGACGGGCGGGACGCCCATCCCACAAACTTGTGGAAGTTATTTAATTCTCATTCCTAAGAGCGATCGCACTTTAGGAAAATAAGGGCGATCGCACTTCAAAAAAAGCAACAATTGCGCTACAGCCAAGACATTATCAGACTGCTTTGAGGTATTGCGTTACAGGCTTCAAATCGATGTCATCGTTGGAAGTGAGTATTTTAAATAAATGACGCGGGATGCCGGCTGCAATCAAAACTTCCAAATCGCGATCGAGCTTTGACGAGTCTTCATAAATGCCGACAAACTGAGTTACGCAAGCTAAAGATGAATCTTTCGGGTCATTCACTCCCGTGTATTTGTACTGAATATCAAAACCTGCTTTTTCCCCAATTTCTTCGATATCCCAATCTACAAGATTAATATCTATCGCTTCAACGGCTAGGGCAATATGACCGGGCGGTATGGGGTCAAGAGGCTCGCAGCACCAACCCTCAGAATGGTTCCAGACACTCTTACCTTGAGATTCTCGAATTTTCATGTATTTTCCCTCACTGAAAGTAGCAGCGAAACCAGGCTTTATAGTTAAATAAGCTTAACATTTGAAAAATAAAAATTCGGTTATATTAAAGTGCAATCGACCTAATGGCGTTTTAGCGTAAGTTATAATCAAGATCGATGTGTCCGGTTAATCTCCCATGACTACACAATCTGCTTCGCGTTATGTCGCACGTCACCCTGAAATCTTACAAGGGGAACCAATTATCGCAGGAACGAGAACTTCCGTTCGTGCGATCGTGGAATTGTGGCGTTTGGGTATTACTCCTGAAGAAATCCCGATGCACTTACCTCATCTGAAATTAGCTCAAATTTTTGACGCACTGAGTTTTTATTTGGACAACCAGGAAGAAATAAATACTTATATTGAGCGCAATCGAATTCCCGAAGAATTGATTAATCCTGCTGTGAAAGCTGCCATGAAAAAACTGTGAAACTATTTGCAACTATTCATACAGATGAAGATGTTTCTAGGCTAGTAGCTACTTTGCTGCGGGCTAGGGGTTTTGATGTGACGACAACCAGCGAACAGGGAATGTTGAGTCAATTGGATAGCCAACAATTGGCTTATGCTGCATCTGTCGATCGATGTTTGCTCACTCACAATCGCGTGGATTTTGAGCTATTACACCTAGAATATATGACAGAAGGATGGGGACATTCTGGAATTATTGTGACTCCTCAAAAGAACGCCTATGAAATTGTCCAACGGGTTGCTATTCTATTAAATACGTTAACGGCTGATGAAATTGCCAATCAGCTTTTATATGTGTAAAGGGATAGCTTATCCAAAAATTAGTGCGATCGCCCTTTGGGATTCGGCATGAGAAAGGCGAGATCCCTTTTGGTTATTTGGGGGAAAAGGCCGATCGCACTTTGGGAAAAAAGGCGATCGTACTTTCTCTAACTTTACTTAACTGGCTTCCAACTATTGAGAGATTCTCGAATCGAACTTAATTGACTGAGGTACTTAATAAGCTTGGCTTTTTGATACTCAAGACGAGCTAGAATTTCCGGCGCTTCTGCTTCTTTCGTTTCCCGTTCCTTCAAAACGCGATCGAAGTCATTTTGAAACCTTTTAATGTAATCATTGATTTGCTTTTCGGCACTTTTAAAATCAGTAGAAACTTGTTGCTCAATCACCCGCTCTAGGAGCAACTGGCTTCCTGATACATTGTCATCAATTTTATTTTGGATTTGTTCTACAGTTTGGCGCAAGTCAACTTGATAAATAGTACGCCGATCTTGAACTTCTATTGTTTTTTCAACAGGAACGTCTACCGTGTAAGTTTTATCGCCCTTACATAAACTATTTGATTTTTTTGTCCGGCTTTTCTTTTTAACCTCAGTTATCTTTTCAGTCCTGGTAAATACCTCTACTTGACGTTGAATCCCTGCATCAATTCCGGGAAAATCAAAACTCGGAAACTGAATTGGGTTAATATTCAGTCTCACCTGTAAAGCATCACCCAAATAATTAGACAACTCATCAGATATTTTTTGAATATCTTCTTGAATCTTCTCGGCTAACTGCTCTCGGATGCTAGTACCCTCTCGAACTAGCTGATCTTGAGTATCTATCCACCAACTTTCAATACTTGGCGCACAAACATCATTAATAGTTTTTAGGATTTTTTGAGCTTCAGTCTGAGTCTTACAACGGATAATGTATGGATCGAACTTTTCAGGCTTATCATCTTGTTCAGAGACAGAACCATTGAAAGTGTCAGGAACAGTTTCACTCAGTTTATCCCAGAGAGATGTGCTCAATTTGAATGCTTTGCCTAATCCCTGACCAAAAACAGGGATCAACCCTAATAGTGCTTCTCCAAATTCTCCCACTATTTGTCCGACGAAGCCCATTTTTTCAACTTTTTGCAGTTGTTGAGAAAGAAATTCACTTTTTTTTGGGTTTGGAGAGTTAGCGGAACGTGATCCTGCAATCTTATCAATTTCACTGGCTATCTGCTCTTTAGCTCCCTCGGCAAATTTATCAATGCCTTGACTAAATCCTTCAATTAGTATTTGTTTTTGTTGCTCGACAGCTTTTTCTACAGATTTAACTTTGTACCTCGCATTCTCTGAGCGTCTCCTGTAGTCTTCTACTTTTTCCTTGAGGGCTTCAATCCCCATTTCCCAACCCCTAATCTCTGTATTCAGAGTATCTTCAATTGCCTTAGCAGCTTTATCGATTTCTGCCACCACCTCACTCAATAAATTCCAGCCTGAATTTTGCGTAATCCTTTGAATCACTGCTTCTTGAATGGTCGGGATACCGCTATCGGCTAGTGCTTGCGGTGCAATTTTACGAGGTGCAGGGATAATCTGGTTTCCTTCCTCATCTTCAGTAGCATACCTAGCACTAAAGAATTTTTTAAAGTCTTTGATTTCGCTGTCAGTTGCTTTTCCTTGCTGAATCAGTTTCGCTAGAAGTCCTTGTCGAGAACTAGCAGGGTAAATAACTGGATTGCAAAAGCCAAAGCCAACTAACTCTCGCTCTAAATCTTTAATGACATCAGCAATTTCTTTGTCTCTCTCTGTTTTTTGGTCAACTTTATTCAAAATAAAGTAAATTTTCCCCGTGCTCTCAGCTATAAAATCCTTACGATTTTCAACAACATCCTTAAACAAATCAGCAACTGCATTATCTTTGTAGGAAGCGTAATTTAAAATAAACAGAATGGCATTGCAGGTTCGCAGTGCTTCTAGTGCTGTCTGCTTCAGTTCATTTATGTTGAAGTTTGCAGACTCCCACTCATTAGGGCCGGGAGTATCAACTAAGGTAAAGCCTGTGAGAGAAGATAATTGGCTAATTGCTTCAATCGGATGCTCTAT
Organism: Microcoleus sp. BROC3; assembly: GCF_036702515.1. Classification (NCBI taxonomy): domain Bacteria; kingdom Bacillati; phylum Cyanobacteriota; class Cyanophyceae; order Oscillatoriales; family Microcoleaceae; genus Microcoleus; species Microcoleus sp. BROC3. Next base: position 3,386 of record NZ_JAUBTQ010000001.1, read on the forward strand.
CTCAAAGCGTGTAGTGTTATCAGGATTGCCTGTTTCTCTGATTTCACGGGTACGCTGCAGGAATTTTTGCTGAATTTCGCCAGCGTCACCCTCAACAAGAATGACTGGTTTTCTTTCTCCTTCTCGGTACTCTAAAAGTTTAGGAGTTTCGCCCGGTTTAATATGTCGGACATCTGTACGGCAGATGGTACAGGCGGCAGTTTCACTCGCCAGCACATCAGCACCGATGACTGAATTCAAGAAGGTGCTTTTGCCAGCTTTCATTGCTGCTATGACGGCTACTTGATACTTCTGATCTTGCAAAGCCTTTAAAGCTTTGTTAATTTCATCTTCAATGCTTTGTAGCCCTTGACTTTCATCTCCCTGAATGTGGAGTCCGTCACGGAATTCTTTGAGATATTGTAAGAGGAGAGTGCCTGTACTGTAAATGCTGGTGTATGCTGCTTGAAATTCTTGAGAAGACATAAGTTAATAATCTTGATTGAATAAAATATGAGAACAGACACAAAGATAATTACCTGAGCGTTTCCAGTCGGTTTTAACTGAGATATCGCACCATTCTCAATAAGCCTTTTACGGACGGGCAGGATGCCCATCCCACAAGAAATTCACTCTTTGTGGAACAGACGGGCAGGATGCCCCTCCCACAAGAAATTCACTCTTTGTGGAACGGACGGGCAGGATGCCCATCCCACAAGAAATTCACTCTTTGTGGAACGGGCATCTTGCCCGTTATTGACAATGGTGCAAACTGAAGTCCCTGGCGCGAGTCAATGTTTAGTCGTCAGAAAAAGCCTTGCTGATCCCGTAAAATGCCAAACCAGCCAACGCACCTACGGCTACACCAACGGGCCCAGCAGCAGCACCAATACCAGCACCTCCGCCAACGGCACCAACTGCCGTCAAACCTGTAGCAGCTACCACACCAGCACCCACAGCACCACCTGCAGCAGCGGAACCTGCCGCTTTCGCTATTTCATCACCTTTAGCCATTGAAATACCTCAGTGTAAGGAACAAAAACTAACTGTTTGACTAACGAAAGTTAATTAAACAGGCAAAATTTGAAATATCGCGATCGCACTTTACCGCTTTCCTAAGTATTTGCACTTAGACGATGAGTCGGTAATTTAATACTAGACTACCTATTGTGAGCAAGCAACTAACAAACGCTAGCAATTTCCGTTATGCTATCGTTAGCCACATCTCACCACACCCGAAAATGGCCTCAAAGGAAGACTTATTTGCCGAAGCCGCCAAACACTGGGACTTAGAAAGGCTGTACCAAGCTTTTGCAGAAGCTAAACGGCAAATCTCACCTCGATCGCGCAGGGGACTCACAGAAACAGAAAAACTTTACCTGCGAGGATTGCTTTCCGGTTGCAGTCCCGCCGAAATCGCCCGCCAACTGTTTCAGAGTTCCAAAAGTGCAGAGGTTTATTTATGTAAAACTTTATACCAATATGTTAAAAAACTCGCAGATGTACCTAACGAACCTGTAGGAAATTGGCGCAATATTTGCGAGCGGCTACAGGAAGCCGGATATAAAACTCAGTCTTCTGCTGAATTTAAAGTAAATAATTCTGTACCTACAGAAGCATTAGTAAAAATAGTTAATATAGGTTTTAAAGAAAGTACAGTATCAATTGATATTAACATTCGGCTAGAATTCCCCTCAACTTCAGAAACTCCGAAAACAGAAGATTTGGATAAAGACGCTTAGATGGGCGATCGCACTTGGGGACAGAAAGGGCGATCGCCCCTCCACTGAGAGGCCACAATGTTAATAATCTTATAGCTGATTGTTTGAGCAGGAACTTTTTGATAAGATATCAAAATTAAAACTGTCTTACCGTTCCGATTTTACCAAAAACAATCAAATTAGTCAAATTTATGTCTCGATTAAATATACGATCGAAAAATAAAGCTCTGGGCTTTGTCCTTGGTTTATTAATTTTTGTCATTTTCATTCCCGGATGTTGGGCTTTAACAACTAATATTCCTCCAACAGTAGCACGGCAAACAGATAACAAAGTAGCTGTGCGTGCAGATGTACAAAATACGTCAAATTCTCGCTCTTCTTTAGGAGTTGGGCTTCAGGGTATTTCTGACTCGTCAACACAATTACCCTTTTTAGATGCTTTCAAATCTTCTCGAAAATGGATAACTCAATGCGTCAGCGGACAACCAAACTGTCAAGGTGAATGGGATACAGAAGAGTATAATCTTTTAAACCTTGATGAAAATGGGTGGGTGAAGTCTCTCCCATCTCCCGAAGATGCTCCTAAATATACTAGGGTAAGTACCCTATTACTTAGGGAAATCCCCAATTTCTATCCTTCAGGGCAATATATTGTTACTTATGAGGGTGAAGGTGCGATCGAATATAGCTTTGATTCCAAAAAAGATGAGGCTGCGTCGAAACCAGGGAGGGATATCATTAATGTGGATGCCACACAAGGCGGAGGCATAATGATTACAATTACTGCTACCGATCCCAAGAAAACAGGGAACTATATCCGCAATATTAAAGTTGTTCGTTCCCAAGATGAACAGCTTTATCAAAGCGGTGAAATATTTAATCCGCTGTTTATAGACAAGATTAAAAAATTTAGAGTCTTGCGTTTTATGGATTGGATGGGGACAAATGGTTCGGAACAAAAAGACTGGTCAAACCGACCTAAACCAGAGAGCGTATCCTATGCTTACAGAGGAAATGTTCCCATAGAAGTTATGGTGAATTTAACTAACAAAGTTCAAGCAGAACCCTGGTTTAATATGCCGCATCAGGCTACTGATGAATATATGACTAACTTTGCTAACAGGGTAAAAGATAGTGTAGATCCAAAGCTGAAAGTTTATGTAGAGTATTCTAATGAGGTTTGGAATTGGTCATTTCCACAATCGCATTATGCTTTGGAACAAGGTAAAGCGAAGTGGGGAGATAAAGGCGATGCTTTTATGCAATGGTACGGAATGCGTACTGCTCAAATGTGCGATATCTGGAAAGGTGTTTTTGAAGATCAAAAGAATCGAGTTGTCTGCGTGTTAGGAGTTCAAAGAGGCTGGAGAGATTTAGAAACTTATGCTTTAGAGTGTTCCTCTTGGGTAGCTGAGGGCAATAAACCTTGTTATCAACACGGCATTGATGCCGTAGCCATAGCTGGATATTTTAGCGGCAACTTGGGTGGGAAAGAAAGTGTCAGCACAGTAGAGTCTTGGTTGAAGGACGCAGATGGCGGGTTTGGGAAAGCTTTTAAGCAATTAAGAGAGGGCGGGTTACTTCCTGGCTTCAAAGATAGTTTGCCAGATGTTGATAATGACTTTAAGTATTTTTTAGATGTGGCTCAAAAAAAAGGTCTCAAGTTATTTGTTTACGAGGGCGGTCAACATATTGTAGGTACTGAAGGAGTGGAGAATAACGAAAAACTGACTGAGTTTTTTATGGAATTAAATAGGCGTCCAGAAATGTATGATATGTACACCCAATTACTGAATAGTTGGAAACAAGCTGGAGGCAGTCTTTTCATGCACTTTGTGGACGTGGGTGGATTTAGTAAGTGGGGAAGTTGGGGCGCTTTGGAATATGTGGAACAAAAGGGTTCGCCTAAGTATGATGCTTTGATGGATTTTATTGATAAAAATCCTTGCTGGTGGGATGGCTGTGCTGTGGAGGGATGATGAGGAATTGGGTGCAATCAAGAATCGTTCGATCGCACTTCCTCGAACTCTTCAGCATCCCCCGGCAAATCCGAACTCTCGCTACTTCTCAACCGGGGCGATTCCCCATTACTCGCACCAGCACCGTAACCCCCAGGATACCTGTCCTCCAAACCCGAATCCCTCAGCGAAAGCGCACTTCTTTGACTCGGTGACAATCTATCTGTTGAACGGCGATTTGTCCCAGAAATCGGCGGCTTGCGAGTTAAAGTTTTCCAAGCAGCCTTAATCCCAGTCACCACGCTGCGAGTAGTTACCTGCACGTTTTGCGCCTGCTTTTTGGCGCTACCAATACTTCGATCGACCTGTTTGACAACCTCGCCCGCACTTTGCACCCCATCGCTGACATCATCCGTCAACTCGCTAATTTCCAGCCCCGTCAACCGAATCGCCTCCAAAGTGGGCGGAAATTCGCGAGAAAGCGTGTCAGCGAGCTTTTCCACGCTGCGGGCCGCCCGTGCCAGCGCTTGCACCGCAGGTATTAAAGTCACTAAAACAGCAGTCAGGCTAACTGCCACAAGCAAAATCGAAAGTCCTAGCCAAAATATGGGATCGCTCACTTGAATCTGGGATTGGGGGTTGAGAATTTCATGTCATTTAGCGGATGGGAGGGCGCGACGGGGGACTCACTTCAGATTCAGCTTCCGACAGGGTTTGGCGTTCCCGCTGAGTCGCTTCCAAACCGGCCGCGATCGCCTCTTTGAGTCTAATCAAAGTTTCGTCCCAATTTCGGATTGCGGTTTCAGAAAGTCGATCGGCCTGCAACTGCACGCTAGTCGATAAATCTTCCGCCAACTCCGGCAAAGCATCGGCCGATTTTTTCAATATCTGCCGCGTCTCCTTGCCCGGTCGCGGTGCCATCAGCAAGCCAGTCACGGCCCCGATCGCAGAACCCACAAGCAAACCGCCAATAAATAATCCTGAACGTTTAGTTGACATTTTTATAACTTCTCTCCATACACCAATTTTAGGGGCGTTTGCCCGATCGCAGCCGTTTACAAAGATAGAAATATTCTTGATTATTTTGGATTTCTACCAGAGGTGGCGATTTGCTGCTGCCATCAGTCTGCAGGTAGAGATGGCAAAATTTGCAGCAGTTTTAGGATAGCTTACCTCAAAGGTCGATCGCGCCTGCGCCAAAGCATCCGTCCCAAACCCAGCAATCCCAAAAGTTGCTGAATTTGTTGCAGTTGCAATTCCAGTTGTTGATAGCGCCGTCGCAGTTGGCGGGCACCTTGCTGCCTGTTAGCAAAGAAATCCGGCGACGTGCTCAGGACATTGCTGCTACAGCGTTCGATTGCTGCGATCCGAATTTCAAAAAGTGCGATCGTCCGCCTAATTTTCCACACTTTCGCAGCGATATAAAAACAGACAAGAGATATTAGTAGATTGATAATTACAACAGCACTCAACATTTAATACCTGTTTTAAACTACTAACACATTCAGCTTTTTGTGGCTGCCTAGAAGCCCTCTTGTGTAGGGACACAACAATGTTGTGTCCTGATCCATTTTGTAGGGACACAACATTGTTGTGTCCCGCTCTATGTGTCCCTATCCCTAAGCTGGGTCAAGTTTTAAGCCTGAGACATAGCAGGCAAACAAACCTTAGTACCGCCCAAACCGCAATAACCGTTCGGGTTTTTAGCAAGATACTGCTGGTGATAGCTTTCTGCGTAATAAAACTCAGGAGCATCAATAATTTCAGTAGTAATCTTGCCGTAACCGGCCGCCGTCAAAGCCTGCTGGTAAGCATCTCGCGAAGCTTCAGCTAGCTGCATTTGGGTAGCTGAATACGTGTAAATGCCCGATCGGTACTGAGTACCAGAATCATTGCCCTGACGCATTCCTTGAGTAGGATTGTGACTTTCCCAAAAAACTTTGAGCAGCGTTTCGTAACTAATTACTTTGGGATCGAACACAACCAGAACTACTTCATTGTGTCCCGTCATCCCGCTGCAAACTTCATTGTAAGTAGGATTCGGAGTAATCCCGGCCGCGTAGCCAACAGCGGTCGAAAAAACTCCATTTTGTTGCCAAAATTTGCGTTCTGCTCCCCAAAAACAGCCCAGGCCAAACAAGGCAGTCTCCATGCCGTTTGGAAAGGGAGGTTTGAGCGGATTGCCGTTAACAAAGTGAGTTGCCGGTACCGACATCGACTCTGCCCGCCCCGGCAAGGCCTCTTGGGGAGAGGGCAGGCTCGACTTTTTGCCAAATCCAAATAGCACCATAAGTTTGTGAGGGGATCTCTAATAAACGTCTTTACCTTACTTAATAATATCAGATGTATACTGAAAATAGTGGCCCTCTTAAAGGTAGAAGGTAAAAACCAGAAGGCCAATTTTTTTTACGGAAGGTTTTTGGTGATACTGCTCACTGCCAACGCAGTTTTAAATCACATTAGGCAGTGTTCTATGTCACCAAAGCACACATAAAATATCACCTATTGTTGAGGTATAAATCACGCGGATTTCAGGCAAAATATCCGATTATTAAAAGTATGGTGTTGTAGTAGTTATTCAATGCCATTTATAGGGAGTGTGTAGAAATGGGCGCTAAACCTTGCAGTCAACCTTTAAAATCTAATCCGTTTATTACTTACCGCGACCCAATTACAGGCAAGTGGATTGTGGTAAATCAGACTTTGCCCAAAGCAGCAGAACAAGCACAGCTAGCAGCAGCTTGAGTTTTCCTATTAATTTTTGACCTAAAAATTAACCATTTTTTCAAACTTCAGGACTTACGCAAAAAGTTATTGGACGCGCTACTTATATTCGTAAGGTGCTTACGTTGCACATACCTAAGCACCTTACTTTGAAACATTTATCATCTCTTTTTGCAGTTCCAAATACCGATAGAGATATTCCGAAATTATTCCGTGCAAAAACAAATCGCGTGCCGCATTAAACGGACTGTTTGGCGCTAGCGGATGGCGATTGACAATTACATGATTCCAGTCGCAATTTCCCGTAATCTCGCTGACGTACACTCCGAAGTTTTCATCTAACTGAAGCGACATCACTGCTCGCGCAAATTCGTCGCTAGTCAAACACAAAGAATAAAATACTTTAAACAATTCGATCGCCGATTCTAAATCCAGAATGTTTAGCCATCTGCGTTTTTCAAAATCTATGGCAACTTCTACTGGTTGAATGCTATCATAATTTATTCCCCGTTTTTTGACGACTTGCAACCAGTTAGGATTGGTCAGCATGGCCTGGTTGTAATCCCAGACAAAGTTATAGAGAATTAAGTCGTGTTCGAGAAACGCATTGTCAGCTAAATCGCTAACAGTGCGCGGATAAAGCTTTGACTTTTCTATCTGGGTGTCGGGGCCGTTGTCAATCAAGAAGTTGATAATGTTGGAGCCGATGCAGATGTGTCGGACAATTAAATAACAAGCTTCTGGCGAGACAAAATTATTTAGGAAAAATGCAGCCGATTTGTGCATTAAAGTGTAAGCGCGGAATTGAAATGGCAACAGGCGCTTTGTTGTCATAATTACCGCCAGCAACAAGTTAGCAATTACTTTGATCGGAATCAGCAAATAACTGCGAGTCCAGTTTTGCAAATCCCGGATCATGTAGGCTTTTGCCACTAAATCGACGGGAATAGATCGATCGCAAAACAGTACATCCCAAACATTCGGATCTCGGCGGTTGTAGGGTTTGGTAGCGTAAGGAATTTTTCGCTCATCTGGGAGATTTTCGGTATCTTGTTTTTGCAGCTTTTGCATTAGCGAATTTCCTCCAATTGCAGCAAATATAAACGAGCAGTAACGCGAGCGGTTTTGACAATGCGGCGGGCAATATCATCTGTCATCCATTCGGCATTAATCAAATTTTCCAGTTTGGCTAAATGCGACTCGTCATTAGATCCGTGATACGCTAAAAACGATACTTGTTCGTCTTGCAAACCTAGACTTTCTTTAATTTGTTTTGCCCACTTTCCCGCCAACCGATTGCCCAATCCTTCGATAATAAACATACTGCCAATTAAATCGACCGGATTTTCCCGCGATGCTTGGTGGAAGATAAAAGCTGATAGTGCTTCGCTGCCAATATTCTTATCATATTCCACAATTTTTGCCAATTCACCGCCCACAGAAACATAATTTTGTTCTAGCATTTGATAGTCGCGGTGTTCGTCTTGAGCATGGCCGATAAAAGTCGATCGCAGGCGAAAGTCACTCATGTTAGAAGCAGCGCGAGCAATCCAGCGAGCTCCCTCTACAACTTGCGGTCGGAGATTGCACAGCAAAGCTTGATAATCTTCTATTGTAAACTCTCCTCGGTACAATTTGCGGACAATGGGAACAGAACGAATTTCGCGCTCAAACTTCAGCCAAATCCCTGCTAACTCCCGCAACAAATAAGCTTGCGGAGAGTTGGGGTGTTCGGGTTTAACGCTTTCGAGAGGCGAAGCTTCGGGAACCTCATGAATGTTATAAATTTGAGAACTCATAGGCTTATGGGTATTTTCCACAGCAGTTAACATTATATATGCCGTTGTAAAGCGGCCACTTTCTGGCACGAAACAAAAGATTTTCTGTCCCGGCTGCAACTTGCCCGAATTGAACAATTCCTCTAACATTAAATAAATCGAGGCACAACCTGTATTTCCCCGACTGTATAAGTTAGTAAACCATTTTTCTTCAGGAATCATGCAGCCTGCTTGTTCCAGAAGTTCTACAATTTGTCCCCGGAAAAAGTGAGACGAATAGTGGCACAGCAGCCAGTCGATTTCCTGCGGACAAACTCTCCCGGCTTTAATCAACCGCAGCCAACCTTCAACACCTAATTTCATTACATTTTCCAGCAAGCGAATATTTTGCCGCAAGTCAAAAGCTCCCGCTGTGGCTGCATCGAGGTAGGAGGAATAATCCAACCAGCTTTTAGTGGAGGTTTCGTTGGCTAATCCTGAATACATACAAACAGGATAGGCGTTAGCGTGGGAAATTAGCTCAATCCATTCTATTTTTAAGCTAATTCCTGTCGCGTTAGGATGGTTTTGGAGCAACAATGCTCCCGCACCGTCGGAGAGCATCCAGCGCAGAAATTCTGTATCGAAAGGCAGGGGTTTTCCCGCTTGCACTGAAGTCTTTGCTTCAAATTTGGTGTTTTTGAACAGGCGCGAGGGAAATTCGGAAGCGACGGCAATGGCGGTTTGTTTTTTCCCGAGTTCGATTTGAGAGGCGGCGTAATTTAAAGCACTAACTCCGGCACAGCAAACTCCTTGAGTTGACACTATTTCTAGGGGAGATAATTCGGAAAGTTCCCCGTGTACTGTGCTGGCAAATCCCGGTACTAATAAGTCTGGTAAAGTGGTAGCGCAGGCCAATAAGTTGATCGCCCCCGGTTCCAGATTTGACTGAGAAATCGCGTCACGGACGGCAAACGCTGCCATTTGGCTGTTAGAATATAGTGTTTGCTGCTGTTTGTCGATCGCGTAGTAGCGCTGTTGAATGCCGTTGCTGTTGAGAATTCGCTGCCTGACTCTCGAAGGGCGCGAGGCAATTTTGCCGAGATACTCTTCCATCTCATCGTTATTAATCGGTTCTCCCGGCAAAAATTTTCCGATCCGATTGATATAAGCACTGTACATGGCGTACACCTCTAAAGTTGCTAATTTACTCGGGTTCGTTCGTTTGTTAAATCAAGCCAGAAAATATCTAAAATTGATAATGCTTTGTGAAGCAGTGAACTTGCAAGGAGCAAGCAGCTATCTTGTAGAGTCGCCGGAAATCAGGCAAGTTGAGCAACAGTGGCAACAAGTAATCTGAAGCGGGGTGAAGTTTATTGTAATTGAGCCAATATGTAACTAGAGTTCCTTCGCAGCTTCCCGACTGAAATGGATATTGCAAAACTAGATACTTGGTATTCTCCTTCTCAACGCCGCACGGCTGTTTCGCTGTTAATGAAACGAGTAGGCGTAACTCGCACTAGGGCTGAATGCTTTATCAGGCTTTGGGTTTACTTATCGGTGAAACAGCTTCAGGAAAGCCAGCCCCGTCTCAAACCACCGCTGGCGAAACTGGAAGTGCCAGCAACAGAAGTGCTGTGCACTCACCGGGAAGCCGCCGAACTATTTTACTGTGATTCCGATCGCGGAAGCGATCGGGCCGCCGGAATGATGTTAGATAAATTAGCAGCACTCGGATTAATCGCAAAACACTTTGATGGTAACGCTACGGCAATTCAAATTCAACCAGTTTCAGAAATTTTAGAGGCCGCCGAACCTCAAAAGCCTGTACAACTCCAATTAGATAATTTTGACCCCCGGTGCGACGCGATTCCGGTTGCCAATTTATTAGCCACCAATTACAACTGGATGAACCGAAACACTAACGCCGTTCCCCACAAAATTGCTAAAATACTCCGGTTTTTTGCCAGTCAATACTCAAAGGGAATGCGAGTTTTGCGCCGCTCAGATAATCTCAATCCAGTCGGCTTTTACTTACTTTATCCCACAGCTAGCGAATCTGAAGTAAATTTTTTTAATGCTGCTAGTAAAGGGCTTCATTTAAGTTCTATTTCCGATATCGATCCTTTCAAGATGGCGCTACCAGGAGATATAAATTGCCAGTCAGTATTTGTCCGCAGTTGGATGATCGAGCCGCAGTATTTGTCAGAATACCGCATTGCTTTTCTCGAAGACGCACAAAAAGTTTTAGGCGAAATGCAAACAGATTTTCCCAATCTTTGCGACTTGTACACCCTGATGATTCACCCCATGTACGAAAAAATGTGCCTGACCTTGGGATTTCAGAAGACTAGCAGTGATAGTCAGTTATCTGTTTATTGGATGTATCTAGCATTGGATAGATTTTTAGCATTAAATATCAAAGAAGCGTTGAGCCAATTGTAAGTAGAAGGAAGAAGGAAGTTCGGCAACGGATTGTGTAACGGATGTAACGGATGTAACGGATGTAACGGATGTAACGGATATCAGGAAGAACGAAGAAGGAAGAAATCGATAAAAAATAGAACGCCCAGATACCCGACTTTGCCGAAGTTGTCTGGTATCTAACAGCATTCGTGTTTTACGTTATTTTTTAGTCCCCTTCTGCTGGGACGAAAGTTTGTCTAGGCTCGATTTCAATCGCCCAGTAATATCAAATCCGGTAGCATCGTCGGGCGTCAAATCCAGTCAACATTCAACCACGAACGGTGCAACCGGACTCGATCTAATTGATCTGCGTTAATCTGTGTTTATCTGCCCTCATCTGCGGTAAAAAAAAGATAATTTCGGAACCGCAGATAACAATGGATTGACGCAGATTCACGCAGAGGTCGAGAATAGAGAGAGGAATAATTCCGATGCTAACAGATTTGATATAACTACAAACTTGTTTATAAAACTTCCCGTCCCAAATAGGGTTGTAAGGCTTCCGGCACTTTTACAGTTCCATCCGGCTGCTGGTAATTCTCCAAAATTGCCGCCATTGTCCGGCCCACAGCTAAACCGGAACCGTTCAGGGCGTGAACGAATTGAGTGCCTTTTTTACCCGCTTCTTTAAAGCGAATATTTGCCCGCCGCGCCTGAAAATCTGCGACGTTGGAACAACTGGAAATCTCGCGGTATTTGCCCGCAGATGGCAGCCACACCTCTAAATCGTAGGTTTTTGCGGCCGCGAAACCTAAGTCGCCCGTACACAGTGCGATCGTCCGATAAGGCAATTTCAGCGCCTGCAAAACTCCCTCAGCATCCTGCACTAACTTTTCGTGCTCTGCCTCGGAGGTACTCGGATGCACGAGTTTTACCAATTCAACTTTATTAAATTGGTGCAGTCGAATTAATCCCCTCGTATCTTTGCCGTAACTGCCAGCTTCGCGGCGAAAACAAGGAGTGTAAGAACAGTGATAAATTGGCAACTGTTCTGCTGTCAAAATTTCGCCTCTGTACAAATTGACAACCGGAACTTCGGAAGTAGGAATTAACCACAAATCATCTTGGTCGCACTTGAAACTTTCTTCAGCAAATTTGGGTAATTGACCCGTAGCAGTCAGGGATTCAGTGTTAACTAAAAATGGGGGAATTACTTCTACATAACCGGCTTTTGTGTGGCGATCGATCATGAATTGAATTATCGCTCTTTCCAGGGCTGCACCAGCTCCCATTAAGCTCACAAAGCGGGGCTGAGCGATTTTTACTGCCCGTTCAAAGTTGATGATTCCTAATTTTTCGCCGATTTCCCAGTGCGGTAAAATACCTGAATTTTGGGGTATGTATTCGTCTCCCCAGCGCCGGATTTCGACGTTTTCCTCTTCATTTTTGCCGATCGGCGTTGAGGGACTCGGCAAGTTTGGCAGCGGTAGCAATAAAGCTTCTATTTGAGCTTTTAGGTCTTTTTCCTGTGCTTGCAGTTCGTTCGACTCGGTGCCGACTGCGTTGCCTTCTGCCTGCAATTCCTGAATTTCGGGAGATTCGAGGGGTAAACCCGATTTTCTTTTTTGACCGATGAGTTTGGCAATTTCGTTGCTGCGGGCTTGTAGTTGCGATCGCTTGCCTTCCAACTCCCGCTGCTGTTTGTCTAATTGCAAAATCGGCTCGATTTCATAGTTACCTCCGCGCAGGTTGAGGCTTTCTTGCACGGCTTGCGGGTTTTCTCGGATTAATTTGAGGTCTAGCACAGATTTATTCTAAATCTTAAATTTTAGATCGGCTGGGACAGAACGAGATGATATAGCAGCTTTGTTAATCATTGGCATATTGAATCATAATTTATTCTGACTCAAAATTTTCGTTGGGTGTCACCCATGAAGGGTGACACCCCACAAATGTATGTTATAGTTGCAAATATTAGTAGATGCACCCTGATAATTTTCTACCCCAGCCAGCGATGGTAGGGGTTTTTTGTTGTGTGGCATGGAATTGAAGCCCTGGATGCACTATCAGTCTAAAAAACCCGGTTTCTCGCGATTATCGTCTCAAATGAGGCAATTACGTCAAGAAACTGGGTTTTTGCGTCCTGGACTAGGTTACTAAAATATCTTTCCGCTTAAAAGTTAAAGCCAGTGCGGAGCAACCAAACCCATTGAGTGTCGTTGCGGCTGTCATTCTCAGGATTAACAACGGCCCAAACACCAGGGGTAATGGAAATGTTGTCGTTGACCTGAAAGCGATAGAAGGCTTCAACGTGATAGGAAGTATCTCGCTCGCGGCGCACATTACTGCTCGTCACGCGACCTGGTAAACCCACCAAAATCCCGGGTAGGTTGCCTTCACCTCCCACATCTGGGAAACTTATCCCGATCGCTGCATACACAATATCGGCGCGATCGCCGCCGTCAACATTTAGCAAAACCACGCCACCTCTACCATCAGAAACGCTGCTAACACCGGAATTTTCTGCATTGGCGCGAGTATAAACGCCCCAACCGTGAACTTGCAAGCGGGGAGCAAGGCGGTAGAATCCTTGTACGCCTACAGAATCACTAGATGTAGCAATATTGTCCCCAAACGGTCGCGCAGCCAGAAAACTGCCCGTACCGCCTGTGAGGTCGGCTTTACCGCTTGGCGCAAAGGTACGAGAATAGGCTACGCCAATTGCTCCGCGATCGCTCCGGTAGGCAAGCTGAACCAGAGCGTTGTACGAACCGTTGAATAAACCGTTACTTTGCTGCGAGAGATTGGGATTTCCGCCTACATAGCCCACAGTCAGGGTGAGGTTTTTGACGATCGTCCAGTTGACAGCAGCACCGCCACCTCCCCGGCGGTAGAGGGGATTGTATTGTCCGAACTTCGAGGGAATTCCCTCACTATCGCTGGCGATCGTGGGAGGAGTCAGCAAATCCGTAATATCGGGATACCCAACACCTGTCGGACCGACGGTCAGCGCCAGATTAGAGGTCAGCGGCGTTACATACAATACGTGAGGGACGGTGATTGTGTTATCGACATTGCCATCAAAGTTCAAGGCCGTCATATTTGTACCCGTCTCATCGGCAATGCTCCTGCCCAAGTTGCCGAATTCCAAACGGGTTCTCAGCATATCGCGACCGGTGAAGCTGGTTTCAAAATTTAATCGCCCCCGGTTGGCAACAATAGTGTTGGTGCGATCGCGCGAATCCCCAACACTGTTACCCGAGGTATCTGTTACCACCACGATAATTTCCGCATTCAGCTTCGTAGTAGTCGAGAACTGATTCGCTTCTAGTTCTGCTGTGCGTGCATCTAGAGCATCGACTCGACTCCGCAACACCGATAATTCTGTTGCAAATTCTGCTTGCAGCTTTTGGACGATTGCTAAATCTTCCCGAGTAATCAGGTTGGTTGTTCCTGCGGCAATTAGTTCGCTGACTCGATCGAGACAGCTATTCAATCCTGCGGCAAATTCGTACCGCGTCAGCGCGCGGTTTCCTCTGTAGGTGCCGTCGGGATAACCGGCAATGCAGCCGTAGCGTTCAACTAGAGATTGCAGCGCCTGAAACGCCCAGTCAGTAGGTTTTACATCCGAGAGTTGAGAGACAGAATTCACCTGCGCGAAGGGATCTTCTGCCAAGGGATTTAACGGTTCAGGAGCAACTAATCTATCAATTGGTGCAGCAAAACTTGGGGATGGTGTTAGTAGAAATACAGCAGGTGAACCCAGGAGAAAAGCAGTAATTAGGTGATAAAAATGCTGGATGTGCATAAGAAAAAGCTCCGAATAAGGAACCGATACACCGAATTAGCAATACCTTTACGCTGCGCTTGAACCGGTGCGAACTTTGTCAATCGTTACTGCGATAATTATCACCAGACCTTTGACAACTAACTGCCAGAAGAAAGACACGTTCATGAGAGTTAGTCCATTATTGAGCAGGGCAATAATTAAAGCCCCCAGCAAAGTACCCCAAATAGTACCAATTCCACCTGTGAAACTGGTTCCTCCCAAAATTACAGCAGCGATCGCATCTAATTCGTAGCCTTGCCCCAACATCCCCGTCGCACTGTAGAGGCGCGAGGCGCTCATAATTCCACCTAAACCAGAAAGCAACCCACTCACGCCATAGACAAATAACAGCACCTGACTCACCTTAATACCTGTCAATCGTGCTGCCCGAATGTTACCTCCCACGGCATAAATATGCCTCCCTAGAACAGTCCGTCGCAAGACAAACCAACTCGCTAAAACTGCGAGAAAAGCGATAATAACTAACCAGGGAATTGGCCCGACATAATTGTTACCTACCCAAGCAAAATTCAAATTTCTATTGATAACTGTAGTGCCGTTAGCTACTAAATAAGCAACTCCCCGCAAAGCTGTGTAAGAACCCAGGGTTACGATGAACGGAGGCAAACCTAAATAGGCAATTAGCGAACCGTTAAGTAATCCCAAAAATACTCCGGCTATTAACGCCGCCGGTACGGCAAACCAACCCAGACCTGGAACTAAGGATACCAGTACCCCGACTACGGCAGTCACGCCCAAAATTGAGCCGACAGAAAGATCAATTCCGCCAGTCAAAATCACAAAAGTCATGCCTGTAGCAAGGACAATATTGATCGATGCTTGCCGGATGACATTGATCAAATTTCCTACTGAAAGAAAGTTGGGCGTTACCAAGGAAAAAATTATACAGATGCCAACCAAAATCGGCAGGATGCCGGCAACTTGGATAAAATTTCTCCAAGCTTGAGCTTTACTGGCTTTTTGGCGATCGCTTGATTGATTTCTGGTGTTTTTTACTTCTGTTTGACTCATGATTTTTTTACCTCTGTTGCCCCGGTGGCATAAGCCATAATGTTCTCTTGCGTAATTGCTTCCCCAGTCGATCCGCCTACTTCACCGACGAGGCTTCCTGCTCGCATCACTAAGACGCGATCGCTCATTCCCACAATTTCCGGCAGTTCGCTGGAAATCATTAAAATACCTACACCCTTGGCTGCCAAATCGCTAATAATTCGATAAATTTCGCTTTTGGCGCCAATGTCCACACCCCGCGTCGGTTCATCTAGCAAAAGTACCTTTGGGTTGATAGCCAACCAACGCGCTAGCAGCAACTTCTGCTGATTCCCCCCTGAAAGATCCATTGCCCTGATGCTCGGGCTTGCAAGGCGAATTTGCAAATTATTAATAGCATCATTGACAATTTTCAACAAAAAATTTGAGTTAATAATGCCACCTTTTGCTTCTCGATCGAGGACATTCATCGTGATATTCTCACCCGAAGTTGCCTCCAAAAATAGTCCTAGAGCCTTGCGATCTTCTGGCACGTAAGCAATTCCGGCGGCCATTGCTTCATTGGGTGTCGAGACATTCAGAGGACGATTTTCTAGTTTAATTTCACCGCTTGTCTTTCGATCGGCACCAAAAATTAGGCGGGCAAGTTCTGTTCTGCCCGCGCCAACTAAACCAGCTAAACCCAGAATTTCGCCCGCATGAAGTTGAAAAGTGGCAGGCTTTACTTTGCGGCCGTCGCTTAAATTTGTTACCTCAAGAACAACAGCACCCGGTGTTATTTGATGCTTGTTTTCGTACAAATCCTGTAAAGAACGACCCACCATCATTTCCACCAGGCGATTGGCAGAAATTTCGTGCTTTTCAAGAGAGCCAATATATCCGCCATCTCGGATGACGCTCACGCGATCGGCAAGGGCATAAATCTCTTCCATCCGGTGGCTGATGTAAATAATAGCAATGCCCTCATTCCGCAAACGGCGAACCACTTCAAAAAGCTTATCTGTTTCGCGGTCTGAAAGTGCTGCTGTCGGCTCGTCCATCACTAAAATTCTGCTTTTATCTTTGAGCGCCCTAGCTATTTCCACTTGCTGCTGTTCGGCAATTGAAAGTGTGGAAACTAGGTCGCCAGCATCAAAACTTGCGTCGAGGTTTGTTAATACCTCAGCGGCCCTACGCCGCATTTCATCTTGGTCTAGAAATGTACCTCCTTTCTTCAGCTCGCTGCCCATAAAAATGTTTTCAGCAACTGTTAGATTGGGGGCGAGATTGAGTTCTTGATAAATAATCGCTATCCCTAAATTTCTGGCTTGACCGGGGTCTGTCATCTTAACAGCTTGACCGTCAATTTTGATTTCGCCTGCATCAGCTATGTAGGCTCCCGCCAGAATTTTCATCAGCGTACTTTTGCCCGCACCGTTTTCCCCCATGAGGGCGTGGACTTCGCCTGGGTAAACGGTGATATTTACATCGTGCAAGGCTGTAAAACCGTGAAAGGTTTTTGTAATACCTTGCATTTCGAGGACGGGCTGAGTTTTAATTGAATCTTGAGTGCTATTTACCATTGTAAATACCGTAAGGAAATCTGCTTGACTATTAAACTTAGATCCCCCCTAGCCCCCCTTAAGAAGGGGGGGAGAAGATTCTTCTCAAAGTCCCCCTTCTTAAGGGGGATTTAGGGGGATCTAGACTCGGGCAAAAACGGGATTCCTCAAGGGTTTTAGTCTTAACTTGACACGAAGAAGGTCACTCACTTGTCCAGCCTTTATGTTGATTGACGTTTTCGCGAGTAATCAGCGCGACTGGAATCAGAATGTTTGGATTGGCTGGCTTTTTGCCTTTCCGAATGTCGTTGCCGACTTCAACTGCCTTGGCTGCCATGCGAAATGGATCTTGAGCTGCTGTAGCCACAAATAAACTGTTGTTCTGCTTGAGCGCATCTAAAGCTTCAGGTGCACCATCGACTCCCACAATAAAGAACTCGCTCCTTTGTGCTTGCTTGGCTGCTAATTCTGCACCAATGGCACAGGGGTCATTAATTGCAAAAACAGCATCAATTTTTGGGAAGGAAGTAAGCAAATCGCTCATCACTCTTAACCCGCCATCGCGACTACCTTCTGCGTTCTGATCTTTGGAAAGAACTTTGAGATCGGGATATTTGGAGAAGACACTCTGGCAACCCTGAACTCGCTCGACGACTGAAGCGACGGGAGGCCCGTTGATAATCACAACGCTGCCTTTTCCTTTCAAGCGATCGGCTATATATTGACAACTTACTTCGCCAGCTTGCACGTTATTTGAAGTAACTGTGGCATCAACGCCTCCCTCGGCGGCGGTATCAACTGCAATTATCGGAATTCCGGCTTGCTTGGCTTTTTCGACAGCCGGGGCAATGCCTTTGGTGTCAGCAGCATTGAGTACAATCATGCTGACATTAGAGGCAATAAAGTTTTCGATTTGATTAAATTGCTGATTTAAATCGTCGCCGCTGGAAACGAGAGTTGTCCTCACGTTTGCACCGCCGATTTTCTTGGCGGCGGCCTCAGCGCCCTTGCCAACTTGTACGAAGAATGGATTGCCGAGGTCGCGGACTGCTACAGCAACTGATGAAAGTTCGGAGTTGCTTTTTTGCGCGCTGTTTTGAGCGTTCTGGGAAGTGGCGGTGCAACTTGCCAGAGTGCTACTGAGTAGACTAAAAAGACTGAGTGCGATCGTTACTCGTTTCACCTCAAACTCCAATGAAGGCTCGTTTGGAGAGAGTCGCTCATAAATATGGCGTTGCCAACCTAAGATTAGCTTTTGTCAGGTTTAAGCTCGAATACCTAATGTTTTAGGTGACAGGCTGTTCCTCGTACATGATTGTACAAAACCTTGTTTATTTTCTACTCTTAAAACTTTCTTGCTCGGCTCGTTAGACTGCTTTTGCGAACAGACAAGATACGAATATCTAGGCTCGGTCTTCCCTGCCACAAAAATCAACTCGGCTTGATATTTTTCAATGCTTTATAAGCATTAATTTTAGCAGTGTCTTAGAAAATTTTAGGAGAATATTTTCGACAAAATTTTTCAGAAATTGTTTTTAAAACCTGGCAGAGTCATATTGAATTTAACTCTCTATGTTTGCTGATGATAACAGTTCAATACTGGCTCGATATCTATCTTTGGATAGACAAAACTTTTAGCAAAAACTAAAGATGCGAGTTCCTATATCGACACCGATCTGCTGATCCGCAGTCTGGTCGGATGCACCGCACCAACTCAATAAATCTTAAATTTTACTTGAGGTAGGATATTGTAAAAAATCATTAAGTTTACTGTTAATAACGGTAGATCGTAGTAAACTGCAACCAAAGCCTCGCGCTCACCCATGGAGCCCGTTAAAAAGCCCTAGTTAAAAAGCAGAGCTTCGCTCAAAACTAACGGTGAGAGTAGGCGAGTCAAATATTTTCCTGTAAAACCTGCAAGTACAGTCATCTTGACATGGTGGAAAAGCTCTGGATAATGGCGATCGCCCTTTTTTGCAAAGTCATTACTATACAGGAATAATTGTCTGCGCTGTTAATGGGTAAATCAGAAATGCGATCTGCAAATTATGTGTTCTGTTTCCTAGAAATATTTTCCAGCGAAGGCGGTATTCAATCCTACGTTAAAGACATTCTCAAAGCTTACCTGTCCATAACCGCAGGGACAAACTCGTCGCCACAAGCTGAAGTTTTGCTGTTGCGAGATTCCGAAGACTGCAACAATCCTTACGAGTCAAAAAATCTGAAATTTTATTACCTCAAAACGGAGAATCCCGGCTTGGGTCGTCTTAAATTTGCTACAGTATTACTAACTCGCTTGCTGCAAAAACGACCGCAGCGGGTTTTTTGCGGTCACATCAAACTCGCACCGCTAATTAAAATTCTGTGCCAACCCTTGGGAATTCCCTACACTATTTTAACTTACGGCAAGGAAGTGTGGGAACCGCTTCCGCCAAAATATCAAACAGCAATGACTAAAGCTGACCGTATTTGGACTATTAGCAGGTACACGCGCGATCGCACTTGCGAAATTAACCAATTAAATCCCGAAAAATTTCACATAGTGCCTTGTACTGTAGATGAAAATATATTTACCACTGGGCAGAAGCCACAGGATTTATTAGAGCAGTACAATTTGGTTGGTGCTAAAATATTGATGACTGTAGCCAGATTGCGATCGACGGATATTTACAAAGGCGTCGATGTCACAATTCAAGCTTTGCCACCAATAGCCAAAACTTTTCCGAATGTGAAATACTTAGTTATTGGCAGAGGAGACGATCGATCTAGATTAGCCAAACTCGCTGATGATTTGGGAGTTACCGAAAGAGTAATATTTGCGGGTTTTGTACCCACAGAAAATTTAGCAGCACATTACCAGTTAGCCGATGCTTATGTAATGCCCTCCCAGGAAGGCTTCGGTATAGTTTATTTGGAAGCGCTGGCTTGCGGAGTACCCGTACTGGCGGGAGACGCGGACGGGTCTGCCGATCCGCTGCAAGATGGTAAACTGGGGTGGCGAGTTCCCCACCGAGATTCAGCAGCAGTAGCGCTTGCTTGTGTGGAAATGCTGCGAGGAGAGGATAAAAGGTGCGATCGCCACTGGTTGAGAGAACAAACCCTCGCGATATTTAGTTTTGAATCCCTTTGTCAATCCTTACAAGGAATTTTTCAACCCTCTGGCTCAGATAAACTTATGCCGTAGAGAGCGGTTTCTGGGTGTACAATGGGAAAATTAACTCGATCGACCGCCTGAATTTCTGAGTAGGATAGAGTTATGCCTACCTGCAAAGACACCAAAGGAGACCACAGTGAACCAAGGCACCCCCAAAATATCTTTCAAGCTACCCCGTATTAGCAATTGGTTGATACTGCTGGGCATCGCGTATTTGTTGGTGTCTATTGGTTTGGGGTGGATAGTTAAATCAGTGTTGATTTTAGTAGCTTTTTTGTTGTTGACGCCTGTGGTCGCATTTTTCGCGCTTCAGTGGTGGCTGAAACGCAATTTAATTACGGACAATTGTCCAGTTTGTCAGTACGAATTTCCAGCTTTAAATCAAACTCAGTTTCAGTGTGCCAACTGCGGCGAACCTCTGAAAATAGAGGAAGGTCATTTTAGTCGCTTGACACCGCCCGGTACGATCGATGTTACCGCCGTTGAAGTATCATCGGTTCAACAGTTGGAAGATTAACCAATTTTAGATTTTAGATTTTGGATTTTAGATTGAAGAATTTTTGAATGTTAACTGCTAACGGCTAACTGTATTACCAATCCCCATCCCCAAAATTACTTTTCCAAGCGCACAGCATACCACTGTAAAAATTTTCCAGCCCCGACATCTAATTCACAATAAGTATCAATCAAATACTTGGCTTGAGCTTCCACGCCCGATATTTTATCAACGTCCTGCGGCAAATCTTCGTGTTCCTCTGTTAACACGGCTTTCAGCTTTTCTAACAGTTCCGCCGCCGTCAAAAACTGCTCTGACTGGTTTGTTTCTAACACCACAAAGGTGTCTTCGTCATACAGTGACATAGTTTCAATGGTTGAGGTTAATTATTTCTAAAGTTTCGTACACTTAAGCGATCGAAAGTATAAACTCTTAATTACAATTTTTCAGCCCCGGGTCGATCGTGTTACAATTAAGCACCATCAGAATTCCTACCGGATTACCGTTATTAACTTACTTGTTAACTGACTTGTTAACCGAGTTGTCAACATATCCGACACAGCATTTCTGAAGAAATTTGTCAAGTGCAAATTTGTCAAGTGTCAAATTGTCAAGAAATATTCGATCGGCTGTATCTAATTATAACTGGCACTATACATTCCCATGATCACATCTTCCACTTCAACCCCTGTTGCGCGCAAACCCTCTAAATCAGAAGGTCTCAAAGAACGCAGCAACTATTTGCGAGAACCCGTTGCGACTGAACTGTTACAAGAAACTACCCACTTCACCGAAGACGGGATTCAGATTCTCAAATTTCACGGCTCGTACCAGCAAGACAACCGCGACAATCGAGTTAAAGGACAAGAAAAAGACTATCAGTTCATGCTCCGCACCCGCAATCCCGGCGGGTTCACTCCGCCGCAATTATACTTAGCCTTAGACAAGCTATCTGAAGAATACGGCAACCACACGATCCGCGTTACAACGCGCCAAGGTTTCCAACTGCACGGGGTGTTGAAAAAAAATCTTAAAGCAGTGTTTTCCTCAATTATTAAAAATATGGGGTCAACCTTGGGAGCTTGCGGCGACTTGAACCGCAACGTCATGGCACCGCCTGCACCCTACAAAAATCGCCCAGAATACAAGTATGCACTGGAATACGCCAACAATGTCGCCGATTTGCTAACGCCGCAAACCGGTGCTTATTACGAAATTTGGTTGGATGGCGAAAAAGCTGTTTCGGCTGAGGAAGACCCCGCAGTCAAGGCCGCGAGACAGAAAAACGGCAACGGCACAATCTTTAGCGACGACAAAGAAGAACCGATTTACGGCAGCCATTATATGCCGCGCAAGTTCAAGTGTTCCGTCACCGTGCCGGGAGACAATTCAATTGACTTGTACTCTCAGGATTTGAGCTTGGTGGTAATTACCAATGAAGCTGGCGAGTTGCAAGGTTTTGACGTGTTTGCTGGCGGCGGTTTGGGCCGCACTCACAATAAAGAAGAGACTTTTGCGCGGGTTGCGGATGAGATTTGCTATGTGGCCAAGGATGATGTTTACGATTTGGTCAAGGCAATTGTAGCAACCCAAAGAGATTACGGCGATCGCACAGACAGACGGCACGCGCGGCTGAAGTACCTGATTAACGACAAAGGTGTACAGTGGTTCCGCGAAAAAGTAGCAGAATATTTTGGCAAACCCCTAGAAGCGTTTAAACCGCTGCCTGAGTGGAAGTATTTTGATTTCTTGGGCTGGAATGACCAAGGAGACGGCAAGCTGTTTGTCGGCATTTCTGTGGATAATGGCCGGATCAAGGATGAAGGTTCATTTCAGCTAAAAACGGCTTTGCGGGAAATTGTGCAGAAGTACAACTTGCCGATACTGGCGACGCCGCACCAAAACGTGCTGATTTACGATATTTCGCCGGATATCAAACAGGAAATTCAGGGAATACTCGATCGATGTGGCATTCAGCGGGAAACTGCGATCGACCCATTGGTGCGCTATGGGATGGCGTGTCCGGCAATGCCGACTTGCGGGCTGGCGATTACCGAGTCTGAGCGCGTGATGCCGAGCATTTTAGAGCGGATTCGCGCACTTTTGACCAAAGTTGGCTTGCAAGACGAGCATTTGGTGGTGCGGATGACTGGTTGCCCAAATGGATGCGCCCGCCCTTATATGGCAGAATTGGGGTTTGTCGGGAGTTCGCCGGAATCCTACCAGATTTGGCTGGGCGGTTCTCCCGAACAAACGCGGCTGGCAAAACCCATTGAGGAAAAGCTGCACGTCAAGGATTTTGAAGCTTTTCTGGAGCCGATTTTTGTTTATTTCAAGCAAAAACGGCAACTGAACGAGAGTTTTGGCAATTTTTGCGATCGCGTCGGGTTAGAATCTATCCGTCAATTTGTAACCAACTACCAATCTGCTGACTCGATGACAACTGAGATAAATGAATTAGAAGTTACATCTAGTAACGATGACGGAAACGACCCTGCCACTGCTACCGGTGGCAAAGTCCGCCGTCGAATTAGCGTCCGCGATGAAATCTACAACGAACTCAAGGAAGAAGCAGCCCGTCAGGGCAAGCCAATCACGCAGCTAGCTACAGAAGCGATTTCCACTTATTTAAAGAAGATTAAGGAGGAAGCATAAGCTGATTTTCGATTGTATTCAATAGACTTCTGGCAAAAGTAATATAAAGGCAGAGCATCTGCAGAAAAAAACTCGAATTTGTAAAATAATTCCGGTTGTAGATGCTCTGCCTTTATTGTTTTTTGAACTGTTGAAACCCCGCCTGCCTATCTCCTCTCATTCTCTCTTCCTCTGCGTTCTCTGCGTTCTCTGCGGTTAAATAAAAAAATCTCTAATAGAAAACGAACAATCCCAAATTCAATGCCTCAATTACAAAGATTAGCAATTACTGCCGCTCAAATTTGCGATCGCAAAATCGACCTAACTAGAGAACAGCAACATTATTTAAATCGAGTGCTACGTTTGCAAGCGGGCGATCGATTTATTGCGATGGACGGACGGGGACATTGGTGGTTAGCAGTCCTAGAAGTACGGGAAACCGGGTTATTTGCCTCGATAGCAGAGGAGATTGCTGTGAACAGGGAGCTACCCGTGGAAGTTACTTTGATGGCGGCATTGCCCAAAGGAAACGGCTTTGACGAGGTTGTGAGACAGGCGACGGAGTTGGGTGTGGCAAGTATTGTGCCGGTAACGAGCGATCGAACTTTGCTCAAACCAAGCGATCAAAAAGTCGAGCGGTGGAGAAGAATTGCTGCGGAGGCGGCGGAACAGTCGGAACGTCAATTTGTGCCGACGATTTTAGAGCCTATTTCGTTTGATTTGGCTGTGAAAGATTGCGGTCAAAAATATCGATATATTTGTGTGGCTCGCGGGGAAAATAGGCATTTGTGGGATTGTTTGTTGGGTAATTTAGAACCCCCCCAGCCCCCCTTGTTAAGGGGGGAGCAAGATGGAGCGACTGGTTTCGATCCCCCCCAGCCCCCCTTAATAAGGGGGGAGCAAGATGGGGAAGAATTATCGATGGTCATAGCTATTGGCCCGGAGGGTGGATGGACTGAGGGTGAGGTGAAAAGAGCGATCGAATTTGGTTTTGAAGCTGTTTCTTTGGGGAGTAGAATTTTAAGAGCGGTGACAGCACCGATTGTGGCTTTATCTTTAGTTGGCGCGGCATTTGAGAAGTGCTAATATCAACAAAAAGTACCGAGACTTGCTGGGTTTGGCGCTCGCAGCTAAAATGTAAATAGATAATTATCAGAGAAGTAATATGTTACAGTAAGTAGAGGGGATATACCGAAAGGGCAAAATTGAGTTATTGGAAATGCCCGCCAACATAGAAGAAGCGCAAGTTATTGTTACTTTTATGCCAAAAGTAGGGTTAGTAAACTTGCAATCTCGCGGTATTAACCAGGAACAAGCAGCAGATTTACGGGTTCGGTTGAGTAGATTTGCTCCTGATTGGGAACTACCGGAGATGGATGCTTACGATGCCTTATAGTCGCGCTGATGTGGTTTTGGTTTTGTTTCCCAGCTCGGATTTGCGTACTGCGAAACGCCGTCCAGCTTTGATAGTTCAAGCTAATAATCTGGGGACTGGTTTAGGGCAAACAATTACGGCAATGATTACTAGCAACTTAGCCCGTTCAGGACACCCAAGCCGGGTTTTTGTTTCCCTAGCAACACCGGAAGGGCAGCAAACGGGATTGCTAGCTGACTCGGTAATTATGACAGACAATCTTGTGACGCTTCTAGAAGTTGAAATCGATCGCAAAATTGGTATTTTGTCGGATCTGGTGGCAGTAGATGCAGCACTCAAGCAGACTTTTGGAATCTGATAAAAAAAGGCGTTTTAATTCAGTAAATATAAAAAAATACTTAAATTAATCAAATCAACTCTGTCTCGTGTTAAGAGGAATTATCAGATAAATGGGTTGACGAGTCATGAAAATAGAGTTGAGGAAAGGTCGATCGCTCTTTTGGCAGATAGCCCTTTTGGCAATTTTCGGTACAACATCAGTTTCTACACAATCTCCGAGCTTTCCCATTGCTCAACAGATTAATTGCGATCGCCCTCAAGGAGATGCGCAAGTCAGAACTTGTATTCGGTTGAAGTATGAGGCCTCGGATCGACAACTTAACGAGGTTTACAAACAACTGATGTCCCAATTGAGCGGCGAAGAGCGATCGCTACTTTCCGAAGCACAATTAGGGTGGATTAAGTTAAGAGATAAAACCTGTGAATTTGAAGTTTATAAAAGTCGTGGCGGTACGGGTTATGGAGGTTTCCTAAATGAATGTTTGGATCGGATGACTAAACAGCGCACTGGGGAACTAGAAAAGTATTTAAACGGGTTTAATTCCCTTTAGCGCCGAGGGAGAGCGACCGGTTCCGGTCGATTGGATCGTAGCAAATCCGACTTTAATATCGTATTTATTGTTTAGTCTCTTAGAAAGGGACGAAAGTTTGTATAGGATCGGTTTCAATCGCCGATTTTTATCTGTTTTATGTAAATTTTTGTAACAATAATTGCTATTTCGCATAGAAATCGCGGAATGAGGCGGAGAGAGATAGATATATAGATATAGGCTTTTGGGTATCGCTACAGTTGCTGTTGAGCAAGGCTGAGGGTTTGCAATAAGAAGACATTTTTGGAAACAGAGAGGAAAATTCATGAAAGGGCGATCGATATTTTTTACCTTATTCATTAGCACAATAGTCATTGTTTCTATGTGGGCAACATCAGTCCACGCTCAAGCCAAACTGACAGAGCGATCGAAACTAGCGCTTAATGGAATTGGGCCGATTCGAGTAGGAATGAGCGTTGGTGAAGCATCACGGTCTGCTGGGATTAAATTAATTAAAAGTGGGAGTGGTGGCCCTGACGACTATTATTGTTCGTATTTTAAGCCACAAACAGAACCAAAAGGAATTAGTTTTATGGTAACCCGGGGTCGCATTGCTAGAGTTGATATTAGCAACCAGCGGTTTACTACAATCAAAGGTGCTAAAATTGGGGATACTGAAAACAGAATTTTATCACTATATCCAAGCCAGATTAAAGCAACACCACATCCTTATATAGGTATGCCGCCTCACAACGGGAAATATTTAACTTTTGTGCCGAAAGATGCGGCGGACAAAAACTATCGTATAATTTTTGAGACTAGCAGTAATCGGGTAACAAGTTTCCGATCGGGAAAACTTCCTGAAGTTGAGTACACAGAAGGGTGTGCTTAATATGGCAAGTAATTTGTGTTTTAGATATCAGTTGTAAAGGAGATCAAAAAGATGATTGAGAAAAGAAGAGAGTTTTTGAGTGCTGTCGTGACTGTGACAATTGTAGCTGCAACATCATTATAACTATTGGCACAATAAGTAAGTTATCCCCATCCCACTGCAAGAGCTGGCTAACTCCTTCTCTAGGCGTGACACCTCTAGAATTATCCCACAAGTTCAGGCGACTTGTTGTACAGCTTCTTTGCCAAACAAGCAATAGATTAATACTTCTGAACCAATCAACACAAAAATGAGGATAAAAATCATGAAATGTCGATCGCCCTTCACCCTCACCCTCACCATCATCTCAGCAATTGTAACCACCATCGTCCCAGCAGTTTTCGCCCAGCGACAGCCATCAGCCAACGAAATCTACATCGATAAAAACTGCCAGCGCAATCAGCAGCTACCGCAAATTGAAAGATTCACTATCTTTAGCAGAAACGAATTTACAACTAACGGTCAAAACTACTGGTTCTATGCCGCCCGCTATCAAGATGGATCGGTACTTTTCTGTACCTCAAAACCCAACTTCAACCAACCTAAACTTCTAACAGCCAAACAAATACAATCCCAATTTATTGACAAAATAGCCCGAGATATCAACAACAAAACAGCTTTTATCATCGTAGTCCGAGAAGGAAATGGCCTCGATGTACCCATGACCAATTACGGCTTAGAATTGAGCAATGTCGATCGCCCAAAACTCACCTCCCTTTCCATCCTACAGCAGCGGGGAACCCTCAAAGACGGCGGCCCCAGCGAACACACCTTTCAAGGACGGGCAGGTCAATCTATTACGATCGACCTCAAAAGCAGAGCATTCGACCACAACATAACACTGTTCGACACCAGCGGCAAAAATATTGCCCAAACACCAGGCAACTCCCAGAATCTCCGAGAGTCTCAACTCATCGTAAAATTGCCTAGTAACGGCACTTATAAAATAGTTGTTAAAGGAGGCGATCGCACAAGCAAAGGTACTTACACCTTAAGCATAAATTCCAATCAGCTTTAACTGAACTTTAACCAACCCCTAAGCAAATTCAAAAACAGGTGTTTCAATCACCCTAGTCGGCTTTCTATCTTCCCAAATCATCTTCTGCAACTGTTCCACAGTTTCAGGCGAAAAAAATCGCTCTCCTGTTTCCAAACACACTCTAGCAGGAACATTTTCAATAATAATAAACTTACCATTGATTTCAAGGGTATAACTTACTTTTTGTTCCACCATTGTTTCTTGCCAAATATCATTGTTCATTTTGATTTATCATTAACTTAAAATCAATCCCAATTTTCGGATCTGGTTCGTATAAAGTAATGATTTTTACCAAAGGACGAGATGGATAACTGCACTGAACGTGCAAACGTCTATTGGCAATGGTCAAACCGAAAATCAAACAGCTTGGGCCATATTTGTCATTAGGATACTCTTCGATAACTTCACCAGCCATTATTGCTTCCCGCAGTTCTTGTACCCTGATACGGCGAAGTATGCTTTGGTTTACTGCGTGTTGTGAAAGCTCAAAATCATTCTTGACAATTTTGACACGTATTTTTTCAATGATTGTCATAGTTTCATATCGTATCTATAAGTTAACACAACAGCAAAAATTGTTAACCAGTGGCGGAACCAACCAAACATCAGCCAAGATAGAAACAACGCCATTTCCGCAACCGCCATGACAGACATCAACCAAATAGCCGCCGCCCTAGAGGGTAAAGACTACAAACAAGCTGCCCAACTCATCAAACAACTACAAAAAGAATCTCCCGAAAATCCGTGGGTACAATACTATATTGCCCGCTACTACGAACTCACCAACAATCTCGAAAAAGCCCAAACAAGCTACAAACAAATACTGCGCGACATCACCAACCCCAAAATCCTCTCCCAGACCCGCCAAGCTATTCAACGGATTGAAACCGCCCAACAAAACCTCCGCCAACAAGCCATAGAAACCGCCAAAAACGACCCCAGTAACCTCGAACCCGGACTCCTCATCCTCGAACCCGTGAGTCCCGAAAACAAACCCGCAGCCATTCAAAATATCAGCAGAATCTTTAAAATAGACGCCTACACAACCCGGATGCAAATCCAAAGCCGCGGCTGGAGACTTTACAAAACAGGCCCCATTGCCGAACTCCGAATTTACGGTCAAGAACTCCTCAACGCCGGCATTCCGGTATTTTGGGCCACCCTAACCGATATTCAAAAAATCCAAATCTTCCGAGTGCAACACTTCCAGTCTCTCTCTTCCCCAGCCGTTGTTTGCAAAGATCAACTCGATCGACTCGGTGCGATCGAATTTAACTGGTCAGAAGTTACCCAAAGAGTAGAAGGCTTGTTGCCGATGTTCATCGAAGTCATGGACTACTCCCCCAACCGAAGAAAGGAGCAATTTCGCCACAGAGAAATCAGGCAAGATTACGCTCAAATCTGTGACTTGCACATTCCCAGCAGAAACTGCATTCTGCGAATCTGCGACCAAAGTTACGAATTTCTACAAGGAGTTAACTTCACCAAAGTTTCAGCCGAACTCCCCACTTCACCGAATCATAAAAACAAAACATCCAGAGTCAAAAACTCTCAACAAATTCCTCAAAGTACCACCAGAATTAACTGGAATCACTTACTGGAAATATTCGATCGCCAGCTTGACGTTACAGTTTGGTCAGAATTTACGCCCTTTGCCGAGACAGTGCTCGATTACACTAATATGTTGAGCAAGATCGAATCTCATATAGAAGTCGATCGCAAATCCGAAACTCCTTGGGACTCAGCTTTTCAGCTATACAGCGGATTAGCCTTTCTCAGAAACCAAGAAAATAGGGAATAGAACAAAGAGTTAAAATTAAAAATCAGGAATCCTATTTTTAATTTTTTAACGCCAGCATTGGGAATTATCCAATGCCCAATTCCCTATTATCAATTCCCAATTTCCTACTTCGTTTTCACCTGACGAGCCATTTCCCGGAAATTGTTCATGCTGGGGCCAGGGCTCCGACGACTTGCAGTTGGTGTCGGCATTAAATTATTAGGAGCAAAAGTCCGAATCGGTTCAGCTTGACTCGGCACTTTCCCGTTAGTTGCTGCAGCAGCAGGTATCTTAGCGGGTTCCGCATTATTAGCAGGAACGCTAGCGACTGGTTCCTTTTCTTTCTTAGACTTTTTCTCTACCTTAGCTTTGTTCCCCTTCTCAGGCTTCTCAGACTTCTCAGACTTAACAGGCTCAACTTTTGCCGGTGCGATCGCAACAGGCTCAGCCTTCTTGGCAACAGCAGTGTCAACCTTCGCAGGCTCAACTTTTGCTGGTTCCTTCGCTCCAGATTCGCCCAAATCTAGGAAATATTCAGACTTTTTCAAGCCCAACAGTCTGCCGAAAAAGCCGAAAATACCGCCGAAGAAATTTTTGATAAAACCAAACATTAGACTTACTCCTTTTGTTCTTTTAGAGAAATTTGTACAAGCTTGTCAACAAAGTTAGACTACGAGGTAAGGCAACTTTTGTCTACATTTCTTAATCAAAATTTACATTTTGCTGTATTTAAGCTACCTCATCCAAGCAAATTTTAGGTATAAATACCATCACAGCTTTGCACTTATTTACAAGTATCTCAGAATTTGTTAGCGATTCCCACTAATTGCCGATCGTACCTCGATCCGATTCGCTAGCTGTCCTAGTAGGGGTCAAACTCTCTAGGGGAGTAATCTATGCTGTAATCAGCAAGCAATTTTCCAGCCAAATGAATTACAGTTCGCTCGATCGCAATCCCGTCATCCTCATACACGGCATCTGGGACACAAAGATTATTTTCAGCAAAATGTCTGCCCGCCTCACCCAACTCGGATGGTCAGTCCACAGCCTCAACCTCACCCCCAACGATGGCAGCCTCGGGCTCGACTTACTAGCCAAGCAACTCGCAGACTACATCTCTGAAACCTTCGATCCAGAACAGCCTTTAGACATAGTAGGCTACAGCATGGGCGGCATCGTCAGCCGCTACTACGTCCAGCGACTCGGAGGAATCAACCGCGTACAGCGTTTCATCACCCTCTCTTCCCCCCACCACGGCACCCTCACCGCTTATTCCCTACGCCTACCAGGATACCTGGATATGCGCCCCGATAGTGGCTTGCTGCGCGATTTGAATCAAGATGTGACAATGCTCAAACGCATAAACTTTACATCAATGTGGACGCCATTTGACATAATGATTGTACCGGCGAACAGCTCCCAAATGCCAGTAGGTAAAGAAGTTAAAGTCAACGTTTTGCTGCACCGCCAAATGGTGACAGAACCCCTAAGTATTAACGCAATAGTTGAAGAGCTCAAAGCACCTATTGAAAATAAAATTCCTACTTAAAAATGAATAGCAATTTCAGCCGCAACCCAGTCTTGCTAATTCACGGAATCTTCAGAAAATCGGGAATTTTTTACAAAATGTCTGCCTACCTCACCCAACTGGGATGGTCAGTCTACACCCTCAATCTCTCGCCCCATTGGGGCAACGCCAGCATAGACGAATTAGCCCAACAAATAGCAGATTATACAGACAAAACCTTTGCGCCCGAACAGCATCTAGATATAGTAGGATTGAGCATGGGCGGTTTAGTAACTCGCTACTACCTGCAAAGGTTAGGTGGCATTAACCGAGTGCAGCGCTTTATTGCCATATCTTCTCCTCACAGCGGTACTTGGATGGCTTACACTCTCTGGGGAAAAGGCTGCGTTCAAATGCGTCCTGGCAGTGCTTTTCTGGAAGATTTAAATCGAGATGCTGCCTTGTTGGAAAAGCTCAATTTTACTTCGATTTGGACAGATTGGGATTTCATCATCGTACCTGCTTCTAGTTCCCAAATATCTGCTGCCAAAGAAGTAAAATTGTCGGTTTTCGCCCATGCCATGATGGCGAGGCATTCCAGCAGTTTAAAAGCGGTCGCTGAAGCACTATCAGAACCATTGAAAAATCAATAAACTTATTGCATAAATCTTTGATCGATAGGGAAATCGCAGATGCAACGAAGATGAAACGCAGAGGCATTTCAATATAGTTTGCGACTTTTGCAATATGGTCTAATGGTTAACTTGTAGGGGGCGTCAGCAGAGAAATTCTCAATTACAGACAAAATAACTCTATTCTGACGCACCCGAATCATGACTAAATATTTTAGACCAAAGTTCAACCTCCCCGATTCATCAGTGGACTCAGTTCTTCAATTCTTCAATTCTTCAATCGACTGACGCACCCCAAGAGACTACTAGACATCTCCATAAAAGCCTTTCTTGAACAGGCTTTCCGGCCTGTTCCACAATAATTATTGGAGAGGTGTACTACTAAACGGCATCCCCAACTTCAGCGTATTCGCTGCGACCAAAAATTGCTTCAGCTTCGCAGTAATATTTGAACTCCAGTATATTGTGGAAAGGGTCTTCTAAGAAGAAAGTACGGTGTTCTGTAGGCAAACCGACAAATCGCCGTCTCGGTTCTTGATAGAAATTTAAGTTGTTTTGCTGGGCTTTTTCTAGCAACCCTTCCCAGTCAGCTTCGGAAGTAAAAATTAACCCAAAATGCCGGGGATAGATGCCTCGCTGAGGCGTCAAAGGTTCGTGGCTGACGTGGGCGACAATTTGATGGCCGCACAGACCCATAATCGCAGAATTCGGCGATTCGCGACCTAGTTTGCAGCCCAGCCCGTCTACATAGAACGCTTTTGTTTGGGAAATATTGGTCACTGGGAAGGCAAGATGAAATAAGACTTGGCTCATGGAGGTACTAAATGCAAAATTCAGAATTGTTCTTTAATTATTTATCTTGGTCTAATCCTTGGTTGGTGGCGATCGCCCTAAATACAGTTTTACTCGCGATCGGCACCATTGCTCCTAAAAAATTGCTCACTCCCGCCGGCCAATTTCACGGCTGGGTATTGGGCGTCCTCATTTGGGGCTGTTTGGGATGGCAAGGCTATGCTGTGGTGATGTTTTACTTTCTTGTCGGATCGGGAGTTACCAGCATCGGCAAAGCCCAAAAAGAAGCAGAAGGCATAGCTGAAAAGCGTTCTGGCGCCCGAGGCCCAGAAAATGTCTGGGGTTCGGCTTTAACTGCTACTCTTTGCGCTGTGGGAGTTTTGGCATTATCTATTTTAGGAGAGACAGGCAAGATGCCTGTGCCCCAAGATGCTATTTCCCTGTTATTGCTGGGTTACGCCGCGAGTTTTTGCACCAAACTTTCCGATACCTGCGCTAGCGAAATCGGCAAAGCTTACGGCAAGCGGACTTTTTTGATTACCAGCTTGCAGCCTGTACCTAGGGGTACCGAAGGGGCCGTAAGTTTGGAAGGAACTATCGCGGGTATTGTCGGCTCAATTGTGATTGCGCTGTTGAGTTGGGCCGTCGGTTTAATTGACTTGACAGGAATTGTTTTTTGTGTTATTGCAGCTTTTATTGCCACGAACATCGAGAGCGTGATTGGGGCGACGGTGCAATCAAAGTTTGAGTGGCTCACGAACGAGGTAGTCAATTTTTTCAATACACTCATAGGAGCGATCGCAGCGATCGTTTTAGCGACGACCTGGAGAGTTTTTTTAGCTTAGTTAATCCCGGACGCATTCGGACGCAATAAACCGGGTTTTTTACCCTAATTCCAGCCATTAACGCAGTATTTTTGGCAAAAAATCCGGTTGCTGCGTCCCCGCTTATTAGTTATTAATCATTAGTGATTAGTTTCAAACAATCAACTCATGACTAATGATTATAGGACTTGCGCACGATTGTTTAGAAACCTGGTTTTTATTACGAAAATACGCGTTTTAGACCGCAGCTTCGCTAAAAAAACAGGTTTCTGGGCCCCGATGCGTCCAGGACTGGATTAATAACCAATCAAACTAAGCGTCGTCTTGGGGCCCAAAAACCATTTGTACAATCATCGTCGGTTCGCCCCGTTTGTGATAGCGATCGGCCCAATTGCGAATAATCTCATCTAATTCCTCAAGAGCTTGGTCGAGACGTTCCGGCGGAATATCCAAAGTTTCCATAATTCGCATCACCTTCGGTTGTTTGTCCGCCCAATCCTTCATCAACCGGAAATATCTAGCCGTATCCTCCACCATAGTAAATGTCCGCTCTTCCTGCTCTGCGGGAGAGTAAGTAGCGCGGCTGAGGGCATAAAACGGCATTCCCCAAGGAGAATCAATACGAGTAACTGTTCCCGAATAGATCAAGCGGCGCTTGATGTGTTCTGCTAAAGCTTCGCTCAAAGGCATTCGCCTTTCTGGAGGCATATCTTCTTGCGATCGCCTGTGCAGAAACTCAATCAACTCCATAAACTGAAAAGAATTGATCAGTTGAGCGTCAGGGGGATTAGGAGGAATCTTGCCTTCGAGATATTTTTTTTCATCCGCAGTCAAGTTGTTCCCGGGAATCCGAGGGCGTCCCGGCAACCAAGCATACTGTTCCAGCCAGACATAAGGAAATTGAATCAAATATCTAGGTTCCTGGGAACCGAGCATTTTCAATAATTTTCCCTTAGTCAGAGCTTCCCGGACTTCTTCAACAATCACCTTCACCCGTTTAGGCTCAATGTGATGCAAGTGTCCGGTCATCCGCAGGTTGTTGTCCTGCTCCATATAAGTCATATAAATGGCACACTTAGCCGCCGTTGCGGCCGCGTCTAGAAACGCCCCGTGCCTGTGCCCACTGGTTCTCATGGCGCTAAACGCCAGATATAGCATGATCTGATCCATTGCACTAGGGCTGAGGCTTTTGACCAGATCTAAAGAGTCATTTTTCATCACTATCCCCGAAATAGCCAAATTAGGAGGCATTCTGTCGTCCTCCATTAAATTATTGCGAGAGCGCCGAATCAAGCATAGCCGACTGTCGCCGGAAAGCTTGCCAGCTACCCTAATATTCAGGTTAGTTAATTTCCCTGAGGTAACAGGGGCATGGGCTTAAAGGCTATCCACACCGCATAAGTGGTTCTTATTGGTGGCCAATTTAAGTAGATTGCTGCACCCTCTGCGCTGACAGTTTACCTATATATAAGTTAGTGGTTAGAGTCGATAGGGGCATTTCTACCCCTACCTCTCCTTCAGAACCGGACGTGAAACTTTCGCTTCATCCGGCTCCTTGATAACCTCACTCTTGTTATGAGTACAATTCAAAACGGATTACCATCATAGCTCTTTTGGAGGGAGCCGTCATCTTCCGTTTTTGTGTCGTGACAATGTTTGTGCAGAAGTTGGAGGTTTTTATATTCATCCTTGCCACCTAGGGAGCGGGGTTGGATATGGTCAACTTCTACAATGTCTGTAGGTGTGAAGTACAAACCACAGTGGGTACATTTACCTTTTTGTTTCTTGAGAAGTGTTGCCACTCTTTTTGGTGTTTCCGGGTATTCTCCGCGTCTTTTACTCCAGTAAATCCAGTTACCATCATAAGGTGTTGAATTGCCTTTTACCTTTACGTGTCTTATTATTGACGTTTCTGTGTGTTGGGCTAATTTGTAACCTTGTTCTGTGCTGAAACACCAATTCCTGTCGCCTACTGTTCGCCAGTATTTGTTTTTGTTGATGTTACCTTTTCCCCGTCTTCTAGCCCAAGCTCTTAATTTGTCGTAAATAAGTGAGTCTATCTTTGAGTAGACTACCTTACTTGTTACTGTTGAGTAATAGTTTGACCATCCCCGGATGATTGGGTTCAACCTTTTAATTAAGGCATATTGTGGGGCATGGTTATGAATGTCTATTACATCGGCTATTTTTGCGAGGTGGGTTTTAACTTTAGGTTTTGACGGGGTGATTAACGTTTTAAAACCTAGCTTGGTTCCATTTGTATTTGTTGCACTTCGATAGTTGCCTACCTTGTACTGTTGTATGTGGAATCCTAGAAACTCAAACCCAACACTTTCATTGTATTCATTTAGG
This sequence comes from Microcoleus sp. BROC3, assembly GCF_036702515.1. Taxonomy (NCBI): domain Bacteria; kingdom Bacillati; phylum Cyanobacteriota; class Cyanophyceae; order Oscillatoriales; family Microcoleaceae; genus Microcoleus; species Microcoleus sp. BROC3. The sequence continues at coordinate 38,697 of NZ_JAUBTQ010000001.1, forward strand.
GTGTGGGTTAGTTTTGTTTTGCTAGACTTCAATTCTAAGCCAATGTCACTTAACCAGTCGGCAATTATCTTCTGACAGGCAAGTATTACATCAATGTTTTCGTGCATAATCACAAAATCATCGGCGTATCGGATTAAACTTAGGGCTTTGATGTTATTATCTTTGCCACCTTTGAAGGTTTTTGCGTATTGTTTAATCCGTTCTTCCATTCCGTGTAAGGCAATATTTGCCAGTAACGGGGAAATGACCCCTCCTTGTGGCGTGCCTTCCTTAGTAGGAAAAATTTCACCTTGGTCTAATACCCCACTTTTAAGCCACGACTTAATTTGTTTTCGGAGTCGTGGATAGGTATTGATTTTGTCAAGTAACGCCTTGTGATTAATGGGGTCAAAGCATTTAGCAATATCAGCATCTAGCACGTATTTGGCTTTGTATCTGATACTTAGAAAGATTGCTCCAATCGCATCGTGACTTGACCTACCAGGTCTAAAACCATATGAGTTTGGCTCAAATCTTGCCTCCCATTCTGGCTCAAGCGCTGCTTTCACAACTGCTTGTAAGGCGCGGTCGTACATTGTGGGTATCCCTAATGATCTTGACTCATTAGTTCCTGGTTTTGGAATCATTACCCGACGTGTCGGTTGTGATTTACCAGTTGTTTTGAGCTGATTTACTAGCTTAATTCGTTGCTTCGGTGTTAGTAATTTAATACCATCCACTCCTGCTGTACGTTTGCCAGTATTGTCTTGTGTAACCCGTCGTACTGCTAGAGCCTTATTAGACCATGAATTAATCAAGGTCTTTTGAAGCTTACGAACTGCTTTGACATCGCCACGCTCACTTGCTCGATAGATACGTTTTTGCAACTTGAATGTCAATCTTTCGGCTTTTAGCCAATTGATTTGATTCCATTCCACCGTCGGGTTGTCCCGCGTTTTAGACTTATTCATTGCTAATGAGTTCCTATCTTTGAAGCTACCGTGCATCTGTCTGCATATCTCTGTCATTACAACAGAGCATTGGCTTCTGACACAATCCCTCTCTCATATATTATTCGTTAGCTACTTACTGGTAAACGACCTATTTCCAGAAATATATGGGAGTTACTTCGTTCCAAATACACATTGATAGAGTTTTTAGTGTGATGCTCTCCACCGGGTTTACGAGCGGTGCTTATAGGTCAATGTAGACAATCGCCTATGCCCTATCCTTGCCTTTTGGCTTGGTCTTAATCAGCCGTTCGACCATCTTAACTAACGATGGTTCAGATACATCTTTGCTTTCGCTACACATGAACTCTTGCTCAACAGTTACCAGATTCGGCTACCAGTAGTTCTGTCTTTTACCCCCGCTTTACTCTGTTAGTTGCTACCTGACTGAGTAGGGGATATGCTTTCACTGCTGCACTTGCAGGCTAGGACTAAGGACTTGTGTATCCTGCACCTAGATATGTATTTAGTTTTACTAACCATGTGGTTAGGCTAACCATCCCTGGATATATATCCATTTCGGTTAAACGAATCGCACATCGCACGTTAATTATAGTGCAGCCGTTGAAAATTAAACCCCACCTGCGGCGGGGAGAAGGTAAATAACTGTTGCGATCCGAAGACTTTGAGGCGAGTCCGAGGTGATAATTATTGAATAGTCATGGATGCCGAAACTCGGTTTGACAAACTAAAATATGGCGGGGAGGGCGAGGGATATCGGTTAAAAAACCCAGACGATCGGAGGCTTTTGGCTAATTCCTGTTTTATTGAAGGGTTTTCAATACAAAACCGCCACCTACTAGAATCTATCTCTAGGTAGATGGCGGTTCCAGGTTTATATGCTAACATTTATCACACAAAAAAGCATCTCCTAATAACTGTTCACAAAAAGTGCAGTTGTCGCTTAACCTGAAAAACTAGAATCCCAGAAAATCCGATCGCGCGATCGAAGAAACAGCCCAAACCAAGTCAGTTGTGGTAATCGCTGGCGTCCAGTACCCTTAGAAATCTTGTAGCGGATGAGTGTAAACATTAGGCTCAGTAAAATTCCTGCGCCCGCTGCCTCTTTCTGGAGAACGATTGCCCCTTTGTTGAGTTTGGGCTGACAACATATATTGGGCGGTGGCAGTTTCGAGCATGGGGAGTGAAGATTCAAAAGCTCGAGCGGCGCTGGCACTCAAGGTAATGCCCAACAGGCTCAGTAAAGCAATTGCAGTGTAGGTTTGCATGGGTAGTATCCGTGTCAGTGTCTATTACGTGATACGGACTTGCCCTGATCTATCAGGATAGATATCTGTGCAATTTTCGGATCTCTGCAAAAAACCTTACATTTTCAATTCTACGGATACCGCCAGCAGCCAAGCACCGGCAAAATTCAGCCTACCCCATACTGTCAAAGGCTTTTCGGTTTCGCAACTGTGTAAAAATCTGTCGGTTTCCGAGTCCAAAGTCACGAGTTGCCAAGTTTGACCGGCTACAGATGCGGGACTTGTCAGCGTTAGTGTCCAGTCTTGTTCGCGCAGGCGGCGGAAAATGCCCGAAAACTCGCTGTGGGTATTTGCTGTTTTACTGCTTTGTTTCTCTACAGACAAAGGACATTCGCCGCTGGCGGGATATGCTTGAGGCCGATCGAGATAATAGCGTTGCCAATCCAGCCAGTCCGATCGATCCCGTGTCAAATTAAATAAAGGAATAACTGCCGCACTCGCCTCGGAATCTTGCAGCAAAGCTTCTTGCAACACTCTCACCGGCAAATCCCGCGGCTGACATCCAGATTCCGCGCACAAAGCCGCCGCCATCCCAGCAGCCTGTCCGATGTTCATGACAACTGGCTGCAAGCGAGTTGCACCGTTGGCTATGTGAGAGACGGAAATATTTTTTTCGCAGGCTAGCAAACCGTCTGTACTCGCAGGAATTAGCGCGCTGTAAGGAATGGTAAACGGAGTTCCCGTCCAGCGGCCGCCCCAACGAATAGATTTGGGCTGCAAGGGAATGTCGCCAGTGGTGTAGTGGTGGTCGTTGGCATAGTTGCCGATCGCAATTGTTTCACAAATGCCCTCATAATTTATCGGCAACTTCGCGACTCTTCCACCGACAACAGGCAAAATATCTTGTTCTGTGATTGTTTGTACTCCCCGCAAGCGGCGACTTTCTCGGTAGTAAGGATGTAAGGCAAAGGAAGGAAGAATGGAAGAATTTTGTTGATTTTCGATCGTGGAAATGGGGAAAATATTCTGTGCTAAGCCGTAGCGGCGGCCGAGTTGCGTTTGAATGAAGCGGGCGAAACATTGAGTGTGCCACAGACTTTCTTGCAGGAATTCTTGTCGAGATGCTTCAGATGCAATTAGTCGATCGACTCCTTCACCATAATCATTACCTCGAATCGGCCAATTAATCATCAACAATCCGCCTGGCAGCCTGCCGTAATTGAGAAATTGTTCGGGAGTGTAACCGTCCCAAGCACCCATAAATCGATCGGGATTGTCAACAGGCGGGGCGGGAATTTCTGGCCCGGCCGCACCTTTACCAAAATCCTGCATAATTGCCACCCAAGTCGGAGCTTGCACCGAATAGCGCTCTGTGAGAGCATTAGAGGCAGCCGGGGCGCTAGGTTCTCCCCACTCGGCTTGGAATTCCCAACCCCAGCGGTGCCCAACTTCCCCTAAAGCCAGCAAATCTCCCAATTCCGTTGCATCCAAAGTGATTTTGGCGGAAACCGTAAAATCTGCAAACTGAACGCCAGAAATGCGATCTCCTTCATACAGCACATCTTGAGCTTTTTGTCCAGAAATCCAGTGCAAGTTCGGCAAACATTTAACCCAATCAGCAAAAATTTCAGCACCGATGCGGGGATCGTAAGTAAAAAAACTGACCCAACCCCAATCCAAACCTCCCGGCTGTCGCTGCTGGAGTTCCCGGAGAAACGCGCCCCACAAACCGGTTTGAAAAGCTGCTAATTCGTTGCCATCCGGGGCCGAAACGCCTGCAGCAGTCAGCATTCCTCCCAGCCAGGGGAATTCGCTTACTAAAATAGTTTTGGCACCTCGGCGGGCTGCTTGCACGGCTGCTGCAGTGCCGCCGGTGCCGCCACCGACTACCAAAACATCTGCTTTTAAGGTTGGGGACATGGGCAATACCATTTTAGATTTTAGATTTTAGATTTTAGATTGCGAAGGGATCGGTAAGGTGATGGGTGCGCTACGGATAGATGTTCGGCGTTGGTGATCCCGCATAGAATGTAAGGTGCACGGCCCGGCGCATCCTACGGATTTTAAGATTACCTATTTCTCATCTTCCCTATTCCTCTGTGTCCTCTGCGTCCTCTGCGGTTAATAAAAAAATTAGTTATTGTGAAAGTCAGAGCGCATCTCAAATCAGAATGAATCAGAAAATGGGGAACCGCGACAGTAAAATAATAAGTCGCGTAATTTCCCCACTATTCACTACTAACCAAGCAATTGAAAATGGAAAAAGGTTTTATTTTGTGGTTCACCGGGCTGAGCGGTTCCGGCAAGACAACTATCACCAAAGCTCTAGAACCTGAATTGAAGGCAAGAGGTTGCAAAGTTGAAATATTGGATGGAGATGTAGTTCGCACCAACTTATCAAAAGGTTTGGGATTTAGCCAAGAAGACCGAGATACTAATATTCGGCGGATTGGATTTGTAGCGCACCTGCTGAGCCGCAATGGAGTAGCCGCAATGACCGCAGCTATTAGCCCCTACAGAGCAATTCGCGACGAAATTAGAGCAATGGAGCCAAATTTTGTTGAAGTATATGTCACAGCGCCGTTAGAAGTGTGCGAAGGTCGCGATGTCAAGGGGCTGTACGCTAAGGCCAGAGCCGGAGAAATTAAGGGTTTTACGGGAATTGACGATCCTTATGAAGAACCGCTCAATCCTGAGATTATTTGTGACACAGAGCGAGAAAGTGTGGAAGAGAGTGTTAAAAAAGTTCTGAGCAAGTTAGAAGAGTTGGGTTACATTTGATGGTGGCGGGGTAGGAAGCGGATAGGGGCAAAAGGCGATGGCGAGCAAAAACTATTCAAAATTCAATACTGTCAAAGGTTTTACGGTCAAATTTTTAACAGTTTCAGCGCTGGCTGCGGGTTCATCTCCGGCGATGGCCCAGTTTTTGCCTCCTCCTCCTGCTTTCTCTCCTCCTCCTCCTCCTCCTGGTTCTGCTGTTCCAGTACCCGTGCCTCCGGTTCAGGGATTTCCGGCGGTTCCGGCAAGTGCACCTTCAAGTGTACGATCGGAAGTTTACACTTTAGGCGCGGGCGATCGCATTCAAATGGACATCTTCAACGTCCCGGAATACAGCGGCCCCAACGGTCAGCACCAAGTACAGGCCGACGGTTCCCTGAGTTTGCCCTTAATTGGCAGCGTTTCGGTGTACGGGATGACCCTAGAACAAGCTTCTAATGCTGTGAAAGAGCGATACGGCAAATACCTCAAACGTCCTTGGATTACGCTGAAATTGCTAGCACCGCGTCCTTTGCAAATTGCGATCGCGGGCGAAATCAACCGCCCCGGAGCCTATACAATATCCTCAGCAGCAGGCCCCGGAGGCACAGCAGAGCAAATGGGAACTCAAATGCCAACGATATCGCGGGCTCTGCGAATGGCCGGCGGAATTACGCAGTCAGCAGACGTGCGACAAATCAAAATCCGCCGCCCCCAGCGCAACGCACCGGAACAAATTATTAGTGTGGATTTGTGGGAATTATTGCAAAACGGCGATTTGCGGGCAGATATGACTTTGCGCGACGGCGATACTATATTTATTCCCACTGTAACTAGCCTCAACCGCCAAGAAGCACCGACTTTAGCCGTAGCTAACATTACCGGACAAAGCACTCAAGCAATTAATATTGCTGTGGTGGGCGAAGTAACTCGCCCCGGTACTTATACTTTGGCAAAAGAGGCTCAAAGTAGGGTACAAGAGAATGAAATGGGTGAAAATTCTGGTTTGTTTGCTGCCAGCGAAACCAACGGCGGGGAAACTGTTTTGCAGCAAACTGTAACGAGGGCAATTAAAATGGCGGGCGGCATTACGCCTGTAGCTGATATCAGACAAATACAAGTTCGCCGCCTGACGCGGGCGGGTACAGAACAAATTATTAATGTGAATTTGTGGCAACTTTTGGAAGCAGCAGATGTATCCCAAGATTTAGCACTGCAACAGGGAGATACGGTAATCGTTCCCAAAGCCGAAAATCTCGATGCAGTCCAAGACGAACAAGTTGCTAATTCTAATTTTTCACCGGATACGATTAAGGTGAACGTTGTGGGAGAAGTCGTGAAACCGGGAGCGATTGCGGTGCTGCCCAACACTACTTTAAATCAAGCGCTGGTAGCAGCGGGAGGTTTTAATAAAGCGCGGGCCCAAATGGATTCGGTGGATTTAATTCGCCTCAATCCTAACGGCACTGTTTCGCAGCTAACTGTTAAGGTTAATTTTTCTGCAACAGCTAATGAGGAAACTAATCCCAAACTGCAAAATAATGATGTAATTATGGTAAGGCGATCGGGCCGCGCTACGTTCTCGGATAATGTAGGCGGGACTCTCGCTCCTTTAAGCCCGCTGTTAGGAATATTTCGGTTGTTCAATATTTTTCAGTAATTTGAATAGACTAGCATTAAGGCTTCATAAACCCGCTTTCTAGAAAAAAATCGGTTGGGTAACTAAATATCTAGGAATCAACCGGGTAGCTGAAACTGCGCAAGCGGTACAGACGTTTAAACTAATAAGTTGTAGAAATCAAATGAAACCAGGTAAAAAATCTCAACTAGCACTTTTTAATAACCATAAAAAAGCCGCAGATCTGCAAAAAACATCTTCCGTTCTTTATGAACAAGAGCAATTTTTAGGCAGAGACCAAATAGAGGAAGAAGAGTTAAGTTTTTGGGAAGTTTGCCGCAGTCGCTCTATCTTAGTCATCGGCGTAGCAGCGGCTGTGACCACCGGGGTTTTTGCCTGGACGCTGAATCAAAAAAGTGAGTACGAAGGGCGTTTTCAATTATTAGTAGAACCCGCTGTTACGCAAAATACTTTAGCAAAAATCTACTCGGGTGAGCTGAAACTGCAACCAGCGGCCCCCGCGACGACCGAAAATCCCGATTTTGACTACGAATCGCAAATTCAAGTTTTGCAAAGCCCGCAAGTGATGTCGCCAATTATTAAAGAGTTGCAGGCTAAATATCCCGAAATAAATTACAACTACCTTTTGAATCAAAAAGCCGATAATTTGCCGTTTTCTCAGCAGACCAGGCTGTCAATTAATCGCTTCAAAAATACCAAGATTATTGAAGTTAGATATCGGGATTATGACCCCAAAAAAATTCAGTTTGTTTTGGGGAAAGTTGCGCTAGGCTACCGCAACTACAGCGTGCAAGATACTAGAACTCAAATTAGTCAGACTCTGGATTTTGTGAAATCGCAAATTCCCAACCAGCGAAAACGCCAACAAGCTCTGCAAACAGAAATTCAAAAATTGCGGCAGCAGTACAATTTTATCGACCCGCAAATTCAAACTCAACAACTCGCACAGCAAATCAGCCAACTTCAAACGCAAAGATTGGACGCACAAACGCAGCTAAATCAACAGAGATTGCTCTATTCCAATCTGCAAAATCAGCTCGGACTAAACCAGCAGCAAGCGCTGATGGCATCGGCTCTGAGTCAAGCTCCCCGCTATCAAGCGATGCTGACTCAATTGCAGCAATTAGAAGGGCAAATTGCGATTAACTCGGCTACATTTACAGACCAAACTCCGCAAATGCAATTGTTGCGAGAACAGCGCAAGAACCTGATTCCGTTGTTGAAGAAAGAAGCCCAAGAGGTTCTGGGAACTGATTTAGGTAAGGTAAATTCGCAAGTGCTGGCTTTTCAAGATCCGGTGCGGATTAAGTTAATTGAGCAGTTTATCGGTACTGCTAATTTAATTCAGGTACTGGGCGTGCGGAATCAAGTTTTGGAACAAGCTGCTAAGCAGTTGAATCAATACTCTCAAGGATTTCCAGTGATTTTGCGGCGCTATTCCGATTTGCAGCGCGAGTTGGATTTGACTAACAATACGCTGAATAGTTTGCTGGCAAAACAGCAAGCTTTGCAGCTTGAAGCTGTGGGCAAAAAAGAGGTGGCTTGGGAAGTTATTGCTAAGCCGGAAATTCCGCGCTACAAAAATGGCGAGTTGATGGCTGTTGCTCCGATTATGCCTTTGAATTTGGCTTTAGGGGGAGTGGCTGGTTTGCTGTTCGGTATGCTGGCGGCGCAGTTGGCGGAACGGTTTAAGAATAAAACGGTGTTTCACACTCCGGAGGATGTCAAACATTCGATTCGGCTGCCTTTGTTGGGGGTAATTCCTGCTAGCGATAAAATTTTGAGACTTCCTCCTGCTGAGACAAGTCCGGTGGAGGTGGCAAGTTCGCCGATGCCGACGGATGCTTTTCAAGAAGCTTTTCGATCGCTCAATGCTAATATTCGGTTGCTAAACGTTGATACTCCGATCAATTCTTGCGTAATTACTTCTTGTCAAGTAGCTGACGGCAAGTCTACTGTAGCAGTAAATCTGGCGCGGGCAGCGGCTGCAATGGGCCAGCAAGTGCTGTTGGTGGATGCCGATTTGCGGCGGCCGCAGGTGCACGAAATGCTTGGTTTACCGAATTGGCAAGGCTTGCACAATGCGATCGCGGATGATGTGGATGTGGAACAGTTGATTTTGCGATCGCCCCGCGATGAAAACTTGTTTGTGTTAACTTCCGGCCCGGTTCCTCTCGATCCCACAAAGGTGCTTTCTTCCAAAAAAATGCAGCATTTAATGGCAGCTTTGTCAAGTCATTTTGACTTAGTTATTTACGATACTGCGCCGCTTTTGGGTTTGGCGGATGCGAATTTGTTGGCCGCTCACACTAACGGATTGATGCTGGTAGTGGGGCTGAATCAAACTGAGCGGGAGGCGCTGTTGTTGGCTTTTGAAGATTTGAAAATGGCGGGGATTCCGCTGTTGGGAATGGTGGCGAATAACGATAAAGGCAGCAGGTATTACTATCAGTCTTACGTGCAGGATTACGTTCAGGAACAATCTATTTGATGTGGGTGAAGGCTGAATCTAATTAGTAAGGTGCGCACCGCGCACCCTACCTTCAGAATGCTGCAAGATGTCGGTTTTAATTTTTAATTGTGTATCGAAGTCCCGATCCCCTCGCATTCCCCTTAATAAAGAAGAGTATTCCTGTCCCTCCTTGGTAGGGACAATCTCCCCGCGGTTGCCCCTATCGCTATGATTGTTGCGTAAGTCAGATTGTCGGTCGGTTTGCGATCGCCCCGATGTCTGGGACTCGCACAGAGATAAATTTTCTTAAGATTTGCGATCGAGATTTTGAACTATAATTAAAAGTAGAGAGATTTAAACAAATCCGATACTTGCAAATTGGCAAGACCTGAAAACGTGGCTGGCAAATTCCCATTTTGTAAGACCTTGATATAACTCCCGGTCTAGCTTGAATACTAGAAGGGAGTTTTGTGTTTTCACACAGGAGATGAAACAATGGCTATTGCTACTATTAACCCAGCAACGGGAGAAACGCTGAAAACTTTCGATCCGATAACGGATGAGGCAATAGAAGCTAAGCTGGAATTAGCGCAGCAAGCTTTTAACAAATACCGCTACGTGCCGTTTGAGCAGAGAGCTCTGTGGATGCAGAAAGCTGCCGAGATATTGGAGTGCGATCGCGAAATTTACGCTGAAATGATGACCCTGGAAATGGGCAAAACGCTCAAATCTGCGATCGGCGAAGTGGAAAAATGCGCCTTAGTTTGCCGCTATTACGCCAAAAATGCCGCTCAATTTATGGCAGACGTACCGGCAACCACTGACGCTAGCAGCAGCTTTGTCCGCTACCAACCGCTGGGCGCTATTTTAGCCGTCATGCCGTGGAATTTCCCATTTTGGCAAGTTTTTCGGTTTGCCGCGCCGGCGCTGATGGCGGGCAATGTCGGCTTGCTCAAACACGCTTCCAACGTGCCTCAGTGCGCTTTGAAAATCGAAGAAATTTTCGCCCAAGCTGGCTTTCCCGAAGGAGTTTTTCAAACTTTGTTAGTGGGTTCGGACAAGGTAGCCAATATCGTTGCGGACGATCGCATCAAAGCAGCAACTCTCACCGGTAGCGAAGCAGCGGGTGAAAGTTTGGCAGCAAATGCGGGCAAAAATTTGAAAAAAGTAGTGCTGGAATTGGGAGGAAGCGACCCATTTATTGTGATGTCAAGCGCCGATATAGCAGCAGCTTTATCAACTGCCGTCACATCCCGCATACTCAATAACGGTCAATCTTGCATAGGCGCAAAACGCTTTATTTTAGCCGAAGAAATCGCCGACGAATTTATCACAGGATTTGTGGAAAAATTCAAGCTATTAAAAGTAGGCGATCCGATGTTGCCCGAAACCGATATCGGCCCTTTGGCTACCCCCACAATTCTCAAAGACTTGGACAATCAAGTGCAAGCTTGCATCCAATCGGGAGCAAAACTTCTAACAGGCGGCCGCCCATTATCAGAGAAAGCAGGCAATTTCTACTTGCCAACTATTCTGGCAGACATTCCTCCGGATGCTGCGGCGCGTCAAGAAGAGTTTTTCGGCCCGGTAGCTTTAGTATTCCGAGTTGGAGGCATTGATGAGGCGATCGCCCTCGCAAACAGCACATCTTTTGGCTTGGGTGCGGCAGCTTGGACGACAGTAAACTCAGAGAGCGATCGCTTTATTTCCGAACTAGAGGCCGGCGCGGTATTCATCAACGGTTTAGTAAAATCAGACCCGAGATTGCCCTTCGGCGGCATCAAACGCTCCGGTTACGGACGCGAATTGAGCATCCAAGGAATTCAGGAATTTGTTAACATTAAAACAGTGTGGGTAAAATAAGCGCGCACTCAGTCAACTTCTGGCAAAACTCTAAATTCATCCGCGTTTGTCGGCGGTGATAAATTAAAAATTAGTAGTTTTACGAGAAGTTGACCAAGAAATAAAATACCCACTTACCGAGGAAAAAAACGGAAATGAACACAGCTCAACTTTTGGTCAAATGTTTAGAAAATGAAGGCGTAGAATACGTCTTCGGACTTCCCGGAGAAGAAAATTTAGAAGTTCTAGAAGCCCTGAGAAACTCTTCAATTAAATTTATTACTACTCGCCACGAACAAGGCGCAGCTTTCATGGCCGACGTTTACGGCCGTCTTACCGGCAAAGCCGGCGTTTGCTTGTCCACCTTGGGTCCCGGCGCAACTAACTTAATGACAGGAGTTGCTGACGCCAACTTAGACGGCGCTCCTTTAATAGCAATTACCGGACAAGTCGGTACGGACAGAATGCACATAGAATCGCACCAATATTTAGATTTGGTCGCCATGTTTGCGCCCGTTACTAAGTGGAACGCTCAAATTGTCAGACCCAGTACCACGCCAGAAATTGTCCGCAAAGCCTTTAAAGTAGCTCAAAGTGAAAAGCCCGGTGCAGTTCACATTGACTTGCCAGAAAATATCGCAGCAATGGCTGTTGAAGGAAATCCGCTCGGCAAAGACAACCGCGAAAAAACTTTTGGCGCTTATCAAAGTCTGAATAAAGCGGCTGTGGCAATTTCCAAAGCAAAAAGTCCTTTACTTCTAGTAGGAAATGGCACGATTCGGGCTAATGCCAGCGATGCTTTGACAGAATTTGCTACTCGATTAAATATTCCTGTAGCTAATACTTTTATGGGCAAAGGTGTGATTCCTTACACTCATCCTTTGGCACTTTGGACGACGGGATTGCAAAAACGAGATTACATTAGCTGTGCTTTTGAAGAAACGGATTTAGTGATTGCTGTTGGCTACGATTTGATTGAATATTCCCCGAAAAAGTGGAATCCAGACGGCAAAATTCCGATTATTCACGTTGGAGCTCTGCCAGCCGAAATTGACAGCAGCTATATTCCTCTTGTAGAAGTTGTGGGGGATATTTCTGATTCGCTAAATGAAATTTTGCAGCGTGCAGATCGCATGGAGAAAACAGACCCTTTTGCTAAGCAATTGCGGGCTGATATTCGGGCTGGGTACGAACAATATGCAGCCGACGACGGTTTCCCGATCAAGCCGCAAAAAATTATTTACGATTTGCGGCAAGTAATGGGCCCGGAAGATATTGTCATATCTGATGTGGGAGCTCACAAAATGTGGATCGCGCGGCACTATCACTGCGATCGCCCAAATACCTGTTTAATTTCCAACGGATTTGCGGCGATGGGAATTGCGATTCCCGGTGCGGTGGCAGCAAAACTCGTTTATCCCGATCGCAAAGTAGTAGCAGCCACCGGAGACGGCGGCTTTATGATGAATTGTCAAGAGTTAGAAACTGCTTTGCGCGTCGGTACTAATTTTGTTACTCTCATATTTAATGACGGCGGTTACGGCTTAATTGAATGGAAGCAGGAAGATTATTTCGGTCATTCAGATTTCATCAAATTTGGCAATCCCGACTTTGTAAAATTTGCCGAAAGTATGGGTTTAAAAGGCTATCGAGTTGAATCTACAACTGATTTAATTCCCATCCTCAAAGAAGCCCTTGCTCAAGATGTTCCTTGCGTGATTGACTGTCCGGTTGACTACCGGGAAAATGCGCGTTTCAGTCAATTATCTGGGGATATGAGTTGCAATTTGTAAGCGTAGCCAGAAATCAGGAAACGGCAATGCCGTTTCCCTACGATTAATCTGGCGATGCTTAGATCCTTAAACTGCGGGGAATGATTTTTTTGGGGTAGGGAAACGGCATTGCCGTTTCCTCCATCGCTTGTTGATGCTTATATCCGATCGCCCTTAAATCCGGCTTTGTGACAAATTGGGACGTAAGGGCGATCGCGCTTTTTCATCAGATTCAAGTATTCGGATTAGCTGTTGCCTTAGTGATGTACTGGATAATCGCGTCAAAATCCTTACGGATTTCTGCCAGTTGTTGAACCCAAGTATTAGAAGCATAAATCACTTCCTCTTCCTTCTGGCGAGCGGCTGCAATTTGCTTCTCAATCTCTCCGTAAACCTGTTGCTCAAATTCAAAGAGCTGTATTTCAATCTGATTTTCCAAGTCTTTTGCGGTTAATTGAAATTTACTCGTTATATCGCGACTAACATCAGACATTTGCTTTTCTCGCTCATGTTCTTGTCCCATTTGTAAAATATCTACTCCTACCGAAACAATTGCTAGAGCAGGCCCCAGGAATTTAGCAGCATTGCCGATGTTTTTGGCCATACCAACCGCCTGCCAAGGCTTAAACTTAAAGCCGACAAATTTTCCCACAGCGACAACACCTTACAGATTAAAAGCCGAACAAGTTGAGTCAATGGTTACAGTAGTAGCTGAAAGTGTAATCAATGTAAATGTACAAGAATTGCGCCGATTGGGAATAGATGAAGTTATTTGACTAAAATTAAAATTAAAATTTTAATTAAAATTAATTGTGGTATTACTAGAGCTATCGACCCATAAAAATTTAGGTTTTGCATCAGAAAAAGAATCATCAATCGAAAAAGTTCTGCTAAAATGGGGAGAACAAGTCAAGCGACCAAATAGAAGAAGTCAGCATGGATATGAGTGGCAATTATAAATAATTGGTGAAAAAGATATGTCTAAATGCTGTGAATATGGTAGACATATTTTATGTCACCAAAATGAGACACGAAGAATTAAATCAAGCCATAATTGACCAAAAACAAGCAGCCGAATCACTAGAAATCAAAGAAATAGCTAAATTGTTTGGTAGGAGAGAAAGGTAGTAAATATATACTTTTAAAAGCTGAGTCTGACTTATTTCAGGAACAAAAAGCAAAATTATTATAAGTGCAGTCAGCCTCACTGCTTGTAAAAATTATCACTCCTTAAAAGAAGAGTTTCACGATATATTTGAAAAATGTAAAAATTTAAGTACGGAAATATTAGGACTAATCGATTGGTTGAAAAAAGCAGAGCCGTACTATTAAAAGAGCCTAAACACCATTAAAAGGTGGTTGGTGGAGGTAGCAGGATATTTTGAACAAATAACAAATAACGGAATATTTGAAGGCATTAATAATAAAATAAAACTGTTAAAAGGCAGTGGATTTGGTTTGATAAATTATCATAATTTTGAAATGCCAGCTTGGCTTTTTTGGCATTTTCTTATCATATTTAGCATACTAAGTACGGAAAAACCGCTGTGCCTGTATCAGCGGCCCAGCAAGAAGTTCAGACGCTCTATCAAATCAATCAGACAGCAGAAATTACGGATCGGGCAAAGCTAGAGGAGTTAACCGGGACAGTCTACGATCGCATGGATCGAAGCTGGCAAACTAGCCCTACCTTCACTCAAAATCTAGTCTATAGGGTCAGCGTCAGTCAAGATGGGGCGATCGGCAATTTCGAGTCCCTCAATCAACCAGCCAAGGATTGCACCCAAGAAACTCCTTTGCCAAATCTGCTCAAATCTGCCGAGACTAGCAACAGCAACAGTGCAGCACCAGTCGCTAAGTTTACTGTAGTATTTCGTCCTACTGGAACCTTAGAAGTTAACCCGTAACTCACATACAACACCTATCCGGTAAGGTACACAGTGCGCCTTACTTTTACTTTTTAACTTAAATGTGATAATATAAGCAGCGGCCTGTAAGGTATTCTACATCTAAAACTACAAATGAAAGAACTTGACGAGAAAAAAACCCAAGAACTGCTATGCACCATCATGGAATGGGAACTAGCCGGAGTCGTGCGCTACACCCATTATGCACTCATGGTGACAGGGCCAAACCGGATTCCCATCGTACAGTTTTTTAAAGCACAAGCAACCGAATCCCTACTCCACGCCCAACAAGCCGGAGAAATTTTAACAGGTTTAGAAGGGCATCCCACCCAAAAAATTGCTACGATCGAAGAAACCTACAAACACTCGGTAAAAGACCTTTTGGAAGAAAGTCTAAATCACGAAAAAAAAGCGCTCAAAAAGTATAAATCTTTACTTGAAGTAGTGACCAACGCCAGTGTTTATCTGGAAGAATATGCCCGTAGTTTGATTGGACAAGAAGAATTGCACCAAGTAGAACTAAAAAAAATGCTGCGGGATTTTAGTTAAGGGAAGTAATACTCCGCCGTCCTTATTTATTAGTCCTTAGTTACTCCCGAACCGTCTTAAGAAGACCTGCTCCTTCTCTTCTTTCTATTCCTTTGCGACAAGAGCGCTAACCCGCCTTCGCGGTTAAATAATTTGATATTCGGCTAGCGCTCAAATAAAAGTTGCTAAGGACTTAAGGACTAACTACAAATTAGCTGTTATCAAAAAATGAACTTTACTGAAGCCATCCCAACTTTTGTAATTACCCTCCGCGAAGGCGTTGAAGCCGCCTTAGTCGTGGGAATTGTCCTAGCTTGCTTAAAAAAATCAGAGCAAAGTCACCTCAATTCTTGGGTTTATACAGGTATCGCAGCCGGCATTGCTGCTAGCGCTTGTGTAGCTGCATTATTCAATCAGTTGCTCGACGCGCTCTCAACATCAAATCAGCCTTACGCACCAGTAATTAAGCAACTGCTCGAAGGTTCTCTGGGAATTGTTGCCATAGCAATGCTAAGCTGGATGCTAATTTGGATGACTCAGCAAGCGCGCTTTCTCAAAGAAGAAGTTGAAGGAGCAGTTACAGCAGCTTTGACAGAAAATACCAATGCCGGCTGGGGCATATTTGGCTTAATTTTTATTGCGGTACTGCGCGAAGGTTTTGAAACAGTTATATTTGTCAGCGCTCAGTTTCAACAAGGTTGGAGTCCCGCTTTGGGAGCTTTGGGCGGTTTGACTGGGGCGGCAATCATTGGCGCGCTACTATTCAAGTGGGGTGTCAAAATTGATATCCGCCAGTTTTTCAAGTTTATGGGGATTTTGTTGCTGCTAATTGTAGCCGGTTTAGCAGTATCTGCCCTCAAACATTTTGACCAAGCCGCTGCCATTTTGTCGCAGACGGATAGCAAGTATGCAGCGATTTGTGTTTATTTCGATCGCTCTGCACACATCCACTCTTGTATTTTAGGGCCGATGGTGTGGAATGCAGCGGCAATTTTGCCCGATCGCCAATTTCCGGGAATCGTTCTTAAATCACTATTTGGATACAGAGATCGACTCTATCTTTTGCAAGCTGTTGGTTATACACTATTCTTAGTAACAGTCGGCGGTCTTTACTTCCAAAAATTAGGCGGTAAGGCAACTTTTACGAGCAAAAATACTCAGTCTTTCCAAGAGCCAACTAGCTAGTTTTCGGTATTTGTGCAGGCATTTTATCGGCAGTTTCTCGATAGTTATATGCCAGATGCTAGGGCGATCGCAAAATTTGCTTGACTTGGCAAAAATCGACCCAAAATTTTAGGGTTTGGGGATTGACTTTCCCTATCGGAGATGATAAGATTTAATGAGCGGAATATGAGATTTTAAAGATTATTAATCATATTCCAAGTATTAAACTGTACAGTCAAAAGCTAAAAAAAGCAAGCGCCAACAGTCAAAAAATTTTTTTATCTAAATTTAACAAATAGGTTAAAAAGTTTTATAATTTTTGTGTGATTGACCGTGGGAAACCTTGACCTCAAAAGAACACACTATTTCAGGTCGCGGAGGCAAAGCAAGCTTGATGGCGAAACAGCTCGATCGACTAATTTGCCAGCAAACCGACAGCGAGTTGGCTCTAAAATCTCAAATGCAATGACAGTCGCCACCTGTGAAAGCGCGCGCATCCTGCTAAAGTTTAAGCGGCCGATCGCGATCGCACCAACCCCGGACCAGATTTATGGCAAACACCTTTCTAATAAGGTCTCCTAGCCCTTATAATTAGTACAATAATATTTACATACCTCAAAAAGTTCTTAATGAAGCTTAAAATTAAAAAATTGTTCGTTAAAGTTACCTGGAAGCCCCAGAAGGCTGTAGCCTCCACCATCTGGTTAGCGGTGAGATAAATAATGATGCCCCGGATACTTGTTATTGATGATGACGCGGCGATCGCCGAACTCGTAGCCGTCAACCTAGAAATGGCTGGCTACGAAGTCACCCAGGCAGAAGACGGCATTAAAGGTCAGGCACTAGCAATACAACTGCTCCCCGACCTGATCATGCTAGATCTGATGCTGCCTAGAGTAGACGGATTCACCGTATGTCAGCGGTTGCGACGTGACGATCGCACCTCAGACATTCCCGTCTTGATGTTGACAGCCTTAAGTCAAACCCAAGACAAAGTAGAAGGCTTCAACTCCGGCGCGGACGACTACCTGACTAAACCCTTTGAACTAGAAGAGATGCTAGCGCGAGTGCGAGCCCTACTAAGGCGTACAGACCGCATCCCCCAAGCTGCCAAACACTCAGAAATCCTGAATTACGGCCCGCTGACCCTTGTCCCCGAAAGGTTTGAAGCGGTTTGGTACGTTCAGACAGTCAAACTGACCCACCTAGAGTTCGAGTTGCTCCACTGCTTGCTCCAGCGCCACGGTCAAACAGTCTCTCCCAGCGAAATTCTCAAAGAAGTCTGGGGTTACGACCCCGACGACGACATCGAAACAATTCGCGTACACATCAGACACCTAAGAACCAAGATGGAACCCGATCCCCGCCACCCTCGGTACATAAAAACCGTATACGGGGCCGGCTATTGTCTGGAATTACCAAGCAACGAGCAAGTAGCCGAAGAAACCAAATCATCTGCTTGAACTAGCACGCCAGATGCAACAAGTAACTACAAATCTAGCTAAACAAGCCTGGGAAAACTTGGTCTCAGGCTTTTTATTTGCAATATCCATGCCAGCCAGCCGATTTGAGATTTGAGAATTACTCACTCTCGATAAATCCGTTCGCCTGAGATAACGGTCTTAGACACACGCTTCCCCAAAAAAACCCGGTTTCTCGTTGTCGCGATCGAGCGTGTATGACCAAATTACGTGCAGAGACCGGGTTTTTGCCTCCAGGACTGATAAGAACGATGCGGAGCTTTTATCTGTCTCCACGGCCGCGATCCGGGGGCTTGTAGCTTGGCTGCTTTCGGTCAATTGCTGCACCTTAGTAAAATTATTTATCAATAAATCCAGAAATATTTACTTATTGGCAACCTACGCCACTAAGAAAACTTGTGCTAGCCGATCGCTCAAACCGACTCAAAGCTTAATTTGAGGAGCTTTTCGGCAACCTCGTTATATATCTTCACTAAATTTAATCAAATAGTTTATTAATAATCCTTGACGAAACCGCCAAAATTGTTGATTATCTATATCAATAAGCCGCCAACGCTTAAAACTCAACTGAGATCTTTCTCAAGAGGTAAATCGCCGTGACAAGGATGGTAAACAAATCCTTCCCAGCCGAAGCAGAATCCTTTCCCTGGTGGGCCGGCAACCCCTGCTTAACCAATCTTTCCGGCGTTTGCTCGCTGCCCGCGTCGCCCACGTCGGCCTCATCGTCCTCTGGGCGGGAGCTTATACCCTTTTTGAGCTTTCCCGCTTCAACCCAAAATTTCCCCTGTACGAACGAGCCTTAATCCTGTTGCCCAACCTAGCCAGACTAGGCTGGGGCGTCGGTGCGGGAGGCAAAATTGTCCATACTTATCCGTACTTCCCCGTTGGCGCGATTCACCTAATGAGCTCAGCATGACTGTCTTTTTTTACTATTTCTGTATCGCCACTTTGATGATTTTTGTGCTGTCTGTCAGTAACATTGCCAGAAGGAGTGTATCAAATCAAGCGCTTGTATCAAATCCCTCGTTCAGATTGCGAGTTTTTTACTCATGACTACCGCCTCAAATGTACAGCGCGGCCTGGCGTTGCTTGTACTGGAGATGCGATTAGTTTGACTGACTTTTAAACTAAAACTTGTTTAACAAATGCCGCTCGCCAACAGCGCTCTAAACTTCAGAAAAATTACGCAGCAATACCGACAACTACTCCTTCAGTTCTACTTTGAGTTAGGGGGATTTTAAAATTAGATAGATGGATTCTTAAGGAAAATACACTTGAGAATAGTCGCAAAAAAAAAGCACGAATAAATAACAAATAATCCACTACAATCTTCGTTCAACTTATTGATTTTTTTCCGACATGAATTTATACAGCGCTAACTCACTCAAAGTCGAACTCAACCAGAGAGGCTGCCGCCTGACTCCGCAGCGAGAAACTATTTTGAGTGTCTTTCAAAATCTGCGACAAGGCAATCATTTGAGTGCCGAAGAATTATACAAAACTTTACAAAATCAAGGAGAACGAATTGGTTTATCTACTGTGTATAGAACTCTGCATTTGTTAGCCAGAATCGGAATTTTGCGCGAACTAGAATTAGCAGAAGGACATAAACATTACGAACTAAATTTGCTGGAATTGCACCATCATCATCACCTGGTATGCATTCAGTGTCACAAGACTTTTGAATTTAGCGATGAATCGATTTTAAAGATTGGCAAAAAGCAAGTTGAAAAAGCTGGTGTAGAATTGCTTGACTGTCAGTTAACCGTGCGCGCTGTTTGTTTGGAAGCGCTGCGGGAGGGATGGCCTTCTTTAGTTCCCAGCAATTGGTCGTGTCCAAGATATAATTCGGAAATGGAGGATGAGATGAGTGAGGAATAATATTTAGTTTAATATGTTTGCGTCACACTTTTGTTATTAACAATAAACAGTGAAATCGCCAATATAGTAAGCAATTTGCATGACATAATATAATTCCTGTTCATTTCCGACTAAAACGGGAGGATTCAAAAAAAGCTCCTTTGTTGAGGAGCAAGTGTATCAGTTATACATACAAATAGTTGGCAATCAAGCAACCTCAGAATCGCAACGTTGGTGTTCCATCCGAAATACATTAGCATACAAACTAGCAACAATCTGTTTGCCTTCCTGCGTCAATTGCAAGTAATCTAGCGATTCGCTGATGTGAGGATAAATGCCGCTCCAGTAAAACTTAGAGTAGCTTTGCAGCAAGTCGCCCGGATGTCGATAGCCTAAAACTTTAGTAGCACCGCTTTCTTCCAACTCGTAAAACAGCGCGCCAATTTTCTGCAAATATTGGGGGTTGCTAAGCTGACCTATCAAGTCAGCACCGCGAACTAAACTAGAGTAATTAACTGCATCATCGTCAGTGTTACCGTCAAGCACCGAGAAACGAGTCTGTTCTATGTTATGCTTAATGATCTCAGCATTAATTAGCTTGTGGTTGCCGAAGCGCTCGTCAATGAACAGTTTTGCTCTGTCAACTCGGTAAGGAGCTAGGCTGGCCGCTGTTGCACCGGGAGTAAGTGCAATTCTCATCCCATCTTTTCCCGTAGCATACAATCCTTCTGATGCTTGGTCTTGTCGGCAAACTCCTTTAACATATCCGATGTCTTGGCACAGCAGAGAAATGATGTAGTGCAGCCAGTTTTCGCAGGAGACTCCGCCCTTGCGAATGTGTTTTCCCCGCAAGATTTCTTGACCGACTAAGGTAATGCAAATGGCGTGTTCTACATTGTGATAAAGAGCGTCGCTGTTGGCAATGTTTTCTAATGCCATTGCGCCCACCCAAGCAATAATGTCAGCGTAGTCTGATTTGTACCCTCCGTAAGTGCGGCTGTACCCGTTCTGAAGTTGTGCGATGAAAGCCTCGATCAGCAGTTCTGTAGAATTAAACATACGCAGTCCTTTTACCTTAATATTGCTTTTCAAGAACGGTGAATCTATATTGAGAGTCCTCTAATTTTATGGATGAGATTTTAGCTGACAACTCATGCACCCTCTGTGCGTAGTGAGCTGTGCGAGGCAATCTCAAAACTCATTGACGACGCTACGCCTGCGAAGTCACGAAGCAATCTAGCGCCCGCACTCAAAACTCCCAAGCAACTCAGTCCATCACTGACACCCATCCCCGCCGTACTGCATACAGCAGCCTGCTGACAATTTTTCTATCCTCTGAACTTTTTAAACTGTGAGAATTAATTGCGTATTGAATTTGGTGGAACACAGTCCGATCGATCTTACCCGATTTCCAAATGTTCAAGTAAAGTTCGGAAATTCCATATTCAGAAATATAAGCTTTGGTTGTCATCTGCCGTTAACTTAATGTATATTTCTTATTCTGGGGCAATTTTAGATAACTTTATGTGATGTCGATCGGCGAGAGACTGTGATGCGATCGCAGGCTGGAGTTAATGAGCGTCTCCAAACAAGGGTAATTTGCTCGAAAGATCGCGCTGTTTCGATCGCCATATGTTTTGCTAAGGAATCTGACAATATTTGAGTTATGCCTAAACAATAGGATGTTACATACCATTCGCCCGTTGCGTTCGCCCCCGGACAACTTGCAGCAAGGAAGGAAGTTTGAGCGCCCGCCCTGTAAATTTCTTGCCAAAGAAACTCGCGTCGTGTACAATACAGAGTCTGGTATCCTCACTTACCCATAATTATTTTCATTCATCCCGTCCCCCCAGAGGGGAAGGGACTTTCAGTGCGGATGCAGCCAAATCACTATATTCAGCAAAAAGCTAGAAATGCCGTAACTCATGCCCACTATTCAGCAACTCATCCGTTCAGCACGGGAACAAACGCAGAAAAAAACCAAATCGCCAGCTCTCAAGAGTTGCCCCCAGCGGCGCGGAGTTTGCACCAGAGTGTACACAACCACCCCGAAAAAACCCAACTCGGCGCTGCGGAAGGTGGCTCGGGTAAGGCTGACCTCTGGTTTTGAAGTCACCGCCTACATCCCAGGGATCGGTCACAACTTGCAAGAGCACTCGGTAGTAATGATCCGGGGCGGTCGGGTAAAAGATTTGCCCGGAGTTAGATACCACATCATTCGCGGTACATTAGACACCGCTGGGGTGAAAGACCGCAAGCAGGGTCGTTCCAAATACGGGGCCAAGCGTCCTAAAGAGAAAAAATAACACGGATCTCGCCCGATCGTCGGGGTTGGGAAGCAACCATAAATCCGATCGCGCCGCTCAATTGCACGCTCGATCGTCATAGATCGAGACCCGCTCCCAAAACCCCAAACTCAATCATTCAAAATCAAAAATCCCAAATAGAACTATGTCTCGCCGCACAGTTATTCAAAAACGTCCAGTTCCACCAGATCCAACCTACAACAGCCGGTTGGTAAGCATGATGGTGAGACGGATCATGCAGCACGGCAAAAAATCCGTTGCCTCCAGCATCGTCTACGACGCCCTCAAAACCATCCAAGAACGCACAGGGGCTGAACCGTTAGACTTGTTTGAAAAAGCAGTCAAAAACGCTACACCCCTGGTCGAAGTCAAAGCCCGCCGGGTAGGTGGCGCCACCTACCAAGTGCCGATGGAAGTGCGTTCCGATCGCGGTACCACCCTCGCCCTCCGCTGGCTGATCAGATTTGCCCGCGCCCGAACCGGCCGCTCAATGGCCGCCAAGCTAGCCAACGAACTGATGGATGCAGCTAACGAAACAGGCAGTGCTATTCGCAAGCGCGAAGAAACACACCGCATGGCCGAAGCTAACAAGGCTTTTGCTCACTACCGGTACTAACAGCCAAATCGGGCATGGAGAAAAGCGCGATCGTGCGGTATAAAAGCATCGGGTGAGAAATTGGCAAGTGTTTGTTTTGAGTGTTGAGATTGCTTCTCTTGGCGCAGTTGCGATTCGTGAAGCAAACTCAAAACTCCCCAAATCAAAATTCACGCACTCAAAATTCACGCACTCTCTGAATCCTCCATGTCGCATCCTTAATATTTTTGTAAACAAATCTTGCAAAAAATATTAAAATGTAACAATAAGCTCCAGAGACTTTTGTAAGTCGCTGGGGAGTGCAAAATAGGGTTACTGTGTAGTATAATAGTATTATAACAGCAACACAAGATTAAGGAGGTAGCTGTGGCACGTACCGTCCCGCTAGAAAAAACTCGCAACATCGGCATCGCAGCCCACATCGACGCGGGCAAAACAACAACAACTGAAAGAATTCTGTTCTATTCAGGCATGGTTCACAAAATGGGTGAAGTGCACGAGGGAACAGCAGTCACTGACTGGATGGAGCAAGAGCGGGAGCGGGGAATTACGATTACTGCCGCTGCTATCACCACCAGTTGGAAAGATTACAAAATCAACATCATCGACACTCCCGGACACGTAGACTTCACGATCGAAGTCGAACGCTCGATGCGAGTGCTCGACGGAGTGATCGCAGTGTTCTGCTCGGTAGGGGGAGTGCAGCCGCAATCCGAAACAGTTTGGCGACAAGCCGATCGGTACAAAGTACCGCGGATCGTGTTCGTCAACAAAATGGATCGGATGGGCGCAAACTTCTACAAAGTCTACGCCCAAATTCGCGATCGAATGAGAGCGAACGCCGTACCCATCCAAATCCCGATCGGCAGCGAAGAAAACTTCCGGGGAATTGTAGACTTAGTGCAAATGAAAGCCTATATCTACAACAACGACATGGGAACCGACATCGAGGAAGTAGAAATCCCCGATGAAGTAAAAGAGCTAGCAGCAGAATACCGCACCAAGCTGATCGAGTCCGTAGCAGAAACCAACGACGCCCTCACCGAGAAATACCTCGAAGGCGAAGAGTTAACAGAAGCAGAAATTCGAGCAGCTTTGCGGACTGGTGCCATCTCTGGCACGATCGTCCCCATGTTGTGCGGTTCTGCCTTCAAAAACAAAGGCGTTCAGCTTTTGTTGGATGCAGTGATCGACTACCTGCCGTCGCCCTTGGAAGTTCCCCCAATTCAAGGACTCCTGCCCAGCGGCGACACCGCAGAACGATTTGCAGACGACAGCGCGCCCCTGTCAGCCCTGGCATTCAAAATCATGGCTGACCCCTACGGCCGGCTGACCTTCGTTAGAGTCTACTCAGGTATCCTCAAAAAAGGCACCTACGTCCTCAACTCGACCAAAGACAAAAAAGAGCGGGTTTCTCGCTTAATCGTCCTCAAAGCCGACGATCGGATAGAAGTTGAGGAACTGCGGGCAGGAGACTTGGGAGCAGCCTTGGGTTTGAAAGACACATTCACAGGCGACACCCTCTGCGAAGATGGAGCGCCAGTGATTCTGGAATCTCTGTTTATTCCAGAGCCAGTCATCTCCGTGGCTGTCGAACCCAAAACCAAACAAGACATGGAGAAGCTCTCCAAAGCCCTCCAGTCGCTCTCGGAAGAAGACCCCACCTTCCGAGTCAACGTTGACCCAGAAACCAACCAGACAGTGATCGCCGGCATGGGCGAACTGCACCTGGAAATCCTGGTAGACAGGATGCTGCGGGAATTCAAAGTAGAAGCCAACGTGGGTCAGCCGCAAGTAGCCTACCGCGAAACCATTCGCAAAGCCGTCCGCGCCGAAGGTAAATTTATCCGCCAAAGCGGCGGTAAAGGTCAGTACGGTCACGTCGTGATCGAACTAGAACCCACCGAAGTCGGAAGCGGCTTTGAATTTGTCTCCAAAATTGTCGGCGGCACTGTACCCAAAGAGTACATCGGCCCGGCAGAACAAGGGATGAAAGAAGCCTGCGAATCGGGTATTGTAGCAGGATATCCCGTGATCGACCTCAAAGCTACTATGGTAGACGGGTCTTTCCACGACGTAGACTCTTCGGAAATGGCATTTAAGATCGCCGGCTCAATGGCGATCAAAGAAGCCGTGATGAAGGCTTCGCCTGTGCTGCTAGAGCCTATGATGAAAGTAGAGGTGGAAGTTCCCGAAGATTACATCGGGAACATCATCGGCGACCTCAACTCGCGTCGGGGTCAGATTGAGGGCCAAGAGACGGATCAGGGACTTGCCAAAGTTTCTGTAAAAGTTCCACTAGCAGAAATGTTTGGCTACGCTACTGACATCCGCTCGAAAACCCAAGGTCGAGGCATCTTCACAATGGAATTCAGCCATTACGAAGAAGTGCCGCGAAATGTGGCTGAAGCCATCATCGCTAAGAACAAAGGTAACTAACGATTTTGAATTTTAGATTTTGGATTTTGGATGAAATCCAAAGTCTAAAATCTAAAATGTTAAAATCTAAAATCGCTAAAAGAAACAAGGAACAAATCGAGAATGGCACGCGCAAAATTTGAACGGACTAAACCCCACGTAAACATCGGCACGATCGGTCACGTTGACCACGGCAAAACAACTTTGACCGCCGCGATTACGATGACTCTCTCTGCACTAGGTCAGGCAAAGGCTAAGAAATACGACGAAATCGACGCCGCACCTGAAGAAAAAGCACGGGGTATTACGATTAATACTGCTCACGTCGAATACGAAACCAAAGATCGGCACTATGCCCACGTAGATTGCCCCGGACACGCTGACTACGTGAAAAACATGATCACCGGTGCAGCTCAAATGGATGGCGGCATCTTAGTGGTATCAGCTGCAGACGGCCCCATGCCTCAAACTCGCGAACACATCCTGCTGGCTAAGCAAGTTGGCGTTCCCAGCTTGGTTGTGTTCTTGAACAAAGAAGACATGGTAGACGACCCAGAACTAATGGAACTTGTGGAACTCGAAGTCCGCGAACTCCTGAGCTCTTACGATTTTCCAGGCGATGACATCCCCATTGTGACAGGTTCTGGATTGCAAGCTCTCGAAGCGATGATTGCTAACCCCAAAATCCAGAAGGGCGAAAATCCCTGGGTTGACAAAATTTACAAGCTGATGGAAGAAGTAGATTCTTACATCCCCACCCCAGAGCGCGAAATTGACAAGCCTTTCTTGATGGCTGTAGAAGATGTATTCTCGATTACGGGTCGGGGTACTGTTGCTACGGGTCGGATTGAGCGCGGCACAATCAAAGTCGGCGAAACAGTCGAATTGGTGGGTCTTAAGGACACTCGCAGCACTACGGTGACTGGTGTGGAAATGTTCACCAAGCAGTTGGATGAAGGCTTGGCCGGCGACAACGTGGGCCTACTGCTGCGGGGGATTTTAAAGGCGGATATTGAGCGCGGAATGGTGATTGCCAAGCCGAAAAGCATCATGCCTCACACTCAGTTTGAATCTGAAGTGTACATCCTCAAGAAGGAAGAAGGCGGTCGGCACACGCCCTTTTTCTCGGGCTATCGCCCTCAATTCTACGTCCGTACCACTGACGTGACCGGCACGATCGCACAGTTCACCGCTGATGACGGTAGTGAAGCAGAAATGGTGATGCCTGGTGACCGGATCAAAATGACTGTTGAGTTGATTCACCCGATCGCGATCGAACAAGGAATGCGCTTCGCTATCCGCGAAGGCGGACGCACCGTCGGCGCTGGCGTTGTTTCCAAAATCCTCAAGTAGGACTCCGATAACAGCTTAAATAGCAGAAAAGCCACCAAATTCAATCCGGCTTTTCTGCTATTTAGTGATTAGTTATTAGTCATGGTCAGGCAGTTAGCAGTTAGCCCAAAAACAACTGCAAACAGACAACAGACAACAAACAACAAACTGAACCTCGAAAATTCAAGAAACAAAAATGGCAACAATTCAACAGCAAAAAATTCGCATTCGCCTCAAAGCTTTCGATCGCCGGATTTTAGACGCATCATGCGAAAAGATTGTAGATACAGCAAATCGGACAGCAGCCACAGCGATCGGCCCGATTCCTTTGCCCACCAAACGGCGGATTTACTGCTTGCTGCGATCGCCCCACGTAGACAAAGATTCTCGCGAACACTTTGAAACCCGCACGCACCGCCGCATCATCGACATTCACCAGCCATCGGCCAAAACAATTGACGCTTTGATGAAACTGGATTTGCCCGCCGGCGTAGATATCGAAGTCAAGCTGTAGGTTGACTTATCGAAAACTCGAAAAGAAGGAACAAAGATTAAATAAATAGTTCCTTCTTTTTGTTTAAATTTCCCTAGTCATTAGTTATGAGATATTAGTTATTACTTAATAATCAGCAATAATTTCGGCTCCGGCACGAACTTAAATAATTATTCTTAATTAAGGCGCGCTCGCTGCAAAAACCATCCTTTAGCAGTCGCTATCATCGCCTTCAGTATCACTTAGTTCAGCAAAAAGGTATATTTAACATTTTGACGAAATAACGCCTTTGTCAAGCTGCCACCACGGGAGATAGCGAGCCGTCGATCCCGTTGCCAGCGCAAAAGCCCGATCGCTCCTGCCCCGGAATTGCCTTTAATCAGTTAAAGTAAGAAAAATAAGCGCAAGTACCGTCACTTTTGAGCGACAATGGCATCTTCTTCCTCTGTAGCAGTTCGCGAACTCCCCTTATTTCCGTTGCCGGAAGTGGTTCTATTTCCAGGTAGACCGCTGCCGCTGCAAATCTTCGAGTTTCGCTATCGAATCATGATGAATACGATTCTGGAAGGCGATCGGCGTTTCGGTGTACTCATGTGGGATCCCAACCAAAACAAAGTCTCTGCCGTTGGCTGTTGCGCCGAAGTGATTCACTGCCAACGCCTGCCCGACGATCGCATGAAAATTATGACTCTCGGGCAGCAGCGGTTCCGAGTCCTCGACGCCGTTCGGGAAAAACCCTATTTAGTCGGTCTAGTAGAATGGATGGAAGACGAACCGCCGCAACAAGACCTCAGACCTTTGGGAAAAGATGTCGAACAACTGCTCAGAGACGTAGTTCGCCTCTCCAGCAAATTGATGGATCAGCCGATCGACCTGCCCGAAGACATTCCCAGTTTGCCTACAGAATTGTCCTACTGGGTAGCCAGCTACCTTTACGGCGCAGCGACAGAACAGCAAACTCTTTTAGAATTGCAAGATACTGCTGCAAGATTGGAACGCGAAACCGAAATTTTGACTTCTACTCGCAATCACTTGGCAGCCAGGACTGTACTTAAAGATACCCTCAAGTAGCCAATTTGCCTAGGAAAAAGCACGATCGGTTTGACCTGAAGTGAAGAAAGAATTACACACAAATCATTCGATTTTCGATTTTTGATTTTTGATTTTCGATTGACTGATGAACTAAGGGTTTGGATCGCTGGCTTACAGTTCCATTATTTTTTGGAACTGGTATCTGTTTAATCCTTAACTTCACACAGGTTCGGATAGGTTCCTTATAGCAGTAAATGCTTGTGTTAGAAAATCACGACCAACCGAAACCATACGATGCAGTTAGAGGCGGTCAACTGCCACCTCCTGTCGGCGGTGTAGTGCTCGGCGGACTAGCAGGAGTTAAACATCGGCTGTCTAGTTCTGTCAGCGAACATCGAATCGCCGCCTTGAGAGAGACATTGAATTACGGCGATGCAGGCTTAAAAATAGTCATCAAGATTTGTCAAAGCGAAACAGGGCCAGTGCAGCGGGCGGCCTGCGATTTGCTTCGACAAAGGCTGAATTCGATCGCCCCTGAAAAATTACAGGCCTTTGTAGCTGCCAGTGTAGATGCAAAAGCTGAAGTAGACAGCACTCAAAAAATATTAGAGCGCTCATCCGCTGTAGTCTCAGAAAAAAATTACGATCGGGAGTTGTCCGAAGCGCAGTTAATATTTGAGACAATTATGCAGCAGATACAACCCAATTTGTTGCTGTTAGAAGCATTGGTAGTCTCTGTAGAGCGCGAAGAATTTACCAGCCCACTCATGAATCTTTGGGAACTGTTAATCTTAGAAATTCAGGAACCTCTCAAAGAACTGCGTCAGGCTGTTGGCAGCGCGATTTCCGCCCAACTGCGGATTCAGTGGCTGTACAATCAAGCGGAATCTCAAGTCAATCAGTCGCAGCAACGAGCTTTGCTGGCTCTTGAGAAAGAGGATGAAAATTCAGTTAGCCTCGCCTTGGTTCGCAAGCAGGTTCAATTCGATCGGGCGGCAGAACTAAAAATTGACTTACACGAGCAAACTGTGCGAGTAGAAACTCTCAACCGCAACTTGCTGGCTTTGGAAAGTAAGATTGCTCAAGCTAATTCCAAGAAAGAGATCCTCAAGATGCAGCTTCATTTTGCTAAAGTACAGGAGCAAATTGATTTCACTTTCAGCCAAGTCAATAATATATTTTTTAGTCCTTAGTTGTCGGATTCTCCGCTGATATATTGCCTGATGTCAGATTTGTCTAACGCAAAACTGTATTGCCCCACTTAAAATTGCCCTATCTAGCTTAGCTCCTTCCCAATTAGCTCCGCACAAAAATGCCCCGCTCAAATTAGCACCCCTCAAGTCTGCTTCTCTCAAATCTGCGCCCTCAAGGTTACTTTCACACAAAAAAGCGCCTCTCAAGTTGGCTTTTCTCAGACTCGCTCCCCGCAGTTTAGCCTCGCTTAGATTGGCTTTTTCGAGGTTTGTATTGTTCAAGCAAGCATCTATGAGGTTTGCTTCCATGAGGTTTGTGGCGTACAAAGAAGCTCCGCTCAAATTAACACCAATCATTTTAGTGTCGCTCAAGTTGGCGTTTTTCAGGTTGGCCTCAATCATGTCCGCTCCTGTTAATCTGGCGAAAGTTAGATCGGCTCGGCTCAGGTTAGCCCCATTGAGGTTTGTCATCACCAGGCAAGCATTCTTGAGCTTGGCAGCTATTAAGGTTGCCCCCCTTAAGTTGGCCAAAGAAAAATTTATTTCTTTGAGATTCGCACAGGCTAGATTAATATGAATGAGGAAAGCTTCTCGCAAAGAAGCCTCTTTCAAGTTGGTTTCATGAAAATTTCTTTCTCCGGCTGCATATCGCTTGAGAAGTTCATCAGCATTCATCTCGCCAGCCTCCTAAGTTTTACGGTAAATTTTATTACTGTCAGTAATAAAATTATATTACTGACAGTACACTGTAGCAGCCAAAGATTTTTAAAGTTTCTGTGTGATTTTTTAATTCTTCGAGTGCAGATAGAACAAATGCTTGGCAGGCGTTAGCCTCAACGTCCATAAAGAAAATATATTCTCCGAGCGATCGTTTAGTCGGTCGAGATTCAATCCGACTTAAATTAATACCGCGACTGGCAAATACTTGCAAAGGTTTTACCAGTGCTCCGGGCATATTGGCAGGTACGCTAAAAGCTA
The DNA here is from genome assembly GCF_036702515.1 of Microcoleus sp. BROC3. Classification (NCBI taxonomy): domain Bacteria; kingdom Bacillati; phylum Cyanobacteriota; class Cyanophyceae; order Oscillatoriales; family Microcoleaceae; genus Microcoleus; species Microcoleus sp. BROC3. The sequence goes on from NZ_JAUBTQ010000001.1 coordinate 68,643, forward strand.
GTGAGGTATGGGTGCAATTAGACGGGGAAGCATCGAGGATCAACTTAGGAGCAGATTGTGTAATGGATTTAAGGGATGAGGGATCGGCTGCTTCCAAGTTTCCGAGTTCTCCAACACTCCTGCTGAGTACCCAAAATCGAGTGTAATTATCGGGATAATCATTAATGGGTTGAGCTAACACTGGCAAATGGTAAAGTTCAGCGGCTCTTGGCGAAGAAATCGCCGCTACATTTCTATCTTCCAGATATTGCAATGCTTCCGTGGTAGAATTCGCCGGAATCAATTGAGCTGAGGGAATAAACTGCGCCAACCATAATTGACACTGAGCTAGGGCTTGCGGGTGAGAGTAAACTTTTTGAATCTCGTTAAAATTTTTAGCATGAGACACCAGCGCGTGGGAAATTGGCAAAACTAAGGCGTGTTGAATGCGGAGTCGATCGAGCCGCCACAGTGTATCTAAGGTGACAGTCACGCTGCCTTCGATCGAATTTTCGACTGGCACAACTGAACAGTCTACCTGCCCTACGGCAGATGCCTCTAGCGCCTGGGAAATGGTCGAATAAGGACACAGGGTGCATTCAAAGTTAGTTTCCAGGCTCAACCAATTGACATAAGCTAGAGCGGCTGTTTCTGCATTTGTACCGACAGGGCCCAGATGTGCGATCCTCTTCGAGGGCTTCGCTAACGAAATTTTCATTTAGAGGCAATTTTAGGTTACAAAAGTTTGCTTTACTCTCATCAGCTAGCAAGTATGATGAAAAATTAGCGATGTCCCGAAAGCTTTTATCCGTGATTTCTCGGATGACATTGCTGGGTGCGCGACTTAGTGCACGACTTATGTCACCTTAAAAAAGGTGATACTTTATTAAGATATGCTTAGGAATCCTATATTTTGATATCTTCTCATGTATATCCGCTTTAATGCTTCCCAATCCGTTGAGCTCGCCGTACCAGAGGAACGGGTGCCCATTCAACATTATCTGCGCCAGCCGAGGCGACTGGTGAACGCTCTGGTCGATCGAAGTCGCACAGAGCAGCTCAGCGATGACTGTTTCCGCCTGAAAATGCGGTCGTTACAATTTATGATGCTGAGCATTCAACCCACGGTAGACATGAGAGTGTGGGCGCAGCCGGACGGCACCATCAATTTGGAGTCCGTCGCCTGCGAAATTCGCGGCGTGGGTTATATCAACGATCGCTTCGCTCTCAATCTCAAAGGACAGCTTTGTGTGCAGCAAAGCAGCGGGGTAGCATACTTGAAGGGAAAAGCGGATTTGGAAGTCCAAGTAGAGTTACCGCCACCGTTTTGGTTGACGCCCAAACCAATTTTAGAAGCAACGGGCAACGGTTTACTCAAGAGCGTACTCCTAAGCGTTAAACAGCGGTTGATGCACCAGTTGCTCTTAGATTACCGCCGGTGGGCAAGCAGCGAAACAGAGATAATATCGGGCGATATCCCCCAAATCTTATCTGTAGAAGGGTGATGTCCGATTATCTATAGAAGCTGTTCATAAGTTTATAGGCATAGTTGGGCAAAAATCAGCGGAATTGTCCAGATAATTAGTTAGAACCTCAAATTGCGCGCCCTGAGGTTTGTTTGATTTAGCCTGCAGGCATAGATAACGGCCGGTCAGTCAAGATCGATTTGAGTCAGCGCTCCATATTCATCGTCTTCGATGATTCCCACACCCCGAGACCAAGCTGTTGACCTGTCTTTTGAAACTGCGTCCTTGTGGTCGGGGAGTTCGCGCTGTGGTGCCCTCGTTTTTTTTGCAGGTTCCACATTCGTCGCGCCCACCCGAATCCGGATTTTTGGCCCGGAATTGCCCAAGCGAATGGTCATCCCGTCGGCCACTGACACCTGAGCGATCGGTCTATCATCGACATAAGTGCCGTTAGCACCAAAATTAATAATTTTCCAGCCAGAAGCGTGATTCCACAGCTCTACGTGGTGGCGGGAAACAACAGCGCTGTAAATAATTACATCATTGTCGTTCGATCGACCGATCCGAACCACAGATTCGGATTCAAAACACCAACTTTGAACCGGGACAGACTGGATAGGATGTAACAGAGTTAAAGTAATCACTGATGTTTTGACACTCCACCGCCAGACAGAAACGGGGATGCTTCCAGATAGATTCTGGGGCATAAAAGCCCAAAAAATTTGATTCTTAAAGGTGTTGTCCGTGGGCCGCGATTCCCTGGCTCTGGGGTAAAAGTTGAACTTGTGGCTGCTTGAGGCATCTGAACAAACTTTTGAGCGTTAGTTTTTGGCACCGCCGCAAATTTTTTCAGCCCTCGGTAACAACCAAACACGATGGTATTAATCAGGTGAACTTGGCAGTGATTGACAGCGGTGGGAACCTGTTGATTAATGGGATCTGGGATGGAGCCATGGCACCGATGGGCGAGCCGCTCAATTCGATCGGCCCAATAACCATTTTTTCCCTGCTCAACCAGAGAATTCAACTCAGACAAGCGCTTGTTGCACCGCTGATTTGAGTTATCGAGCGGGCGACAGTCAACGATCGGGGAATCGCTGTTCGTGGAGACAGAAGTTAAGCAATTATTACTGCTGGGGTCTCTAGATAAAATACTTGTGGGTTGTATCAAACAGCATCGGTCTTTTTGAGTTGCTAACATTTTCCTTTTTGATGCGATACCTCTAAAATACAATGCTTTGAGCAGCACTGGAATTTTGAGCCAGAACGCCTCAATCTCTCACACGGAAAATACAGATCGACCTTCCTCGGGCGCGCCACCCCCAAAATGCGATCGGCAATTAGTCGCAGGGCGATCTGGAATTAGTCGCAGGGCGATCGGGAAGGCCAAACTTCAGCTCAAATCCGACTCGGGCGGCTCCGGCACAGGCTCCGGCGAGGCAGATTCATGCCTTTGCCGCTTCAACTCTGCAACTTTTTCTTGAGCTACATCCCTGACTTCTAGAGCTTTATCTTGGAATTTTTCCGCCAGACTTTGAGCGCCCCGCTTCACGCCTGCCACATTTTTGAGAGTTCTGTCGAAATCTTCGTGTAAAAACTCTGCTACCAGACCGACTTTTTTGTGAAATCCCTCCGCGTACTGCACTGGCTCGGATACCGCAGCTTCAGAGACGATCGCCCGCTTGCTGCCGATGGTCGAAATAGCTGCCACAGGTAGCAAGTAAATCCCGTCTAAAACGCCGCGCCAGCCGCTCGATTTAAACAGGTAGTGGATCACGGTACCAGTCCGGACATCAAATAGGTAGTCAACTACCGTACCTGCCTTATTCCCAGCGTCCGTGAGCACCTCAAGCCCGATCGGACAAACAGCTTGTTCCGGCTGATGCAATTCCGGCAGTTCCGGGTTAATGCTGACAAAAACATTTTCGCCCACCGTATCAACTTGCGCCCAAGCGAACCAAGTTTTTTTGCTGCCCAAAAGTCCCGACTTGCAAGTAAAGCCGATCGCCCGCTGGGAGTGAGCATCGAGCCAAAGCCGATCTACCCTGCCGACCTCTTCCGCCGTTCTGCGGTCGATCGTGCGGCGGTTGAGCAGTTCGCTGCGCCTAACTATCTGTTGTGATGTACTCATAAATAAACTCCTGAGTGCCGCCGAGTGAAAAATTTCGATCGTCCAAAGAGGCCTAGTTAATATTCTTCTTCCGAATAATGGCGATTATTATCTGCCTCCGTTAAGTCCTCCTCTTCCCTGGAAGTGCCAACTTCTTTGTGGTCGGGAACAGGAATCGTGCTAATGTGTGCGCCGCCCGAGGGAGCGTGAATTTCCTTAGCATCCCTTGGCTTGACGCTAAGAAGTCCTAACTGGACTGAGGACTGATTCGGGCCGACGTTGATTTGAATTTTCGGGCCCGATCGAGCCAAGTGAACGATCAGACCGTCCACCACCGGAACCTTAGCGATCGGCTTACCATCGAGGTAAGTGCCGTTGGTACCTAAATTGATCAGTTCCCAAGTTATGCCGCTGCGTCGCAATTCGATGTGGCGGCGAGAAACCACAGCGCTAAAAAGAACGACGTGGTTTTCGGTCGAGCGCCCGATCCGGACGACCTGCTCGTCTTCAAAGATCCAACTGCGGACGGGTATAGACTGGAGTGGATGTAGCAAGGTCAGCTTAATCACATTGGCAGCATTGAGTTTTGGTAGAGCGGCTCAAGATGCGATTTTAGATTTTAGACTTTCGATCGCCCAATCCAAACTCGATCTAAGAGATTTGAAATAAAAACGTAACCAGGTCTCCTTTGCCCAGAGAGATGCGGTCTCCCGGTCGCAACCGGTGCCGGTTTCCCTTGGGCAGCGGAGTATTGTTGACGTAAGTACCGTTGGAACTGCCTACATCCTCTAGGTAGCAAGCATCTCCCTCCACCCGGAGATTTGCGTGTACCCGAGAAACTATCTCAGAATTAGCAAATCCGGAAACATCAATATCCGGCGGCACTAAGTCATTTGGCTTGCCTATGTGAACCACAGACAGACTGTGCGGCAATTCCATCGGCGTATTTGTCTGAACGTGTAGCAGGCGCGCCGACTGCTGTTGCAGTTGAGTTTTAGCTACACCTGGCTGTGGGCCCGGAACCGGGGGAGAGGTATTTACTGGTGTTGCCACTGATTCAGTTGTAACAGGAACCGAGGTCGAAGGCGGGGGTTCTGGAATCGTAGGAATGCTGGCGGGAGTTTTTTCCAAGTTAGGCCCATTATTTAGGGTAACTAGAGGTTCCATTGCCATCAGGGGTTCGCTTGGCGGTAAATCCGGCACCGGTGACGATACCACTGTGGGGCCCACAGGCGAGGGGGACGGTACTGTCACCTCAACTTCTGGAACTATGGAACCCGGGCGCAAGTTAAAGCCGCACTGACCGCAAAATGCTGCATCTGTCTGAACAGCAGCACCGCAGTTCGAGCAACTTGCGGTAACAGGTAAAGGCGTGTAGCAAGCCTCACACTGGCTGGCCCCGTCGGGGTTCTGGTGATTGCAATTGGGACAGACAATCATCGATTTCTCCTTGCTATCGGCCAGATTTTCAAATCAGCCTCATAAAAATAGTCGTGTATATGGTCAAATTTTAACTTTAACCGCCACAATTCTTATATTGCTTCGCTAATACTAGCAACTGAGCTGACGCCGTGACGTTAGCTGTGATGGGGAAGATTGAGTTAGTGATACTGCTGACTGTGTTGGCAGTGGGCGGATATATCGGCTATTTTACTGCTTCGCCAGCAGCCGCATCGAGCAGCCACCAAAGTTCGCCCTCTGGTTGAACGAGTCTGGCTGGATAGGTCATTTCATCGGCGGCGGGGGCAAAAATTTGAGCTAGGGCAGGTTGTTTGCTGGCTCCTGCGACCATGAAGAGAACGCACCGGGCGCGGTTGATTAAGGGGACTGTAAAGGTGATGCGGGGTTGACCGTCTTTGTTGCCGACAGTTACTAGGGCGTCGCGGACTTGCAAGGCTGCTGTGCCGGGAAATAGAGAGGCTGTGTGGGCGTCGTCTCCTATGCCCAAGAGAATGATGTCGAAAGCAGGAAACTCGCCCTCGGATACTTTGAAGAACTGCTGCAATTCGGTTTGGTGCGCCGAGGCGTCGGCTGCGGGGTCGCCCGCACCTGTGGGCATGGGGTGGATGTTGCTGGCGGGGATATTTACTCGCTCGAGCCACGCGAGGCGCGCCATTTTTTGATTGCTATCCGGGTGTTCAGGGGGAACGTAGCGTTCGTCGCCCCAGAAAACGTGAATTTTGTCCCACGGCAGGTCTTGGGAACAGATCGCTCTGTAGAGCGGTTCGGGTGTGCTTCCGCCCGCTAAGGCGATCGTACACAGTCCGCGTTCTGCTATGGCTGCTGGGATTTTCGACAGGACAATCCCCAGCGATCTATTTATTAGTTCTTCCCGATTTGCTAATACTTCTACTACTTTTTTCATCTATTTTCTCTCCACTTTTCTTGGGTGTTGTTCTCAGCAATTGCCAATTTTGCCATGACATTTTGCTTGGAGGTCGATCGGCTGACACGTCCGGCAGGCCGGGCACCGAGTCCCGTCAGATTTTATCATCTTACGCCCCTTAATTTGAGGAAAGCAACACATATTTCTACCCCTGCTTGATAGAGATTCACCTGTTGCATAGATATTTGGCAACTTTCAATCAATAGTCCGATCGCCCTTACCCCGGGACAGCAAAAATAATCAAGATTGATGTGGTAGACTAGGAAAAATAGTTTTAAGTCCGCACGCTCAGATGGAAGCAAAACTATGTCAAGTTTTAAGGGATTCCCTACATCTGTCCGCTATCTAATAGCGCGGTTGCGCCACTGGACGCAACCGGCGGTTTTGGCTCCGCTAGCCGTGCTGTCTGCAGGGGGGTTATTTATCTGGGAGGTATCCGTACATCCAGACAGGTTGAGGATAGATGGCGAAGAAGTAGCAGCCTCAAACAATCCAGCTTCGCTCTCGGGGCTGTCTGCAGAAGATAGCGCCATTGCGGCTGAAATCGACAGCTTACCGGTGCTAGTCAATCAGTTCAATCGCTCTAATTCAGAGTTCGGTTTGTTAAATTCATCAGCCGTCAAAAACAAAGGTTTATTCGACGAAATTCGCACTCGGGGCTTAGAAATTCCTCAGCCATCTTCAGCCCCCAAGCCGGTAGCAAGCAGCAGATTTTTGCCCTTGCCAAATTTAGCAAATCCTGCTGTCCGGGCTGCAAACAATAACCCGCAAAACTCCAGTTTGCCAAGTTCAAACGCGACATCAACTTTGAGTTTATCTGGCAGTGGGGGACTGATTTCCGGGATAAAAACGATCGAGCCTGAGTCTAGGGGTACAGCGACAGCAACTTTATCGCAGGCGTCGAGTGGTGCTAATTCAGGCAAACAAAACGAAAATTCTCTTCCTTTGAGTCCGCTGCAAGCAGCTATGAAAAAATACGTCGTTGCTAACACTGCGGCAACGGTGGCTGCTGCTCAGAAAACAGCAGAATCGGCTAAATTGCTCGATCGACCGGCTTCCGATCCGGCGGCACCAAATCCGGCAAATTTGCTTCCAACAGCCGCTACAGCTCAAGCTGGAGCAAATTCTGTGAATGTTCCCGCAGCACTTCCCCCACTTCCGGCTCCGACAAATACTACGATCGACGAATCTCAACAATTCTTAAACCCGGCAGCTACAGTCCCTGAATCATTTTCCGGGTTAAATTCCAGAGTACCCAGCCTCCCGGAAATTACTGCAAGCCCTCCGACTGTGGCTTTGCCCAAAAATCCCTACCAAACTAATTTATCTGGCTCAGACTTCGCACCTGAAGTTAAACCTGCTGCAATTCCAGTAGCCACACCTTCGCCCGTACCTCTACTTCCCAATGTCGGACAGTCCCCTGGGACGACTGTTCTCGGGGGAAGCAAGATAATTAGCCCTCAATTCTCTCCCAATGCAGCGAATTCTGAATTTAAACTATCTCAACCGAGTCAGCTTAACTTACCGCCGGAGCAGCCTAACTTTGGAGTTGTTCCTCAAAACACAAATCAGGGCGTGCAGCCCATTCAACCTCAACCTTTTGCTACACCCCGCTCGCTGCCTCCGGGACGCTACATTGGCGGCGGCGAAATCAATACTTTTGCTAATCCTTAAATTAAGAAAGTTCGGCAACGAAAACGATATTAGCAATTCCCAATACTGCGGGTAGGCGAGTGTAAAAGTTCCCAATTACGCATTCCCAATCTTATTGGTAAAACTTACCTAGAGGCGGCCCGCACCAACAATAATCCCCCGATTCCCAACCCAAACACGATCGGCAACCAAGCCGACAAAATCGGAGTCAAAACAGCTTTCACGCCCATAGAACTGGTGATAAAAGAAAATACGTAATAAGTAAAAATCACAACTACGCTAATACCAAAACTCGTTCCTCTGCCGGAGCGGCGGGGTTGAGTTCCCAAAGCGGCTCCCACTAAACCAAATACCATGCACACGAAAGGAAAAGCATATTTTTCTTGAATTCGCACCTTTAATTTGCGAATTTGCGGTTCGTCGCCACTGTTTTTAATTATATCTAAACGCTCTACAGCTTGGGCAATGTTCATTTCCTTGAAATCCCGCACTCTAGCAGCTAAATCTAAGGGCGTGCGCGGGAGTTGCAACTGCTGGTGTTGAAACCTAACTATATTGCGGTAAGAGCCATCAGGAGCTACTATATAAGCGGTTCCGTTGAAAAAATCCCAGGTGTTTTCTGAGGGATTCCAAGTAGCTGATTCTGAAGAAACGATTTGATTGAGGCCCGGGGTGGAGCGATCGATAATTGTTAAACCTTTCATTCGCTGACCGTCAAACTGTTCTGCATAAAAAAAGCGGGCTAGGGTTTCGTCGCCGCCTTTTTCTGGTTTGCGAAATTCTGTGTAGATAATATTTCTATCTTGAAATATCGGTTTTTCTCGCTTCAGGGCTCTGTCTAAAGTTAGAGTAGCTCTGTAGCTGGCGGCGGGTACGACTAACTCTTGCAAAGCAAAGGTGAAGCCGGCAACAATTAAACTCATAATCACTGCGGGCAGTATCAATCGGTAAACGCTAACTCCGCAACTGCGGAGGGCGATGAGTTCGCTGTCGCTGGACATTCGGCTGTATGCCATTAACGTTGCTAGCAGCATTGACATGGGGAAAGCCAATACTACGAAGTAGGGAATTTGCAGGAGAAAAATTTCTATGGCTGCGCCGTAGGGGAGGCCGGATTCTGCTACTCTGCGGACTAATTCAAATAAGGCTCCAACTGTGACGGCGACTGATGTAAAGAGTCCGACGCCAAATAAAAATGGGCCGATTAGTTCTTTGGTAATGTACCAGTCCATTACGGAAATTCTCGGCAGCCAGTTGATGGGATTCAAAGAATTGGATCTTGCTATTTTCATAGTTTGGGGTTTTTGCAGTTGGCTCCTCAATCTAACATCTCAAATCTCAAATTATGACGGATGCGGAATGCCTTCAAAAGACTATCGCACGAAGTTGTCACCTAAGTAATACTGTCGCACTAAAGGGTTGCTGTAGAGTTCTTCTTCCGCCCCGGAGGCTAAAATTTGACCGTCTCGCATGATGTAGGCTCGATCGGTAATTTCGAGGGTTTCTCGGACGTTGTGATCGGTGATGAGGATGCCGATTTTACGATCGCGCAGTTTGGCAATAATAGTTTGAATTTCGTCTACGGCGATCGGATCGACGCCTGCAAACGGTTCGTCTAAAAATAGGAACATCGGGCCGTCTCGCCCTGCGGCTAATGCTCTGGCCAGTTCAGTCCGCCGCCTTTCTCCCCCAGAGATTTGAATTCCCAAACTGGATGCTATTTTTTCTAAGCGAAATTCTTGCAATAGGAAATCGACTCTATCGCGCCATTCCCAACGCGGCACTTGAGTTTGTTCTAGGACTAATAAAATGTTGTCGCGCACGCTCATGTTCCGGAAAATGCTTGCTTCTTGAGCGAGATAGCCTATTCCCAAATGCGCTCGCTGGTGCATCGGCAATTTAGTGATATTTAAATCGTTGAGCCAAACAGTTCCTTGATTGGGTTTTTCTAATCCGGTTGCTATGTAAAATGTTGTGGTTTTGCCCGCCCCGTTGGGGCCGAGCAGTCCTACGATTTCTCCTTGGGCTACCGAAAGGTTGACGCGACTGACTACATTGCGTTTTCCGTAGGATTTGTGAATATTTTCTAGTACAATTTTCATTTTCGCTCCCGGCAACCTCTACAAGCTAAATTTCAGACTGCGGCTTTGTGCGATCGAGTCTCAAGTTGATATTTTACAATCTCCTGTTTTTAAATTTATAAAAGAGGAAATTTCGCATCTATCCCAAGTAGTATGTTTTGGATGAGGCGAAATTTCGCTGCTGCGAGTCGCTTTTACCGGGGGGCTGTAGTTGGACGTTGGGAACCCACTGCATTTTGGGCTGCCGCATCTTGTTCCGGGGCAACCAGATAGACCGATTCTACCTGTCCTGGGTTGTCTGGCAGGGCAATAAACCGCCCTTCGTCGATGAGGTATGTTATGGTTTCACCGCGCAGGCTGTTGCCCTGCTGCAATACGTAAACATCTCCGCTGAGAATGATCCGGCGCTCGCGGCTGAAGTATTGAGCTTGAGCTGCGGTTGCTTGTATTTGGCGGGCTGGATAGTTGATTTGGACGTTGCCGCGGGCTGTCACGATGCCGGTTTTGGAGTCGGCTTCTTGAATGTCCGATCGCACACTGAGAGTGCGGGGCGGCCCGGCTTGCGGGTAGGTGGGAGAGGCAATCGCGCCTGCCAGAGTGAGGGGCAAAAGCAGCGATAATCCTTTGAATATTCTGGAATTGAGTAGTTTAGCGGAGGGCATCATAGCTTACAAGCCTCAAAATTTGTAAAATTGCTGAAGGGCATTACCTCCAGTTTTGACACTGACAGATCAGCTACCGGGAGCATTTAACTTGTCTGTTGAGACTGAGTGAAGGACGCCGGACACGGCAACCGGGACATTTTTCTTGATGGAGATGAGATGTACAACAGCTTATCAGTTAAATATTTTATTTTAACGGCCCGAAAGACTCCCGCACTTGTCGGTCGGCTGGCGGGAGAGCGTCAACCAATTATCCTAGCAATCTTGGCAGCACTTTCTTCGCCTGTTTGGATGATTTGCTGGAAAAAGCAGGTTTTTTGACGGTTTCCTCGATCGGGAAGTTTCGGGCAGCCTCCAACCACAATCACGGTTCGCTCTCCTAATGGATGGAGATCGGACGCTGTTTTTGCCAGAACATCATCAATCCCTCCTCTGGTATTTTCTAGGCAATAATTGGCTGATAGTCACGATCTCCCCCTCCGCAATAATTACTTTGCAACCGGGAGCATAATCGGAAATCAACTCACGACACATACCGCACGGTGGCACAACTCGACCTTTACGATCTACAGCAACTATTGTTTCAAGTTCTGTATCTCCTGCTGCCGCTGCCATTCCGATCGCAATCGCTTCAGCACAAACCGCAACTCGCCCAACATACGCTTCCAAATGGACAGAGGAAAAGACTTTGCCCGACTTTGTTCGCAATGCTGCCCCAACATGGTGAAAGTCTTCTTTGAAACGCTTGTTGATTATGGAGCGAGCATTTTCAATTAGTTCTTTATCCTTCAATTCGATAGGAGACATAGGATTTAACTCATTGCAGTACAGCTTTCGATAATGAGCGTGTTGAAGTAAACCCACTCATAACCTCAAGATAACTTAACCCCGATCGCCAACAGATTGCTTTTAAACTGCGAGCTTCACAGATAACTCAAGCCGTACAACGGCTCAAGTCAGCAGCGTTTGAGTTTGATAATTCGTGGCAATCGTAAGTCTGCTAATTCTGTGCCTGTTAATAACGGTACAAATTCCGCGACTTTTTCCGGTCCAGCTTGTTGCAAAGCACTCAAAATTTTAGCACTTTCTCCCAGCAACTCTTCAACAGCAATTCCTGCATAAATCGGCTGATAATAACCGAGCCTATTTATCCCTTCTCCCAACAAAATTACTGCGCCCCGCCAGTTTTGATTGCCTAAGTGATAAAGTGCGACGGCAATTTGCAATATTCCCTGAAAAAACTTTTTTTCTGGCTCGCCGGCTTCCATCCACAAAGCCTCTAGTGTGTCGTGACAGGCGTAGAATTCTCGGTTATTAAACTGTTCGATGCCTTCCCAAAACTCGATCGGCATTTCCTCTGTCATTCGATTGAAGATTGTGATTTTTGATTGGGGACGTGTATTTGAGTAGGCGGCGATCGGTTTTTTTTAATAGCTAAGTCTTAAAAAGAGGAAAAATAACGACCTGTTTTCCAAACTGCTGCCATTTCACGACCGCCTACTTAACCGATTACATAGTTTCTCTGACAGCTTGAATCTGATCCATTCCAATTTCCTGCTTAGTTCCAGCGAAATCGTTATCTGGCGTCAGAAATAACATACAGTGACACTCTTTGCGCTCGCGCATGGGAATGCAGGGACAGTTCCAGTAGGCGGCTTTGACTTCGGCTTCTTTATCTTCGTAGTGGCGACAAGGGCATAAGGGAGCACCTAGTTCGTCCTTGTGCTTTGCTAGTCCTTCTATGACGACAGCCGTGACAGAAGGCTCGGAACAAAAGTAAGTTCCCGTGCGCTTGGCGTAGGTTTCGGAGAAATTCTTCATCGCCTCCAAAGTTTTTTGATTGGAGAGTTTAGATTTTTCTGTTGTGTTCATAGTTAAGGATCGGAGTTGAGGATGCTACGAGCTTTTGACAATTGTACCGCAGAATGTGATTTTAAACACTTGATATTTCTGTTTACTTACAAAGAGGAAAACCTTTACAAAAATTGAGTGTTAGGTGGTCGGTTTTTTAGTGATGTTTGTCTATCCCGGAAGGTTCGGGAAACTGGCTGCAGACCCGGTTTTTGGGGCTGCCAAAAGACTTCGACAGTCGATCGCCCTCAAAAATCGTCCCCCAAAGGGGATAAAAATCGGATAAAATAGCACGGCGCTGTCGGTGTTAGCGGCATTTTATGGCAACTTCCCTTACCGCACCCGCAGCAAAAAATCTGCTTCCTCTGGGCTGATTTGACCCGCTGACACGGAGTTAGTCGGATTAGTGTCAGAATTGACCCCCCGCACTGCTAGCTATCTGTACCTGGTGTCTGTTAGAGGTTTGCACACTTGGTTTGTAGGTCAAGTACAGCAAACTGACCCGGATTTATCGCAACTTTTGCGCGATGAACAGTCAGAAAAAGCGTTTGCTATTTCGGGATTAGAAGGTGATTTGCTCCCCGGCGGCAAAAAATTTCAGCTTTTGGGCGATCGAATTTATCGCTGGTAGGTAACAGGACTTTCTTAGTTTTGTGACTCCTACAATTTTTCGTAGCAAAGGCAATCATTTCCCTTTGCCAGTTCCCGAATAAGTTTTTTACACAGCCCTGGTTAGCGTGCCTCGATGACTGAATCAGATTTGTTTTACCAAGCGCGAAGGCGCAAAGGGCGCGAAGGATGAAAACCTGATTTATTTGTTATGATTTTGGGTAAATAGATATATGTCATCCCGCTGATATTTGAGTTGAAATTGAGGGTTATTTTGGAGTTGAGTTACTAGGTTCTTAACAAACTCTCGAGCGCTCATCCAGCCGGGATAGCGCTGGTTCACCAATACATATTCAAATTCTGCGAGATTTGCAGGTGGGGCGTGAGCTTGAGTTAATTTTACTATAGGGCGGTGCGTTAAGTGCGGAGCAATGTGAGAAGTTGTTAAAACACTGCCTTTGGTGTTGACGAGAGCGATGGCTTCTCTGGTAGCTGGCAAAGTGTCGAGCGAATCTAAATAAATAGTCCAAAAATATCCGTATTTTGCTAAAGCTAAGAAACCAATCAACGACCAAATTACAATGACTCTAGGCAATAGATAATTAGGAATTGGCAATCTATCAAATATTGTCTTTCCCTGTTGTTGGTTTCTATCTGCTAAACTGGAAATTACAGCCACCAACAAAAATGGCAGTATCGGAATAGAATATTGATGAATCAAATCGCGCTGAGCGGGGATATCGGAAATAATATTCATCGCCAACATCGGTACAGCACTAATTAAAGGTGTCAAGTGACGCGGCGAAATCCACCAAATTAAAGGCAAAACTAATAACGCTAAATATTCAAAAGTATCAAAAGAAAATAAACGCCATAAAATGAGATTTGGTTTCAATATTAAATTAACAGCAATTTCTAAAACTGAATGACCCAAATATCCATAGCGCCCGATTCCCGCGTGTTCTCTTCCCTGATTGAAATACGGTATAACTGCCTGAGTAGCTACCAGGAACCAACCCGCGCCGAGAAATAGAGCGATGAGTCCACAATTACGCTTTTTTTCAAAAAATAACAGCCAAAAACCCATCGCAGCCACGGTTAAAGATAACACGGCTTTGCAGCTCAAAACTAATACAATGGCAGCACAAAACCATACTGTTTTATTCAGCCGCGCCGCTAAGATTGCTGCTAAGAGTGCGGGCAAAGCAATTACTTCGGGGTGGAAGTCGAATAAATTGACATTAAATACTAATGGATAGAGGAGGTACATACAGGCGATCGCCCAAGCTATGCTATTATTTAATCCGGCTTGACGCGCCAAACTCCAAGTCGGCAAAGCACCCAATGCTAGGGAAACTGCTTGCACTAACAACAGCCAATGCACCTCGGGATATATTTTGTAAAGCAAAGCCACAGGATACATCACCCAAGCGGCGTGATTTCCCATGTGATGAATTTCGAGAAATGACGAAAACGGCGTTTGTCCCTGACTGATTAAATAAGCTACTTGGTCATAAATTCCCAGTTCAAAAGCGTTGGACTCAAACAGGGCGTGCCGCGTGCTGCTGCAAATGTAAAATAGCAGAGAAAAAAGGGCGATCGACAAAATGACAGGATAATACTTTAGATTATTAAAAGAGTTTAATTTATTCATTAATACTACTTATTTTATGATTTTATTAAACAACAAAACATCGTCTTGCTGATAGCTTATTTGAAACACTGAAGATTTTTGAAGTTGAGCAGCTACACTCACAGCAGTATCCGCCGTATCGTGCCAAGGATGGCGCAAATTTAGCAGTATATACTCAAATTCATTTAAACTTTGTCCGTTGGCAACTTGATGCAGCAATTTTATTGTTGAACGGTGAGCGAGATGAGTTGCTAGGGAATTATCAGCTAAAACACTGCCTTTAGTTTGCACGAGATTAATTGCCTGCCTCGTCGCTTGCCAATTATCAAGAGATTCTAAATAAACTGTCCAGAAATAGCCGTACTTTGCCAAAATCACGAAGACTAACAGCGACCACAAAATCAACAAGTTTGACAAATTGGAAAACCACAAATTCACCCACCTCCATCTGGGGGTAATCCACCAGATATGTTTAATAGATTTAATAGAAATGCGTTTCGATAGTTGCTTCCCAAGTCGAGGAATCCAGTTGCGGTGATTCCACACATAATTGCCGGCATTTTTACCAAAATTATTCCCTCTTTTCTCTCTGTCTGCTAGGGTAGAAATTACAGCAATTAATAAAAAGGGAAATATCGGCACAGAATACTGGTGGATCAAATCTCGCTGAGCCTCTATATCCGAAAGAAGATTCATCAATAGCATGGGTAAACCACTAATTAATGGCGACAAATGGCGCGGGGAAAGCCACCAAATTACAGGCAAAAATAACAAAGTTAAATATCCCAAAGTATCCGCTGAAATCAGCCGCCCAGCTATTAGATGAGGTTTCAGAATTAAATTAATACCAATCTCAAAAACCGAGTTTCCCAAATAATGATATCGCCCGACACCTGCGTGTTGCTTGCCCTGATTAAAATACGGTACAATCGTTTGAGTTGCAATCAAAAACCAAGCCGCGCCGAGAAATATAGCTATCAGTCCGCACCTGCGCGTTTTTTCAAATAAAAACAGCCAAATACCCATCATCAGAACTGTCAGCGAGAGCACGGCTTTGCAGCTTAAAATTAATAGAATGGCGGCACAAAACCACAATATTTTATCAAGTCTAGCTGCTAAGACTGCGGCTAAAATTGCTGGCACAGCAATTACTTCGGGGTGGAAGTCAAAAAGATTGACATTAAATACTGCGGGGTAAAGCAGATATACCGCTGCAATTGCCATTGATGTACTTTCACTTAAGCCCGCTTGACGTGCTAGACTCCAACTAGGCCAAGCACCTAACGCTAGGGAAACAGCTTGCACTAATAAAAGCCAGTGAACGTCTGGATATATTTTATAAAGTAAAGCTAGCGGGTAGAAAATAAATGCTGCGTGATCGCCCAAAATATTGATTGCCATTAAAGAGGAAAATGGGGTTTGATTTTGGGATATTAGATAAATTGCTTGGTCAAAAATTGCTAAGTCGAATGCTGTTGAATGAAACAAAGCGTGGCGCGCGCTGCTGGTGGCAAAAAAGATTAGGGTTGCTACACCTACCATCCATGCTGCAGGGTGAATTTTTTTCTGTTTTAAATCGATCATTTTAAATTATTATCTATAGCCAAATTTTTGAAATAGCAAAACATCATTTTTCTGATATTGTAATTTAAAGTTGGGAGATTTTTTGAGGTAATTTGCCGTGAGATCGCCCATTTCTTTAGTGTCGGGCCACGGATGGCGCAAATTCAACAGTACAAAGTCAAAATTAACCGAATCAGCCTCGGAGGAAATTTGCGAAAGTGCCTTAATTGTCGATCGGTGAGCCAAGTGGGGGGCAAGTCGGTTGTCGGTTAAAACGCTAGCTTGTGGCTGAATTTGGCTGACAGCTTCGCGCGTCGCTTGCGCAGTGTCGGCGCGATTTAGATACAGCCAAAAATCCTTATATTCGCCCAAAAATAAGAAAACTATTAACGACCACATAATTATTGTTTTTGAAGTATTTAAATTAGGAATTGAGAAGTGGGAATGGGAATGGGTAATTGGTATTTTTTCTCCTTCTCCTTTTTCCTTCTTGCTTCTTCCTGCTTCTGTCGAGATAACTGCTAACAATAAAAATGGAATTACTGGCAGCGAATACTGATAAGCCAAACTGCGCTGAAACGGTTCTTCAGAAAGGACATTCAAAACTAAAGTCGGCAGCGCGCCAACCAGAGGCGTTAAATAGCGAGGGGAAAGCCCCCAAATCACGGGTAATATCAATAAAAATAGATATTTAAATGTGTCGATCGACAGAACCTTTCCTAAAACTAACCCAGGCTTTAATAGCAAATTTGCAGCAATTTCTAATACCGAGCTTCCCAGATAAGCATAGCGCCCGACGCTGCCGGATTCAGTCCCCCTAAAACCTGGAATAATTGCTTGAGTCACAATTAAAAACCACGCTGTGCCGGCAATAATAGCAAAAAGTGCGATCGCCCTTTTTACCCTGTTTTTCCCAGATAAACTTTCCCGATCGAAGAGTAGCAGCCACAAACCCATCCCCGCCACAGTCAAAGATAAAACTCCCTTGCAGCTCAAAATCAAAATAACCGCCGCACAAAACCGCCAAGGCTGACTCAAGCGCGCCGCCAAAATCGCCCACAAAATAGCAGGTAAAGCTATAACTTCCGGGTGAAAATCAAACAAATTAATGTTAAAAACCACTGGATAAAGCAAGTAAACCGCTGCCAGTGCCGCCGATTTTTTAGGATTCAAACCAGCCAGACTTGACAAACTCCAAACAGGCAAAGCACCCACAGCTAAAGCAACAGCTTGTACCCCAAAAAGCCAGTGAACGTCGGGAGATATTTTGTATAACAATGCTAAAGTATAAAAAATCAAACTAGCGTGATCTCCCATAATGTGAAAGCCCAAAAATGAGGAAATCGGCGGCTTTCCCTGGCTGATTAAATAAATAACTTGGTCGAAAATGCCTAAATCCCAAGCGGTTGATTGAAATAAAGCGTGCCGCCAACTGCTGCACAAAAAGAAGATCGCAGCAGCCGCACCCGTCATCCAAATTACACTCGGCGGAAACAATTGAGCTGCGGGTAATTTGTCCGCAAGTATGCTGCGGCTTTCCTCGCTGGAGATACTAAGATTTTCTGAGGAGTTTTGCATAAAAACTGGGACTAGCTGACCGTTCTAAATATCATTTACTCAATAGTCTGCGCAGGAGGACGAAAGTTTGTACGCTTGTAGGTGCCCGCCAGAATTTATTCGGGCAAACTTTTACTAATTTTAATCCCTGCAATCGTAATATTAGAATAGCCCAAAAAACATTAAACAATTGTGAAAGCAATAACTCTTCTCGGCTCCACAGGCTCCATCGGCACTCAGACTCTGGATATTGTAGCTCAATACCCCGATCAATTTCGGATTGTCGGGTTAACCGCCGGACGAAATGTAACGTTGCTGGCCCAGCAAATTCGCCAGTTTCGACCGGAAATTGTTGCGATTTGCAACGAAGATAAATTACAGGAATTGAAGGAGGCGATCGCAGACATCGATCCTCAACCTATTTTACTTGCGGGCGAGTCAGGCGTTGTCGAAGTTGCCAAATATGGCGACGCTCAAGCCGTCGTGACTGGCATAGTTGGCTGTGCCGGTTTGCTGCCAACAATTGCTGCTATTGAGGCAGGCAAAGATATCGCCTTAGCCAATAAAGAAACATTAATAGCTGGTGGCCCCGTTGTCAACCCCCTGGTCGAAAAATACGGTGTTAAAATATTGCCCGCTGATTCGGAACATTCGGCTATTTTTCAGTGCCTCCAAGGTGTTATTGTTGGCGGGTTGCGGCGAATTATTCTCACAGCTTCGGGGGGTTCTTTTCGAGATTTGCCGATCGGCAAGTTAGCAGAAGTAACAGTAGCTGATGCTTTGAAACATCCGAATTGGTCGATGGGGCAGAAAATAACGATCGATTCTGCTACTTTGATGAATAAAGGATTAGAAGTAATTGAAGCTCATTACTTGTTCGGGATGGATTATGACGATATTGATATTGTCATCCATCCTCAGAGCATAATTCACTCGTTAATTGAGCTGCAAGATACGTCTGTTTTGGCGCAATTGGGATGGCCGGATATGCGCTTGCCTCTGCTTTACGCTTTGTCTTGGCCGGAGCGAATTCATACAGATTGGGAACGGCTGGATTTGGTAAAAGCTGGAGATTTGACTTTCCGAGAACCAGATCATGAAAAGTATCCCTGTATGCAGTTGGCTTATGCGGCTGGACGTGCAGGCGGTTCGATGCCAGCGGTGCTGAATGCGGCAAACGAACAGGCGGTAGCGCTATTTTTGGAGGAGAAGATTCAGTTTTTGGATATTCCGAAGTTGATCGAGAAGGCGTGCGACAAACATCAAACCGATAACTGTGAAAGTCCGGCTTTAGACGATATTTTGGCTGCGGATACGTGGGCCCGCCAGGAAGTTTTGGCAGAGAGTATGGAATTGGGCGATCGCATTCTTTTGGTTCGCTAATTGTATCCCCAGACTTGCACTTACCCACAAGCCCCCGGAGAATTAATTCCCCGTCTCATAGCTAAAGTCGGTTGAAACTCAGATATTGCACCATTCTCAATAATCCTTTTACGAACAGGCGTTCCGGCCTGTTAAGGAAGAATGGCGCAAGATGTCAGTTGAAACCGACTGCCAAACCTTAATAAATATTCAGTTTTCTTTGAGAGGAATTTAGCTGTGAGACAGGGGTTTCAACCGCCCGCAGACTATGCCAAAAAGTGCAAAATACCGCCAAAACCCTATTAAAAATAGACTTGATTTTAGTCTTTTATTGACTAACTCCCAACTTTGCCGCAAAATCAGCGGCACTCATCTTTTCGTAGATTTCAAAAGGTTGGTGAATCCAAGGATTATCGGCTAAATAATCCACATAATAATCGGGCACCGCCACCGAACAAGCCTTGTACCAAAGCACAGCAGTCCGAATTTCCTGAATATCCTCGCCGTAGCGGTTCTTCAGCCAAGCAATACCTTGCTGCAAACTAATTCCCGAATCCACCAAATCGTCAACCAGGAGAATGCGGCTGCCCAAATTATCGCCCACCATTGTCAAATCGCGCGCAAACTCGATCGCACCCCGGACTTTTCCCTCGCCCCCACCATAGGACGAGGCCGCTAAAATCGCCAGAGGTTTGTCGAAAATCCGCGACAGAGTATCCCCAACCCGCAGCCCTCCCCTCGCCAGACAGACAATTCGATCGAATTTCCACTGAGATTCATCAATTTGTACAGCCAAATCCTCAATTTTCCGATGGTATTCTGACCAAGAAACGTAAAGGTCGCTCATGCCTAATATTATTGAAATATCAAAGATATTATTAAGTATTTGGGGGGCAATGACATGAATGCAGACGAACTTCTCAGACGGTATGCAGCCGGAGAACGGGTTTTTCACAAAGTAGACCTGAGCGGTGCCAATATGTCAAGGACTAATTTGCGCGATATTGACCTGAGTCAAGCTAATTTAAAAGGTGCAAATTCCATCGGCCTCACCCTCTACAGAGCCAATCTGTATCAAGCAGATATCAGCCAAGCCAACCTCTCCCAAGCCAACCTCATGTCCGCTAATTTCGGCGAATGCGAGGCGGTGGGAGCGAACTTGAGCGGAGCCATTTTGCGGAGTGTCCTGCTCACCGCAGCCAATTTAACGGGGGCGAGTCTCAGGGGTGCAGACATGAGAGATGCAAACCTTCAGCGGGCAATTTTGATTCAAGTTTATGCAGTTAACGCTAACTTGCAAGGTGCAAACTTGACAGAAGTAAAACTTTGCGGAATTAACCTCAGCAAAGCAAATTTAACCGATGCCAACTTAACACAAGCCGATCTCAGCGATGCTAATCTAACTCAAGTAAATCTGAGTTGGGCAAATTTGACCGAAGCAAATCTCGAAAAAGCGGATTTGAAGGGAGCCGATTTGAGCGGAGCTAACTTGAGCTGTGCAAATCTCCATCTAGCAGATTTGAGCGGAGTTTCTCTCAAGGGAGCAAATCTCCGGGGAGCAAACTTGCATCAAGCAAATTTGCGCGGGACAAATTTAAATGAAGCGAATCTGAGAGAGGCGATGATGCCTGACGGCAAAATCTCTGAGTAAATAAGCTGCAAAACAGAAGTTAAAACTGAAGGGTGCTTGTAGCGCACCCTACATTTAGCGTAATTCCTGATTTTTTTAAGGGGATTTAATTCGGCCTTCATGT
Organism: Microcoleus sp. BROC3; assembly: GCF_036702515.1. NCBI lineage: Bacteria > Bacillati > Cyanobacteriota > Cyanophyceae > Oscillatoriales > Microcoleaceae > Microcoleus > Microcoleus sp. BROC3. The sequence continues at coordinate 89,309 of NZ_JAUBTQ010000001.1, forward strand.
GACAGTCCATTTAAAGAGGAGTGGCAAAAATTTGGGGGCCACAGTTTACGTTACAACTTTCAGCCAGCCCCGGCGAACGGCGTGGAGCAAGCGGTTGATGGCTGTGTGATCTTCTTCTGTAAGACAGTCATTTAACAGGGCTGTCTTGAGCTGTTCTCGGTGAGTGGCAGTCAGCAGACCGGAGTGATATACCTGAAAGACTAGCTCTGCAATAGTAAATTGAGGTAAAAACGTTTGGGTCATCATCTGTTTTTTTTTACTGACTTTTGACAGTATTGACTGATTTCCCCAACATTTATGTGATTCAACTACGCGAGTAAATGTGATCGATTGGGTCTTAATTGGTGATTTGTGTCAGCCTGAGTAGGGTATCGAATGTTTCCTCGATCGCCCTGCGACTCAGAACACAAACCCCGTCATGATTCCTCGGTTTTGGCAACTCCGAAATCTCTACTTTTTGTCTAGATACTTTGACAAAAAAATTAATATTTATTTATTTATTAATAGATTGCTAGTGGCGGGTAATTAATGACTGCTAACTAAATAGATCCACTTAATTAAACGTAAAACTTTTACGGTGTTCAGACATCCGTTTTGGTTGCATTTACTGAATGTCTGGGTGGGGGTTTTTCCGTGTATCTACTTAATTACTGGTGACTACAGGCTACTGACTGCTGACTGCTTCATATCAAAAATCCCGGCTTCTTCAAGGAACCGGGTTCGAGCGTTGCGATCGCTGCACAATTTTTTGTTGAGAAGGTTAATGGAGCGACACACTCGCGGAAATCTGATTGCTGGCGAAGCTTTACAGGAAAGAAAGTAGAAATACCGATCTCAACTGCCTGTGTCAGAGGACTAATCGGAAATCCTGACCCATCCGCGACGGATGGCGTGAAGCAGGCGGTTCACTGCATCTCGATCCTCGGCGCTGAGAGCGCTTTCGCAGATGGCGCGCAGTCTGTGGCTTTGAGTGCGAGTCAGATTGCCTGAATGGGTGACTTGATAAAACAGTTCAGCGATCGCACGATCGGATTTTAAACTCAGAACTTGCATGAAATCTCGTTGAACTCGACGATTATAATATCGAGCATTTGACAATAGAGTAGGGTGATTGCAGTCGGCTAAGCTGTGCGATCGTTCTTGGCTCGACTTGTGACCGAAGTCTGCGATTATACGTGAGTTAAATCACACAGAACGAGAGACCTCGATCGCGGTGTGATTGCGGCGGTAGCCTCATGGGACTAAACCTCGAAAACTTCTGAACCCAAGATTTTGAGCGCCCCGCGCCACTGCGCAGCGGGATGGCGTCGGTTCGACATCGCAGGCTATGGACTCGGAAAGCTGTGAAACTTTGAGTTTTCGACAGTTGCAGCCGAGGGCCGAAAGTGGCGATCGGCGAGCCGCACCCTGAGATACAATAATCATAAATGCTTCTATCCCATCTGTAAGCAGGCAGGTAAAACAATGATAATTATTAGCTACTTTTCGATTTCCTTAATCGTTTTTCTTGTTTGGTTCAAAAGTTTTTGGAACGATAAGGCTACATCTAAAAAAGACTTGATATCTTGGATAGCCTTAGTAATTGGCCCTCTGGCTTGGCCTGTTGTTCTGCCCCTATCCCTTTTGCAAATTACCAGCAAAAAGTCGGTTGTACAAACAGCTCAAGGCGAGCAAAAAATATAATAAATGGTGGAAGTAACTGACTCAAGCACAGTCGGTTATCTCGTCATAAAATATCCCCAGTGCCTCGCTCGTCGCAGCGAGTAAATCATCTTGTTTTTTAACGGTAAAAATTGGCACTTAGAAGGTATAATTAAATAAAACTTCTGAATCTCCCAACAGTATTTTTTGACCACGAATTTCAAAGGTGGTACCCGCCACGTGATTTATCCGTGGAATCAATCCAAAATCGAAAATCGAAAATCCTCAAGCCCCCGCATTTATCGGTGGGGTCAATCTAAAATCTCAAATCTAAAATCTCAAATCGATTGACCGCTCTCACATTGTGCTTTCTGCTTTTTGACGCCTACTTTTATTGTGTCACATCGTGATTTAAGGCTGGTGCTGAGTCAACATTGTCAGACCAAATTTGTCCGACAGCGACCGCAACATTTGTTTAAATAAAAAATTATCTGCCACCTGTACCAGATCAAACTTAATACGCAATGTAAGTAGGGCGGTACGAAAAAAAATAATATCTTCTAGGGGCGGGTTAAAAGAATATTTTTAAAAGCCGGCAGTTTATTGCTGGACTCAGCCGCCCTCCATTCTGATAGGTCGGTTTATTTTCACCTACCTACTTAACACGGTCTGTTGCTTGCAAAAGTATAACTTTAGACATATTTCAGCATTTCGTTGACCAACTGAATAAGTTTTATGACTTCCGGCTACTCCGTACCATTTATCGAATTTGAGAAAATCCTTGCTAGCTGCGGATAAATAGATATAATCTTTGCCCTGCAAGCATTTGAGGCTATTTTGTTTCAAATTGTAGCAGCTACCCACAGGAAATTGTAGAGTTTGATATCGCCCAAATTGCCGAACTCTTACCCCAGTTAGATACACAAGTAAAGGCAGAGACTGCAATATGAAATAGGCAACAATCAATCTTTCAAATCTCAAGCAGGACTTGTTTTATGCGATCGGGCATCAAGAGTTCATAAGGCGATCGAGCGGAGTTTTTAGAGGTGTTGGGTTTTTGGGAACTTCTCAAAAAAAGTGCCGTCACTGTATCAAACTTTGCTATTTGCACAAAAAGTAGGAGTAAAAATGAACCAAGTGTCTGAAAAGCCAATTTATCGAATTCTTAATGTAGTGTCGCTGCTAGCGCTGACCTACTACGCAGCTACTTCTATCAATTATATTTTCGAGGGCGACCCTCACATCTACAGCTACGACAGCCAGAGCAATTCCAATGGGTCAACATCGCAACTTGAAGCACACCGCTAGGGGGAATAGTGCAGCTTGTTTATGAATACCGAACCAAATTTCCGGAAAATTGCTAATTGTTAATGAGCAGCTCGAAGTTAACAATTAGCAAGAAGATATTTGGTTAAAACAAAATATTGTTAAGTTAAATTGTCAAATCTAATTATATAAAAACTTACAAAGGGTCGGGGTTACCTGTCACCCTCAAGAGTCGCTGGACGGCGATCGAAGATTTCTCTGTTTTACATTGTGTCGCAAACCAACAGCAAATTAAGATGCGCTGCTGCTTATTCTCAGCTTTGAGAGTACCGTCAGAACTCTAGCGGGCCACGCAAAATCCCAAATTCATCACACAAGCGCTGGATAGTCTGGATGGATGCCGCTCATAGCTGAAATCAGCTATTTTGGTTGAAAAACCGGGTTGTTTCGAGAAAATCTGCCGTCGATCGGGAGGGATATCGCAGTCCTGGACGCAAAAACCCGGTTGATGCACGTAATTTGGTCATATACCCTCGAACTTGACAACGAGAAACCGGGTTTTTTGCGGAAGCGTGCGTCCAGGACTGTATAGGTTAAAAAATCAAGGTGATCGGCCTCAAGATTGGGTTCAAGAGTGTGTTGGAGATAAGTAAATTGCCACTAAAAGCGGTAACTCCAGCAGCTTAAATCGCTTTATAGGGCTAGGTTTGATTGAATACGACCCGCAAGTGCGCGGGCTTGCTTTGAAAGCCAGCTAAAAAATTTTGATTTCTGGGGAACTATTAGCGGAACTCAAAAGTCTGGTCAACCAGAGTATACTGAAAAATCGCAACTCAGTTACAGCCCGTTTGCGGGCGATCGAACTCTCCGGCGGCGATCGACAGTTGCCAACGACTGCGGTGGAACTTCTCAATCTTGAGAGTATACTCCCATTAAAAATGGTCTCTGTGTGTTTTCCGGCTATTGTTGAAAAAATGACTAGCCACACCGACCGTCAGTATGGTAAACTCACAAGCGTTTAACTGGAATATTTTCGTGTTAGAGGAGGCAGTGGTGGAGTCGAGAGTCAAAAGCAGGAAAAAACCGATATTTGCTGCTCAACGAATACAGGATTCAACTCGCGCTCCCAGGCTCGCTGCTGACAATTTAAATTACATGACAGCTTATAGCAGCCGGGTTAACTAGGGTCTCAACCGATGTCCGGTTTCATTTATTGAATCCCTTTGGAGGGAAAAGTGTATTGTAGAAAAATGATTGATCTTTTAGGAGGAGTGTAAATGACACAGGTAACTAATCCAACACAACCAGCAAGTTCACTAGCTGGAGGTGCCGGTGGCGGTGGCTTTACTGTTATCGGTACCCAAGGCGACAACAGGTTGAACGGCAGCCCCAGCAGCGATATCATCCAGACTTTTGCGGGCAATGATGTCGTCGTCGGTGGCGGTGGCGACGACCAGATTTATACCGGCGGCGGAAATGACAGTATCGGCGGCGGCGACGGCAACGATAATATATTCTCAGGCAGCGGCGCCGATGTGGTAGCTGGCGGCGGCGGCGACGACAGGATATTTGCCGGTAAAGGTGATGACCTCGTAGACGGTGGCGAGGGCAATGACTTAATTTCTGGCGACAGAGGCAACGACACCGTACTCGGTGGAGGTGGCATCGACAGCCTCTACGGCGGCCAAGGCAGCGATATTGTCGGCGGCGGCAGCGGCAACGACAGCCTCTACGGCGGTAAAGAAAACGATACTGTCAATGGTGGCGAGGGCAATGACTTTATCTCTGGCGACAGAGGCAGCGATGTCCTGACTGGTGGTGCTGGCAGCGATACGTTCTACTTCTTCTCCAGCGGTGGCGATTACGGTGTAGACACGATCACTGACTTTACCCCAGGCGAAGATAAGATCCGCTTGAAGCAGGGCGGTGTGTTCGCTGGTTTGGGCAGCACGTTCGAGGCGAGCGAGTTTGTGGTCGATGCTAGTTTCACCGGCACCCCAACAGCAGCCACGACGAACAAGTTGGTCTACAACCCAACAAGCGGTTTGCTGTACTTCAACGGCGGCAACGGAGTGCTAACTGTTGCTCAGTTGCAGACAGGCCTGACGATTACCTCGAACAACTTCGAGTTGTTCTAAAACAACTGGCTGTTGTGGGGCGGCACCGGATAAGATTCGGGGCTGTTCTCACAAAGCCGGTAGTTTTAAAGGATTTCAACCTCACTCTGCCACAAGCGGGGTGAGGTTGAAATATTCAATGCAGGAACTGAAGCAGGGGCAGTCAAAAAAAATCGATCGACAGTTATTGATAAAATTAATCGATAGCCCGATCGGGCAAAATATAAATACAAAGTTTTTAAATTAGAATTTCTAGGTTTTACTGAAGCGGTAAAGAAACCGCAACTGCACCGCGAGCAATGAGCACTGAAGAATATATCCGGCAAGCCCAAATTTATTTGAACCGGGGGAAGTTAACTGAGGCGATCGAGTTTTGCAAAAAGGCGATCGAACTTCAACCGTTTTCGCCTACGGCTTACACGACTTTAGGCGAAATTCTCGAAGCTCAAGGCGATCCGACGGCGGCAAGAGACGCTTTTGTGCAAGCTTTGGAGATTTCGCCCCAGTTTTTTCTGGCTCATGCTTATTTGGGTCAACTTTACAGCGACTATGCGTGGCTGGATGAAGCGGTTTTTCACTACCGACAAGCTCTGGATTTGAAACCAGATTGGGCGGAACTTCATTATAACTTGGGAAATATTTTTCACAAGCAGGGTAATTTGTTGGGGGCGATCGACTGTTACCGAAATGCGATCGCCAAAAAACCCGATTATCTCGATGCTTTCTACAATCTGGCTGTGGTTTTAGATGAAAATAGTCAGCTCGAAGCGGCAATGGATACCTACCGACAGGCTATCGCTCTGAAGCCGGATTACGTGGAAGCTTACAGCAATCTGGGTGTGATTTTGCTCAAGGAAGATCGGGCTGCTGAGGCGATCGAAGTTTACCAGCGGGCGATCGAGATTAAGCCGGATTGGGCGACGCTGCACAATAATTTGGGTCAAGCCTTGCTGGACAAAAGTCCGGAAAGGGCGATCGCATCTTACCTCACAGCTATTGAGTTGGAGCCGGACATGGTTTTGGCTCACTATAATCTGGGGAAAGCGTGGCAATTACAGGGGGAACATTCGGCGGCTCTTGCTTGTTTCGATCGCGCGATCGAGATCAATTCCGACTATATTTCGGGCTATACAGACGCCGGGTTTTCTTTGATGGTTTTGGGCAAAATTGCGGAAGCCATGCCTTATTTTGAGCGAGCAATAGCTTTGAGGCCTGATTTTGTTGAGGCATACTGCCGCTTGGGAGACAGGCGCAGATTTGCGGCGGTAGAAGATGATGAATTGTCAAGGGCGATCGCTGCGTGCGATCGATTTCTCACAGCACTAACTGGAAGGAAGAAGGAAGAAGGAAGAGGGAAGAAGGAAGACAAAGAAACTATTCCCAATGCCCAATGCCCAATGCCCAATGCCCAATCCCCAATCCCCAATGCCCCATTACCAATTGCTGAAATCTGCGATAATTTAGCCGAAATTTACTTGCATTTGGGAAATGCTTTAACAGAGTACGGCGGACACGAATCTGCCGCCGCTTATTATCAAAAAGCTTTGCAAATTCAGCCACAAAATGCAGAGATTTACTGTCGGCTGGGAAATTGCTTAGCCCAACAACAGCGGTTCAGCGCAGCAATTGCAGTTTACCGCATGGCTTTGACGATTCAACCTGCTTTACCGCAGGTTTATTTTGAGTTGGCAAAACTGCTGGAAAAACAGGGGCGCTGGGAACGGGCGATTGATTATTATCAAAAGGTTTTAGATCTGCAATTGCACGGGTATGGGGATCAGAAACAGTGGAAAAAAGACAGTTTTATTTCGCCCGATAGCACTTCTATAAAACCTCCTCACAGTATTTATTTATCGAGTTGGGATTGGCTGGTTAATGCTAAGTTGGATGCTGAGAATTATGTGGAAATATTTTGGAAATCTGCACCAGAAGCAAGGGCCGAAAATATTCCGAATTCCCAATTTGGGAGATCCAATTCCAAATTGGCTAATTCCGAGTGTGCCGGTTTAACTTGCGGGCTGTGTTTGCAGCGACTTTCTAAGTGGTTCGATCCGGTGCATTTGGGTTGGGGAGTGTGCCGTTTGTCCAACTCGCAACCGATACCTGTGCAGTCGCCCAAAACTTTTGTGGCTGCAATTCCCAACGGGCGAGTTTGGATTGTGCCGCAGGAAAATTATTGGCTGATTTGCAAGGCGATCGCTGTAATTACTCCTGACAATTATTTGTTGGGTGATGTGTCGAGAGATTATCCGGGCTTTTTACCTGGATGCGAAAAGCATGATATTAGAAAACACAGCGTTTTTAATTTAGAATCATTCCCGCCTCTCAAGCAAATTGACGGCAGAGTGGCGGTGCTTTCTGGTTTGTCTGGAAATGTCTATTTTCACTGGATGGTTGACGTTTTGCCGAGGATAGAATTGCTGCGGCACAGCGGTAGGGATTTGGCGGAAATTGATTGGTTTTTGGTGAATAGTTGTCAGCACCAATTTCAGGGGGAAAGTCTGAGAATTTTGGGGATTCCCGAAGAAAAAGTCTTGGAGAGCGATCGCTTGCCTCACATACAAGCAACAGAGTTAATTGTGCCGTCTTTTGCGGGATATTTGGGCTGGCCTTCTGGGTGGGCGATGGATTTTTTGAGGCGCGAGTTTCTCAAGGGAATTCTACCTAGTTCGAGCTATCCGAAACGCATTTATATCAGTCGCAGCAAAGCAAGATATCGACGAGTTTTGAACGAGGAAGATGTGGTTGAGGTTTTGGAGAAATTTGGCTTTGTTTCTATTTTACCTGAGTCGATGTCTTTGGCAGAGCAAATTGCTCATTTTTACCACGCTCAGGTGATAGTGGCAGCCCACGGCAGCGGCTTGACAAATACGATTTTTAGTCGCCAGGGAACTAAAGTAATTGAGTTAGTGTCGCCTCACTATATCAGCCATTATTACTGGGGAATCAGTCAATATTTGCAGTTGGAACATTACTTTTTAACGGGCGAGGCTTTTGAATGCTATCCTATTAGACAGTTGATGTATCAGAATTCCCTGACTGAGGATATTTTGGTGAACTTGAGTTCGCTGAAAAAGATGGTTGAAGTGGTGGGTTTGGGTTAGTTGGTGTCTGGAGCAAGTTTAATTATGCCCTCGATTGAGAAGATGGAAAAGGCAGCGGTTGATTTGAGTCGGCAAGCAGAAGTTTATTTAGCCGAAGGAAAGTTGAATGAGGCAGTTGCTGCTTGCGAGTCAGCGTTGAAAATTGAACCGAATTTGGCGACAGCTTGCCAGACGCTGGGAAAGGTGATGCAGGTGCGAGGGGAAATCGAGCAAGCTAAGCAGTGGTATGAATCGGCAATCGATCGCAATCCAAATTTGCCGGAAGTTTATGCTAATCTCGGCAGTTTGTATTCTCAGGGGAAACAGTGGGAAAAGGCGATCGTAAATTGTGAAAAAGCAATTTCGCTAGCGCCGAATTTTGCTGCTGTTTATCGGCAGTTGGCGAGAATTTGGACGCAGTTAGAGAAGCGAGAAGAGGCGGCAGACTGTTGGTATCAAGCTTTTAATATCGAGCCGAATTGGGCAACTGCTGAGGAAAACGTCACTCTGGGAAATAGTTTGGTTGAATTGGGAAAGTTCGATCGTGCTATTGAGTGTTATTCGCGGGCAATTAAGTTAAACCCGAAGCTGGCAATCGCTTATCACAATCTAGGAGAAATGCTGGTTGGTCAGAAGCGGTGGGAGGAGGCGATCGCCAATTACCGACAAGCCATTGCCATCAATCCAAATTCGTTTGAATCTTACCACAGTTTGGGTAAAACTTGGGCGGAGCGAGGAGAATTCGATCGGGCGATCGCCTGTTACAACAAAAGCCTCGAACTCAACCCAAAATACGCTCGTGCTTACGTGGGTTTAGGTAATGTTTTCGCGCAAAAACAGGACTTTGATGCAGCAATTAAATGTTACCGTCAGACTCTGGAAATTAATGATAATTCCTACTGGGCATACAATTGCTTAGGGGACGCTTTGGCTCAAAAACAACTGTGGCCAGAAGCTATTAGTTGCTACCGCAAAGCTATTGAAATAAATCCAAATATTCCTTGGTTTTATGTGAATTTGGGAATAGCCTTCACCTGCGAACAATCCTGGGATGAAGCTGTGGCTGCTTTCCTGCACGCGGTTCAGATGGAGGCGAATTTGACGGGAATTAATCAGCGGTTGGGATATGTTTTGCGGAAGCGGAGCGAATCTGGTTTAGACATCACAATCGCAACTTATTGTCAATCTATTGAGGTACTTGCAAGCGGGAAAAATTACCACAAATTGCTGGGAATTGAGTTAGATGGAGCGGAATTTTATATAAATTTAGGCAATAGTTTAGCAAAACAGAAGCAGTTGGAAGGCGCGATCGTATTTTATAGCATGGCACTGCAAATTGAACCCAATGCTGCAGAAGTTGTCGCCCAACTCAATGATGTTCGGGCGAAACAACAGGAGTTGTACGCACAAATTGCCGCTTACCGCCGCCAAATAGAAATCGAGCCGATCAATTCTAAACCTTACAACGATTTAGGAAATATTTTACCGCAATTAGGCGAATTAGAAGAAGCAATTATTTGCCACCAAAAAGCGAGCGAATTGAGGGGTTGGCCTGAGTGTGCGGCGAAAGATTATCAATTTACCCAAGATTGGTTTACCCACAATATTCCTATTTGGCAACGGCATTTGCAGCAATTTACCGGAATTGCGGATTTTCAAGTTGTGGAAATCGGCAGTTTTCAGGGAATGTCTGCTTGCTGGCTGCTGGATAATATTTTAACTCATCCGACGGCAAAGATTACTTGTATTGATTTGTATTTTCAACAACATTTTAAGGGCAATATTGTTAAAACGGGAGCAGCAGATCGGGTAATTGAATTAGAAGGTTACTCTCAAGATTTGTTAATTAATTTGGCTTCGGAATATTACGATGTTGCTTACATTGACGGCTGTCACAAACCTACCAGTGCTCTGCAAGATGCGATTTTATCTTGGAGGTTGGTGAAAGTTGGGGGATTGATGGTTTTTGATGATTACGAGTTTACGTTTCCCGACAGCCCGGAGCAAGATACTAAAATTGGGATAGATGTTTTTTTGGAGATGTTTGGAAGTCAGTTAGAAGTTGTACACAAAGGCTATCAACTGATTGTTAAAAAAATCGGCAATCAAAGTTTGGGCGAAGAGCAAACTCTGTTGTCTCTGGGTTGGGAAAAGTTGGGGGATATTGCAACGAATTCCGGTTATTTGGATGAGGCGATAGCCCGCTATCAAACAGCTATTAAAATAAAGTCTGGCAACTACTTAACTTACCAAAAGTTGGGTAAAAGTTTGCAAAAAAAAGAACTATTTGACGAAGCTAGGGCAGCTTACCAACAGGCGATCGCACTCAACCCTCATTTTAGTTGGGCTTACCACTTTTTGGGGGAAACTTTGCAGGCGATTGAGCAACACGAGGAAGCGGCTTCTGCTTACCGCAAAGCTATTGAGTTAAATCCAGATTTTTGTTGGACTTACAACAATTTAGGCGATGTGCTGATGGAGCTTTCTGAGTGTGAGGAAGCTGCTGTTGCTTACCGCAAGTTAGTTGAACTTAATCCCGATTTCTGTTGGTCCTACGAGAGATTAGGTAGGGCTTTGGTTGCACTGAAAAATTGGGAAGAAGCGGCGGCGGCTTACCGCAAAGCTATTGAATTAAACCCCAATGATTGTTGGCTGTACAATAGTTTGGGGGAAGTTCTGGAATCACAAGAAAATTGGTTTGAAGCAGCAGGGGCTTTTGATCGTGCTATTGAGCTAGAACCCGATCATAGTTGGCTGTACAAAAAGTTGGGTGATGCACTGCGGAATCAAGGGGAATTAGAAAGGGCGATCGCCATTTACGAAAAAGGCATCAATCTCGAACCCAAATCCTGCTGGTGTTACGAAGGATTGGGTTTGAGTTTTCTTGCAAAACAGCAGTGGGAACCTGGAATCACTAATTTAGTTCAAGCCCTGCAAATTAAACCGGATTTGTTTGAAGCTTACGATAATATAGGTTATGCTCTAGAACAACAAGGAGAAGTCGATGAGAGCGATCTGGCAAAATGCAGTAATCAAAATTTACCCTTAAGTATTCTCAAAAAATACTGCGGATTTACAGAAGATTTGACCGTTGCACCAGAATCAAATCCTAACCTCACCTGCATTGACATCCATCCTGCGAGTCAAATCAATTTATCTGATTCCAAAACAATCGATAGCAGCCGTAGATTCTGGGAACATCAAAGTCATTCAAGAAAAGCTTTTGTTGCCGTCTTGCCAAAAGGAAGAGCTTGGGCAGATGTTGTGACTAGCGCCGTCATTACTTCAGAAAATAAACTTGTTGCTGACATTTCAATGGGTTGTGCGGAATTGGTAATCACTTCCGACAAATTGCCTCCCGCTGAACACGTCGATGGAAATGTGGCTTTTTTATCTGCTCGCTGGGGTGGAGCAGCTTATTTTCATTGGATGTTTGATGTGATTACGCGATTTGACCTTTTGCAGCGGAGCGGATTGATAGAAACTATAGATAAGTTTGTTGTCAATGCCTCGGATTCTTCCTATCAAGCAGAAACTTTAAATACTTTAGGAATTTCTCAAGATAAACTTTTAGAAAGTCGCTGCAATTTACACATTACAGCAGATAAATTAATAGTTCCGTCAATATCTTATAACGGATCGGGAGCTGTTTCTAAATGGAAGTGTGAATACCTCAAACAGACATTTTTAAAGGAACAACAGCCACTAAACACAGACTATTCAGAGCGAATTTATATCAGCCGGCAACAAGCATCCTATAGGCGAATCGTCAACGATGAAGAAGTAATTAAATACTTAGAAAAATTTGGGTTTCGCAGTGTCAAATTGGAAACAATGTCTGTAGCGGAACAAGCATCGTGTTTGGCTGCTGCTAAAGTAGTTGTCGCACCTCACGGAGGTGGATTGACTAATCTAGTTTTTTGCAATCCAGGAACTAAGGTAATTGAGATTTTTTCTCCCCTTTACGTTCCGTATTGTTATTGGATGATTAGCAATTTATGCGGTTTGGAACATTACTATTTAATTGGCGATTTGGTTGATGATGGAACTCCGATCAAACCCTTACATAAAGATATGCAGTTGAATTTGAAATCGCTGGAAAAATTAATGACTGTTGCAGGAGTTTTGCATGGACAATGACTACCACGATTTGGGTAATTCCCTGCAAGAAAGCGGTCAGTTCGATGAGGCTGTTGCTGCTTACAAACAAGCTATTGAATTAAATCCTAATTTTTCTTGGTCTTATCACAGTTTGGGCGATGTTTTGCAGAAACTTGAAAAATGGGAGGAAGCTGTCGCTGCTTACAAAAAAGCTGTTGAGTTAAATCCAGATTTTTCTTGGTCTTATCACAACCTGGGCGATGCTTTGCTGAAACTTCAGCAATGGGAAGAGGCTGCTGTTGCTTACCGCTGCGAGATTGCACTCAACTCGGATTTTGCTTGGTCTTTTTGCAATTTAGGCGATGCTTTAACTAAGCTAAAACAGTGGGATGAAGCTATCGCTACGTATTTAAAAGCTATTGAAATTGACGGAGATTTGCCGGGAATTTACGAGAAGTTGGGATACCCTCTCGGACAAACAGAGTCGGATTTAAATTTAGTGTTAGAACAATCTCAATTGCAAATTACACCGGAAAATTGGGAGTTTTATTTGCAGTTAGGAAAGAATTTAGCCAAGTACGATCGCCCAAAAAGCGCAATAATTATTTACAATTTGCTATTGACAAATATGCCGAGTAATGAAGGCAACTCAGCGAAATTAGAGGAGTTGTTGCAGCAGCAAGAAAAGTGCGTTAGCGAAGCCCTCGAAGAGGAGCGCGCATTAGCCTCATCTCGCGAAACTGTCACCCAAAAACCCGATGATTGCTGGTCTTATTACAATTTAGGTGCTGTTTTAAGCCACCAAAAATATTGGGAGGAAGCGGCGGCGGCATTTTTCCAAGCAATAGAAATAAATCCCGATCTTCCTTGGTGGTTTTATTACAATTTGTGGGAAGTTTTTCTTAAGCAGAATAAGCTAGATGAAGTTGAGAAGTTGTGCCGCCAAGTTGTTGCAGCTAAACCGGAGGCTTTTTGGCCTTATCTGAATTTGGGGGAAGCTTTGACGAGGCAAGGTAAAATTGCCGAGGCGATTGATTTTTATCGAACTGTCAGTTACAAACAAAGTTTTGCATCTCTTATCAGTAAGAGAACAGGCAAGATGCCTGTTCCACAAGAAGATACAGGCATCTTGCCTGTTCCACACGAAGATACAGGCAAGATGCCTGTTCCACAAAATTGGAACTTAAAACCAGTCAAAGTTCCTAACTTTATAATTATTGGTTGTCAGCGGTGCGGCACAACTTCTCTTTATACTTATTTAGCCCAACACCCGCAAATTTTGACTCCGATTAAAAAGGAGATGGATTTTTTCTCGTGGCACTTTGAGAGAGGGATTGATTGGTATTTGGCTCATTTTCCGCCAATGCCTCGGGGAGAGCAATTTGTAACTGGCGAAGCAAGTCCGAGCTATTTTGACTCTCGGGAAGCACCGGAACGTCTCTACAGCCTGTTTCCAGAGGCGAAACTGATTGTACTTTTGCGAAATCCGGTCGATCGGGCGATTTCTCAATTTTACCGCTTGACTGGCTTAAATTGGGAAGCGCGATCGCTCGATCGAGTAATTAGCGATGAAATTGAACGGTTGAGTCAAAATCCAGAATACATCATCGGCGAGGAACCGGGGAATTATTTAGCTCGCGGTAGGTACATAGAATTTATCAAAAAATGGCGGGCTTTCTTTCCCCGAGAACAGTTGTTAATTTTGAAAAGTGAAGATTTTTATGCAGGTGCGGCAGCTATAGTCCCGCAGGTTTTAGAATTTTTAGATTTGCCGGAATATCAATTGTCTGAGTACCAAAATGCTAATCCTGGTTCTTATCAGAGGGTAAATGAATCGGTTCGCGACAGGTTGAGCGATTATTTCCAACCTTACAATCAGGAATTAGAGGAATATTTGGGAAGGCAGTTTAATTGGGAATAAAGTTGAGCTAAGATTAGAACAACTTGTAAGGAGGTAATACCGATGCTGACGAGCGAGCTAGATACGCTACTTAAAGAACAAGCACTCCAACGCCAAGATCCTGAAGATCGCTACCTTACCGATAGCGCCAACTGGGAACAATACGAGACACTGCTGAATCGGATTGGAGATGCGGCAGGATATCGAGTTACTTATTTAGATGGAGTTTTGGAAATTATGTCGCCTTCTCGCCGCCATGAAAGTAGAAAAACTCGCATTGGAGATCTGCTGCTTATTTATTTTGTAGAAGCTGACATCGAATATTTTCCTTTTGGGTCTACAACTCTGCGACAAGAGGAAAAAAGTGGCGGTACGGAACCAGATGAAGCTTACTGTATTGGCACAGATAAAGAATTTCCCGATTTGGTAATTGAAGTGATTGTTACCAGTGGCAGCATCAATAAACTAGAACTGTATAGAAGATTGAATGTGCGAGAGGTTTGGTTCTGGCGAAATGACCGATTTTCTATCTACCATTTGCGAGAAGAAATTCCGGTTGAATTCGTGTCCAACTGCGGTTATGAATTAATCACACAAAGCGAATTGCTACCGGGAATTGATATCGATATGTTGACAGAATGTGTAAAAAATCCTCACCCGTTAGCAGCAGCAAAGGAATGGAGACAGAATTGCCGACCTACTTAAACAGCAAGTTTTAAATCTGCTAGCTGTCGCCAAGACAATGAACTGAGCTCGCGCGCGCCGCGAAATTGATTCGGACTATGATTCAAACTATCGTCGCAAAGACAATGAACTGAGCTCGCGCGCCCGCCCAAGTCCGAGAAAAAAACTCGCCTCCCCTTGACAACTCATACTCGTTATGAGTACGCTATAATAAGCAAAAGAATTGAACCTAAGTACCTAAAAATTTAAAATGATGCTGACGAACCAAGAAGGTCAAAGAGTACCCAAAGTCACCTTTCGCACTCGCAAAGACAACGAGTGGGTCGATGTCACCACCGATGATATATTTGCAGGTAAAACCGTAGTCGTCTTCTCGCTGCCTGGGGCTTTTACGCCCACTTGTTCGTCAACGCACCTCCCCGGTTACAATGAATTGGCCAAAGTTTTCAAAGAAAACGGCGTAGATGAAATCGTTTGTATTTCCGTCAACGACACCTTTGTGATGAACGAGTGGGCAAAAGACCAAGAATCAGACAATGTGACGTTAATTCCCGACGGTAACGGCGAATTTACTCAAGGCATGGGAATGCTGGTAGACAAAACAGATTTAGGCTTTGGCAAGCGGTCTTGGCGTTATTCGATGCTGGTAAAAGATGGCTTGGTTGACAAAATGTTTATTGAGCCTGATGAACCCGGAGACCCTTTCAAAGTGTCGGATGCCGAGACGATGCTCAACTACATCAACTCCGCAGCAGCGAAGCCGAAGGTAGTTTCGCTGTTTACAAAAATGGGCTGTCCCTTCTGCGCTAAGGCTAAGGCAATGCTGAGTCAAAAAGGCTTGGATTATGAAGAAATCGTCTTGGGCCGGGATATCACAACCCGCTCGCTCCGGGCTGTGACTGGGGCTACCACTGTGCCGCAAGTATTTATCGACGGCAAGTTGATCGGTGGTTCCGAAGACCTAGAGTCTTATTTGGCTGTTGCTTAGTTAAACACAAATACTTAACCTGCGGTGCGAAGTGCACGCCTTACTCGTTGTAGGGTGTGCAGTGTGCGTCTTTGCCCTATTTGGCGGTATTTAGCCCGATCGAGCTTTCGCTTCAAAAGTTCGATCGCTCTATCGATCCCTTCTCGTGCAACAATTACTGGGGAAGTAATATTAAAAACGCAAGAAATGGGAGTGAACGATCGTGGATTTGAGTTTAGTAGCGTCAAATATCTTAAATCCCCCAATATTAGCTTTTTTCATGGGAATGCTGGCAATTTTTCTCAAATCTGATTTAGAAATTCCAGCGCCCATCCCCAAACTGTTTTCGCTGTATCTGCTGTTCGCGATCGGATTTAAAGGCGGCGTCGAACTGTCCAAAAGCGGAATTGACCAGCAAATCGCCCTGACAATTTTTGCAGCGATGCTGATGTCAATCTTAGTACCAATTTATACTTTTTTTATACTGAGGATCAAACTCGACTCCTACAATGCCGCGGCGATCGCAGCCACCTACGGTTCCATCAGCGCCGTCACATTTATCACCGCAACTTCCTTCCTCACAGCACAGGGGATCGAGTTTGACGGTTACATGGTAGCCGCGCTAGCATTAATGGAATCCCCGGCAATTATAGTCGGTCTCATTCTAGTCAGTGTATTTGGCGGGGAAGAAGGAAAACGCGAAATAGTTTGGCCAGAAGTGTTGCAAGAAGCATTCCTAAACAGTTCAGTTTTTCTGCTGATTGGCAGCCTAATTATGGGCATACTAACAGGAGAACACGGTTGGCAAGTTATGAGTCCGTTTACTCAAGACTTATTTTACGGAGTTTTGACTTTTTTCTTGCTAGACATGGGCCTAGTTGCGGCCAGCAGAATTAAAGATTTGCAAGAAGCAGGAGTTTTTCTGATCGGCTTTGCAATCCTAATTCCCATACTCAACGCAGTAATTGCTTTGCTAATAGCCAAATTAATCGGACTGCCGCAGGGAGACACTTTGCTGTTTGCTGTATTGTGCGCGAGTGCTTCTTATATAGCAGTACCAGCAGCCATGCGCCTAACAGTTCCCGAAGCGAATCCAAGTCTTTACATTTCAACTGCCTTAGCAGTGACATTTCCATTTAATATCATTGTAGGCATTCCCCTGTATCTATACGGAATCAATATGTTTTGGAGGTGAGATGATGGAGTCAGTCAAAAGAGTAGAAATCATAGCCCACTCGGTAGAACTCGGCAAGATTTTAGACGGTTTAGACAAAGCTGGCGTCCCAGGTTATTCGGTGATTCGTGATGTCGCAGGAAAAAGCACTAGGGATCACGTTTCCCGCAATTCATCAATGACGATGCTGGATAACGTTTATGTGCTGGCTTTTTGCGATCCCGCTCAAATATCTGCTGTTGCAGAAAATATTAGACCAGTTCTCAATAAGTTTGGCGGATCGTGTTTTATTTCGGATGCGGTGGAACTACTAACTACTAAGTGCGTCGGGTAGAAAGCTGAGTGATGAGTGATTAGTGATGAGTGACTTGATTATTCAGTCCTCTCAGCTAGGACGAAAGTAGGGACACGGCATTGCCGTGTCCTTGCGTGTATCTGCGACTTTAATCCTAGGCTTTGTGCGGCGACAGCCACCGCGAGGAGCTCACTTTTGCATCCCAGCTAGAAATTGGAGTTTTGAGGCAGGAGGCAGAAGGAAAGAGTCAGAAGAAGTATTTTTACAAATATGAGATGTTCCTCAGCCACCACTGGTGAGAATACCAATCCATTTTGTTTTTTTTATAAGTTTTTAGTTATTACTTTAGCATGATTTTAAAAAGGCTATTTTGAAAATAATTTCTGTCTATTGTAGCACTTTTACAAGTTTACAATCATCAGCAATCAACCATTAGCCAGCGGTAATTTCAGGATTAATTACCCTTCGCCGCCGCCGACTTCAGAATTCTTAAGAGATAGAAAAGAATCAGTTAAAAAAATCCGTTAGCGTGGTAAATTCTAAGCCACAACAGGCGATCGCCCGATCGAGCAGCGATATTTTCAAGAGGAGTTTAAATCATGGCTACCCTAAAAGTTGGCATCAACGGATTTGGTCGCATTGGACGGCTAGTGATGCGTGCCGGCATCAAAAACCCCAACATCGAATTTGTCGGCATTAACGACTTAGTTTCGCCAGACAACCTGGCTTATCTTTTCAAATACGACTCTACCCACGGCATTTACGACGGTGAAGTGGAAAGCAAACCAGACGGCATTGTCATTGACGGAAATTTTATACCCTGCACAGCGATTAGAAATCCGGCAGAATTGCCTTGGGGTAAAACGAGTGCAGACTATGTTGTAGAATCTACCGGATTGTTTACAGATTTTGAAGGCGCATCAAAACACTTGACGGCGGGAGCAAAACGAGTAATACTTTCAGCACCAACAAAAGACCCGGAAAAAGTTCCAACTTTTCTAGTAGGCGTCAACCACCACAAATTTGACTCAGCCAAAGATACGGTTGTTTCTAATGCTAGCTGTACGACGAATTGTTTAGCACCAATTGCCAAAGTAATTAACGATAACTTCGGTTTGGAAGAAGGTTTAATGACTACAGTTCACGCGATGACAGCTACTCAACCAACTGTAGACGGGCCCAGCCAAAAAGATTGGCGGGGAGGACGCGGTGCGGCTCAAAATATTATTCCATCTTCGACCGGTGCAGCAAAAGCTGTTACTTTGGTGTTGCCAGAATTGAAAGGAAAATTGACGGGAATGGCTTTGCGCGTGCCAACTCCAGACGTGTCTGTAGTTGACCTTACTTTTAAAACGGCGAAGGAAACTAGCTACAAAGAAATTTGTGAAGCTATGAAAAAAGCCTCTCTTGGCGAACTCAAAGGCATTCTCGGATATACTGAGGATGCAGTAGTTTCGACGGATTTTCAGGGCGACGCGCGATCGAGCATTTTCGATGCAGGTGCGGGAATTGAACTTAATTCTAAGTTTTTCAAAGTCGTTTCTTGGTACGACAACGAGTGGGGTTATTCTAGCCGCGTGATTGACTTAATGCTGTCGATGGCCCAGAAAGACGGGATTTTGAATAATTAATTTTTTGGGGGGTGGCATTTTGGGCGGGCTAGAAGCCCACCCCACAAACAAACTCCTATGATTATTTTGTGGAACGGGCATCTTGCCCGTTCCTGAGCATAGTACCTAATGTGAGTTAAACTTGTTTTGTTTCCGATTCGATCGCGCTCATGTCTGAATTACCACCGCTGAATAACGAAACTATTTGGGCAATCCTCAACGAAGAGATAGACGATGCTGCCGTCAACCGATTAGTTTGGCAGTATCTGGGCTACCGCTGCGATGCCGAGACTGGCAAGTGGAACAGTGCAGGTGTTGCACCCGAGTGGCGTCAAGAGTACCCGGAACCGCCGGATTTTATCGATTCTAGGCCGGCGACGGTCAAATTGACTCGATCGACTCCTCCAGAAAACAAGCAGTTGCTGAAGGAAAAATTGGGGTTTAAAGGCTATAAAATTGGGGAATTTGGGCCCAGACAGACTCGCAGGGCGACGATGGCTAATTGGTTGATGGGTTTTATGGAATCTGGGGCGTAAGAGGAATTTTGGATGGCTGTGCGGTTGTTGCCACCGTTACAGTACAGAGATATGAGATTTTTTGGCAGGAAAACCCCTAAATCCCTATTAAGGATTGGAACCTTGATTAAACTCTTCCTTTCTTTCTCTGCGTCCTCTGCGTCCTCTGCGGTTCATTAACAAAAATTAAGCCTGTTGAAAGTCAAAAAAAGACTACAAATCACCACTTCCAACCTCCTCACCCCCAACCCTGACATCGGGCTGTTCCGTAAAGTATCCTAGAGTCGGCACAAAACAACTGTGAGGTAAGCTTTATGAAAACAACCACCATATCTCGCTTAACCGGCATTTCCCTCGCTACCCTAATGCTAGCAGGCATTTCAGTCAATGCGACCGCCACACCAGCCACCACCGAACCCGCAACCCAACTCGCCCAAGCAACTGCCAAAAAGCGCCTAGTCGTCATGGACTTCGACTACGGCCCCACCAACAGCTATTACACTTCCTACAGGGGAGTCGGCGCGGCCAAAGGCATCAGCGAACTGCTAATCAACGAACTCGTCAACAACGGCACTTATATAGTAGTCGATCGCAGCAAACTCGAACAAGTGCTCAAACAGCAAAATCGCAGCGGTGCGATGGATGCCGGCACAGCAGCAGAAATTGGCAAGCAGTTAGGAGTTGACGCCGTACTCATCGGCACCATTACCAAGTTTAATATCGACAAACAATCCGGCGGCGGCAGTTTCATGGGAATCGGCGCAGGTTCGCAAAAAACCAAAGCTACCGTTCAAATAGACGTGCGGTTAATCGGTACAGCTTCCGGAGATATTCTTGCCACTGCCAAAGCAGTAGGAGAAGCGGATCAAAGCGATTCTAATATTTCCGTTAGGGGTATTGGTGGCAATTCCGGCAGTAGTAATGAAGACTCACTTTTAAGCGCGGCCGTTGACAAAGCCGTATCTCAAATGGTGACTAAACTTGCAGAAGTATCTAACAAATTAGGTTAGAAATTTTGAAACCTTTTTAGATTCGATCTTGGGAATTATTAAATTCCCAAGATCGAATCTAAAATTATGTCAGCTACTTGACCAGCGATGGTACCAGTTAATCTTAGTTTTGTTTAGAAATCTGCATTTTTATTTCTACTAAATAAGAGCAAAATTGCTCAACATACTCAAGCATTAACAGTTTAATTAGCATTGGGATTTGAGTCAGAATTAACAACGCATTTTCCCTGTTGATTTGGGTTGGGACTTGGGTTCGACGCTACCTTAGAAACGGCATCTCGTTCTTGAATCCATCCTATTTCCCCCTCTTGCAGCTTGGCGATTGCTACTGCATCAACAGTTGGCTTAACTGCCGGGGAAGGCGAGGGAGTTGCCACAGCCGGAGATGGATTGAGTGCGGGTTTTGAAACAGTAGAAAAATCTTTATTTGACTTGGGTTTGGGAGAGTTCGACCGCACTATTTCAGGAATGGAGCAAACTTTCAATTCCAGCCAATTGCCTTGAGGCGTAAGCTGCTTGTTTGTCACCTGCAAAACGCTGCCGGCAGGGACTGTTCCTTTGACCGTCAACTCACCAATTGCGACTCGCAAATCCAAGCGATCGCCCTCTTTTCCCAATTCCCCAGCCGCAGAACTTTTAATCTCTATAAACGAGCCTGTTTCTAAAGATTTTACCGGAGAAGGTAGAGATTTAACTGTTTTCTCCGGCTTGCTTGCAGGATTAATGAAACCGCCTTTCCCGAAAATCGACTCCCCGGCAGTATCGATCGCCCGACCCACCGGAGGGATGAAAAAATAAGCAAATACACCCCCCAAGCCTAATAAAAATAAAATTTTCAGCAGCAGCGAAAATGGGCTTTTGCCTTTTTCCGGTGGCTGTACCAACTGCGTTTTCCCTGGAGAATCAGGATCGCCAATGGCTGGGGGCACAGTCAAATCCGTTGGCACATCGTCGGTGTCGATAATTGGTTCCGGAGGCGTATCTAAAGGTGCGACAGACAATTCTGTAAAATTATTACCGTTTTCCCTCAAATGTGCCTGACAGTGAATTAAAGCAACTGTGACGTTATCGTGACCGTTTCTAGTATTAGCAATCTCGATCAGCCGATCGCGCGCCTTGGCCACATTAATGCTACCGTCGAGAATTGGCAAAATCTCCGCTTCCCAACATTCCTCAACCCGGTCTTTATCGCTCAAACCGTCGGAACACAGCAGCAAAACGCAATCATCATCCACCGGAAAACGCTGCACAGTCGGGTGCAGAGTGTTGGAGGAAGTAATGCCCAAAGCTTGAATCAGAGCCCCGGCGGCCACTTGTTCCAAAGCATCCCGGTAGAGGGAGTAGCCCAAACGCACCTCGCGGCAAGCTACATCGTCGTCGAGAGTAACTTGATAGCAGCCTGTGCGGGTAATCCAGTAAGCCCGACTGTCTCCGACGTGGGCGACGTATAGTTCGTGTATGTGGGCTAAAGCCATAACTAGCGTAGTTCCCATCCGCTGGCGGCCTTGGCGGTGCTCGCTGTCGTTGCGATCGGCTATCTTGTCGTTAGCAGCACAAGCGGCCCGTTCGAGCTTGGAAGTCAGGCTCAGCGGGTCCCAATTAGCTTGATGCAGGGGCATTTGCTGCAACTTATCCCGCAGCACAGCAATCGCTTCTTCGGAAGCGACTTCGCCGCCGTCTTGTCCGCCGATACCGTCGCAGACGATCGCGCAAGCTTCCGATCCCGGATTTCCTCCCCACACCGTACCGCTGGGCGGATAGCAAGCATCTTCGTTGTGAGCCCGGGCTCTGCCCACATCGGTGCCGGTGGCAATCTCAACGTGACGATCGTAAGATCTGCCGCACTTTGCCAAAGCTTTATCCAACTGGCCCATCAGTTGTTCGCCGTGGCGCACTTGACCGGCAACCATTTGCTGGCAAAGTTGCCTCAAAAAATTTGCGATCGCCGGGTGGGCATCTTCGACCCACTGCTGCCACAACTTGCCCAATTGGGACAAATTAGGCGGTTTGCGATCGGGCTGCAATTCCAGAAACCGCACCAATTGTCCTTCCACCCGCAGCAGTTCCGGAGTCAGCAGCGTCGAAGCAACGCCCTGAGCGATACACGGCTGCCACAACTGGGCCATTTGCCACAGCCAATTGAGCTGGCGCATCGCCGCGGCTCCTTTCCAAGAGTCTGCCAATTCCGGCATTAAAGATTCCGTCACCTTCAAAATCGGCCCGTTTTCCAGCAGCCAGATATCTCCCGAGAGCTTGCTCGTCTGCGAGGATACCAGCCCGTATACTTGAGGTACGTGCAATTGATAGGCAAACAGTCTCAGATAAGGAGTGACAACACTCGGAATCTCTTCGGGCAGTTCCGGCAACTGTTCGGGTTGAGTATCGACAACAAGTCGATCGCGCTTGACCAAGTAGCGACCAGCGATCAGATCGCCTGGCCTACACCCTTTGATCCCTTCACCTAAAGCCCATAAGTAGTGTTTTGCCACAGAGTTTTGCATAAGGGTTCCTGACGCCTTTGGGCAAGCGTGCTGATCTGAACTATTTTAGCGCTTGAACCTCGACGGGTTGATACGTGGCGATTATTTGACACCCCCGCTTTCTCAACAGACGGGGATTCTTAAGACTTCGCCGTCCTAATATCCTGATTTTTCAGGTTCCTAGGCTCACAACGTTTGCACTCTTGTGTGCGTAGTGATATCTCCTGACAATATTTTAGGCGTGACTTTCCCCCAGTCTAGGGGTAGGTTTTAATGTCTTGTACTGACACGAATAGTCTACCATTTTGTTGACGCCCGGAGGAATCTTCCTATGAGCTTTCAGGGTTAGACGATCGCGCGACGCCGAAGTCCTCGGCTTGAAAGCACGTTGTTTTCAGCATATTCCTGATAGTGGCCATTTCCGAATAAATCGCCGCTTGAGAGCGAATTGAGATTTTAGACTAACTATAATGGTAGGATGCAGGTACGTAGAAATCACCTCAGCCGGTAGGTATAAATAAATATCAATTCTCGGTTTTCTCGCAAAAGGTGATCCCTGCCTCGTCCCCTAGTTTCGCAGTAGAAGTTAAATTTAACCTTACCCAAAGACGGATACAAGCCCCCAGATTCATCTGTGGAGTCAATCTAAAATCTAAAATCTAAAATCGACTGACGGATGTAAGCCCCCGACACGAGTCGTGGAGAGAAAAAAAAATTAGATATTAGTTCAAGCCCGCAGATTCATCTGTGGAGTCAATCTAAAATCTAAAATCTAAAATCTAAAATCGACTGACCGGCCTCTGCAAGCTGTTGAGTTTTTAACCATGCCCCCACATGAGTCAAGCGCCTTTCCTAAGAATTTGTCCGATCCGAAGCTGCTGCCTGGAGTTGAGGTAGACGAAATGCTGACTAGGATTAAGCATTCTCACGGTCATTACTACAAAATGATGAATCTTGAGGTTTGGGCGCTCGTGGAAACCTTGGATGGGCTGTTTCCCGGCGCTTGGGGTCAGTTTATGACTAACCGCCAAGTTGCAGTTAAACAGTTTTTGGAGCGCGATCGCCACCCTACTAATTTTCCGGCGGTTGATGCTGGGGATGCGGGGGATGCGGGGGATGCGGGGGATGAGGAACAAGCAGGAAGACCCTTGGACTCCTTTCCCTTCGGCTACCCTCAGGGCGATCGGCTAAGCTCAGCACAAGTCGCTCAGGGTAAAAAGAAGGAAGAAGCCACGAGTCAGGAGTCAGGGAATCAGGAGTCAGGAGTCAGAAAAAAGCAGGAAGAAGAATAAAACCCGATTTTCCCCATTCTCCCGATTCTCCGCATCAGAACCTTTCCTTGGTATCGAAGTCTAGAACCTCCTCCATCCCCCCGAAGGCGGGAGATGAAACAGAACACTCTTGTCACCCGCTATTAAGGGGGGATCGAAACTCAGCTACAAGCGAGATTTATTATCGGTTTCAATCTGAAGTTGACACAAATGCCGATCGCCCGATCGCCCTTACAGGTGAATTTTGGCATCCACTTGAGGCAATCCCATGCTGTAGTTGACAGCGCGGCTGTTGAGATTGTAGCTGATTTGGCCTTTTTGGAGGAGCGATCGCACCAAGTGTTCCAACTCCGAACCGATGCGGCGGAGGTTGTACTCGGTCAAGTCTTCGCCCTCGTAAGCGTCTACGAGTTGGTCGAATTTGGCATATACCTCTTTGACTGACTCGTCGTTCCAGTTAAGTTCGTTATCCGGGTCAATGTCGAGCGTCAAAAGGTCATTGCTGGGGACGAGTTCGTTATCTTCGAGGATGGCGGTGTATATACGAATATGGCGGGTTGTTGACTTGAGCTGCATGAGTTCTTATGTGTAAAGATTTTTTGCTGAGTTTATTGTAATGGCTGGGAGATGCGCGGGGAGGGCGGGCGATCGTCAATTTCTCGGAATCCCGAAATATTTTAGTTGTTCGGCCGTCCAATTTTTGTAATATTCAGTTTTCTCTAAAGCATCGGAAGCGGGCTTCAGCTTAGAATTTACTTGAACCGTGAAGCCCGGATACGGCATCCTCCTAGTATGAAGCCCGTCAATATTAAAATCTTCTTCGGGATGAGCGTGAAAAGCCAGCAAGCCCAACTCTGAAATCAGATCGTTCAGTTTGTCTATCAATTCTTTAGTTTGTGGCGCAGTAATTGCTGTTTTTTGAGGATTAATTACTACCATTATTTCAAATTCCGAATTGTAAAATTCATAAATCGATTTCATTATGGCAGAATCGCGATCGAACTCAGTCAGCGCTGAAAAAGGCTCGATTTTGAATAAAATTTGATTGGCCAAGCGTGCTTTTTTAGTGAAGGGACAAATCGGTAAATTGCTAAAAACTGGATGCGGTAACTCGACAAAATCCGTCATCCATCTGAGGGTAGATTCTATAACTTCCGTGTCAGATTCATTCATCGAAAATCTATATACTTGATATTTCACACTAATCATACTCTATTTTTTGGGTGGGCCATGCCAGCCATTGGTTGTCAACTTAAACCGAAAGTCCGGCAGAGGTTTAAACCCCTGGCGGACTTCGGGAAAGAGCGTTAAATTTACACCAATAAATTGCCCACCTTGCTCTTTAATATTGGCATCGAATTTATTCGTGAATTGTGCCATCTGGCATAATTGCACCTGCGAGTTTTGCCGTTTCCAGACCTGCCACGCCACTTAGGTTCGCCCCCTTTAGGTTGGCTTTTTCTAGGTTTGTCCAACTCAAATTTGCCCCGCGCAAATCCGCTGAGCTAAGTGTTGCCCCACTCAAATTTGCAGACATTAAACTTGAGCCGCAGAGATTAGCCTCAGCCAAGTTAGCCCGACTTAAACTTACTCCATCAAGCATTACTCCCACCAGATTTACGCCAGTTAGGTTAGCTTCGCTGAAGTTAGCACGGCTTACTCTTGTATCTTTTAAATTAGCGTTGCTCATGTCGGCTGCAACTAGGTTAGCGTACTCTAAACTTGCCTGTTTCAGGTTGGCTCCACTCAAGTTTGCCACAGCTAGTTTCGCACCTCGAAGGTTTGCTTTACTCAAGTTAGCTTCACTTAGGTTTGCTGTAGTTAGGTCAGCATTATTCAGATTAGCTTCACTCAAATTAGCTGCACTCAAATTCGCCTGAAGGAGTTTTGCGCCCTCCAACTTTGCCTTGGTTAAGTTTGCACCACTCAAATTAGCTTCGCTCAGGTTGAAACCACTCAGGTCAACACCAGCTAGGTTTACGTTGGAAAGTGAAGCATCAGCAACAATTAAGTAAGCACCTGCTTTAACAGGGTCAAATTCTTTGGGGAAGATAGTCTGTGCGTTGCACAGCGCTTGTTCAAGTTTGGTTCCTTCAAGGTTTGCCCCTTCAAGGTTTGCCTCAAATAGATTAGTATTACTGAGGTTTGCATTACTCAAATCAGCACCTGCTAAGTGTGATTTTCTCAAATTTAACCCTGTTAAGTTTGCGTTTCTGAGGTTAGCTTTCTTGAAGCTAATATCCAATAACAAATGAGCAATACTGAGATTTACCCCACTCAAGTTAGCTTCACTTAGGTTTACAGCATGCAGAGTTACTTCACTTAAATTTGCATTGAGTAATTGTGCTTTTTCTAAGTTTGCTGAGCTAATATGAGCTTTGTGAAAGTTGGCATGACATAAATTTGCTTCACTCAAGTTAATGATTGATAAGTTTGCTTCAGAGAGTTCTGCACCCCTGAAATTAGCGCTATTCAAGTTAACCTCACTCAGGGATTGTCTGCTCAGATTTACTCCGGCTAGATTTACTCCCACAAAATCTCGTTCTCCCTGATTATACCGTTGTAAAAAATCCTCAGCACTGATAGGGGATTCCAAATTTTCTAGTGCAGAATCATCTATTTTTTCCTCTTCCTTATATTCTCCAGTATCGGCACTCACAGGAGTAGCCATTGGCTGTTCTCCCCCTTCGCTAGATACCGCCTCTTCTCGCAATAGCT
Source organism: Microcoleus sp. BROC3 (assembly GCF_036702515.1). Classification (NCBI taxonomy): domain Bacteria; kingdom Bacillati; phylum Cyanobacteriota; class Cyanophyceae; order Oscillatoriales; family Microcoleaceae; genus Microcoleus; species Microcoleus sp. BROC3. Next base: position 116,141 of record NZ_JAUBTQ010000001.1, read on the forward strand.
TGTCCACCCGATCGCTAAACCGCCTCACAACCTCAGCATCATCAACCTTCTCACCAACATTCGTGCTTTTCTCAACCGCATTTTCAACATAATACTTGTCTACAAAACTTTGCAACCCAGCATTATATCCCTGTCCAACCGCCTGAAACCTCCATTCGCCGTTCTTCTTATACAACCGTCCAAATTCTAAAGCCGTTTCTTGGGAAAATATCTGATTTAAATTGTACCGAACCAATTCGCTAAGAGTGTCTGAATTGTAAAGCCGGATAAAAGCATTTTCAACTTGACTAAAACTTTGATTTTTTTCCTGTCCGTCGTGAATAGTCACCACAAACACTATTTCCTGAATCGCCGCATTGATTTTGCTCAAATCTAGATAAACCGTCTCATCATCTCCCTCAATTTGTCCATTCCTGCTGTCTCCCGAATGCCGCACCGAACCGTCGGGCGATGTCAGATTGTTGTAAAATACAAAATACTTTTCATCAGGAATGCGACCGTCCGCCGCTAACATAAAAACTGATGCGTCAATGTCGCAGTTTTGTGCTGTCTGGCTGACTTGCCACCCCAGGGCGATCGCAATTTTACTGAAATTAGGAGTTTCTTTAGAAAGATTGAACCTTTCACCCTTAGTTAATTCGATACTCATATGCGATAATTCCCTTACCTCATAAATGGTATTAATTATCTCATCTATGTTAACCCGATCGCAAATTGGATTTTATCTCGAAGACATCGAAACCCCCATTGGCAGAACCGTCAATTTAACTCTTACCGGACTCATTCTATTATCTTCCGCCAGCTTCATCGCCGAAACTTACCCGCTTTCGGGGCCTGTTAGAATTAATTTCCAAACTCTCGATACTGTTCTTTTAATCGTTTTTGTAGTTGAGTATTTATTGCGGCTGTGGTGTGCAGAAAATCGAGTTAAATTTATTTTTAGTTTTTTTTCAATTATTGATTTGCTGGCAATATTACCATTTTTGCTGGGATTTGTCAACGTCAGTTTTATCAGAATTTTTCGCTGGTTTAGAATTCTCCGACTCATCCGCTTTCTGGAATTGAAAATTTCTATTTTCCGCATCAGCAGCGAAGATGGGGTGATTTTTGCTCGGATTTTGTTTACTTTGCTGGCAATAATTTTTGTTTATTCTGGTTTGATTTATCAAGTCGAACATCCGGCCAATCCCGAAAGTTTTGGAACTTTTTTGGATGCTGTTTATTTCTCGGTTGTCACCATGACCACCGTGGGATTTGGCGATGTTACTCCGATTTCGGAATCCGGTCGTTTTCTGACTATTTTGATGATTTTGACGGGAATTGCTCTGATTCCTTGGCAATTGGGGGATTTGATTAAACACTTAGTTAAAAGTGCTAATCAAGTAGAAGCTGTTTGTAAAGGTTGCGGTTGGTCTGTACACGATGCTAATGCTAGATTTTGTAAAATGTGCGGCACTCAATTGGATAATAGTTGACTGCTGACTGTTGACGGTTGACTGCTGACTTTTTTAGGCTAAGGGTAACAAAATTTCAAATTCAGTGCCGCTGCCTAATTCCGATCGCATTCTGAATGCACCGCCGTGTTTGCCACTTACGATTTGATAGCTAACTGCTAAACTGGTTTCTTTGAGGGCGCGTTTTTCGGTAGAGAATGATTCTATAATTTTTTTGTACTTGCTAGGTGACATTCCTGGCCCGTTATCTGCTATGCAAATCGAAACCCAGCGAACATGAAGTTTGTCTAAATCGCTCGCAGGTTCGGGACAGCAGACTTGAGTTGTGATTTCAATTTGAGGCTGGCGGTCGAAGTCTCTGAGTCCTGAACCTTTAAATTCTTTCGCCAATTCTTGACCGACTGCTTCGTTAATTAATGTATTAATAGCATTGGTCAAGATATTCATAAATACTTGGTTGAGCTGGCCTGCATAGCACGGCACTGGCGGCAGGTAGCCGTAGTTTTTCACTACTTTGATTTCCCTGGTCAAACGACTTTTGAGCAGCAAAAGAATGCTGTCTATGTTGGCGTGCAAGTCGGTCGGTTTGGGATAAACATCGTCTATGTGGCAGAAGTTTTGCAAACTGCTTGCCAGCTTGCTCAAACGTTCGGCTCCAGATTTGATGCTGGCAACAGTTCGGAGGAAATCGTTTTGCAAAAAGTCATAGTCGATCTCTTCCTTGAGCCGTGCTATTTCCGGCGGGGGTTCGGTACAGTGCGCGTCGTAAACTGACAGCAACTCCATCAAGTTTTTGCTGTAGTCGCTTACATAGGTTAAATTGCCCCAAATAAAGCCTACCGGATCTAAAATTTCGTGGGCTACTCCGTTGACTAAACGCCCTAAACTAGCCATTTTTTCGCTTTGAATCATTTGAGTTTGGGCTCTTTCGTAGCGGACTTGAGTTTCGATGCCGCGAATTTGCCAGTAGGCGATGTTTAGCGCGTGAGGGTCTAAGAGGCGGTAAGATTGGGAGTCTATTTGGACGACGATTGGTTCTGACTGCAATTCGGGCGATCGGCGCAGAGCTTGTGGAGCTGCTGCCAAAATGGTTGTACTCTCTGGAACTAATAATATTTCGACGCGAGCATAACTGTAGAAAACTTTCAGCGGGAGGTGCAAAAATAGCTCGGGGCCTTGGGGTTTGAGCAAATATTCCAGCAGTTGCCTGCGGGATATCATGCCAGCGAACTCTCCTGCTTCCATCAAGACGACTCCCGGCACTAGAGGATGCTGTTCAAAAATTTCGGCAACTGCGATCGCCAAGCAGCTCGATTTAACCTGAAAGTCATACAGGGGCAAATCCCAGAGAGTAGACTCTAGGGAAAGGTCTTGATGGCTGCCTTCGGAGAGTGAAGGCCCAAGGAGTTTGGAACTGAATTTATTTGCCACTGGAACTTTTAGTTGCCGAAACGCTGGGAAAGTGAAACGCTCGCGTACTACTAAGCTAGCCTATGATTTCACCGCAGGAGCCAACAGCCGAGAATATTTTTGAGTTAATCATGTTTTGCGAACTATTGGTAGGAGAATTTCAAATTCGGTGTTTTTACCGGGTTGCGATCGCAATGAAAGTTTGCCGCCGTGCTTTTCTGTGACGATTTGATGGGAGATAGCCAGCCCCATACCGCTGCCTTTACCTGCTGGTTTAGTGGTAAAAAAGGTGTCAAATATGTGCTGGTGATTTTCTAGGGGAATGCCGGGCCCGTTATCGGAAATCCAAATTGCAGCCCGCGTGCCGTCTTCGGTTTCTACGACTTTAGTGGTAATTTGGATTTGGGGCTGCCAGTTGTCCAGGCAGTGGGTGTTTATTTCTCGATCGGCTGCGTACTCTGTCAGGGCGTCTAGAGCGTTCACTAACAAATTCAAAAACACCTGACTCAACTGACCGGAGTAGCCGCTAACTAGCGGCAGTTCGCCGTAATTTTTTACCACTTCTATGCTATTTTTAATGCGGTTTTTCAAAATTAACAGCGTCATCTCCACGCATTCGTGAATGTCTGTCTCCACTGGATTTGTCTCGTCCATGTGAGAGAAGTGGTGCAGCCCGTTAACTATTTTTAGCAATTGCGAGGCTCCCAACTCCATCCCTTCTAAGGTGACAGGCAAATCTTCTTGTAAAAAATCAAATTCTATTTCTTCTTTGAGGGCATCAATTCGGGGACACGGTTCCGAATATTCTTCTTCATAAACCGACATTAGCTGAAGCAAGTGTTCAAAATAGGAAAGCAGAAAAGTCAAATTTCCCCAAATACAGTTCAGCGGATTTCTAATTTCGTGGGCTACTTCGGCTACAATCCTCCCCAAACTCGCCATTTTTTCTGTTTGGATGAGTTTGGCTTGGGTTTGTTTGTGGAGCAACTTATTTGTTAATTGGTGAATTCTTGATTGAGCGACCATTAATTGGTGTGCGTCTAACAGTTTGTAGATCTGGGGTGCTATTTCCACTACTACGGGTTCGTAAACTAATTCTGCTGACCTGTAAAGAGATTCCTGAGCGGCTTCTACTATTAATTTACTGCCTGGAACCACCAGCAGCTCTTGTTTGGAAAACCTGTACAATACCTCTATCGGTCGCTTGAAAAACATTTCTAATCCGTAGCGGCGGTTAATTTTTTCAAAAAATTGACGCCTGGATATTATGCCGACAAAATTACCCCGATCGGTCAAAATGACGCCGGGAAGCATGGAATTTCCTTCAAAAGCCTGGGCTACTTCTTTTGCCGGTTGAGTTAATTCAATTTGGCAGTTGTAGAGCGGCAGGTCTAGGAGAGTTGATTCTAAGGAGATATTCCAAGTACAAATCTCAGGTATATGCAACACTGATAACTCCGAGCTAGTCTCACGCACAGCAAACATAGATGAAACCCCTGTTAAATGTTGTATTGATGGATAACTTAAGTTGCTATTAATTGGTAACGGGTAATTGGTAACGGGTAGTTGCAAATTTGTTAAATTACAACAGCACCCGATGGGAAAACCCGATCGCACTAGCATTGTCTCCTAAAAATTTTGTTTCTAAATCAATGTTAAACGATCGAAGCTTTTGTGGAACTTACGGAGCTCTGCTGTAAACTTTTTACCATCATATACCCTGCGATCGCCTGTTTGGGGAAAATTTTTAACATTTATCAGGGATTTTTGTAATTTATTATACCATTTTTCTGGTGTTAGAAGGGAATTGGAGAAGAACTCGCGGGTTATCAGTGAATATACGGGCTTGGTTCAAGGGTTCGACGGCCCGGATTGGCGATCGTGGAAGTGACTTGAGGCCCCAACGGTCATTCGATTTTAGATTTTAGATTTGAGATTTTGGATTGACCCCACGGATAAATTCGGGGGCTTGAGGATTTTAGATTTGAGATTTTGGATTGACTCCACGGATAAATCACGTGGCGGGTACCACCTTTGAAATTCTTGGTCAAGACTGGCGCGGAGGCAAAAATCAGCAGATTGTACAGCAGAAGGAAGTTCGGCAACGGATTCGCAACGGCCGATGTAACGGATAGAAGGCTTTAGTTATCGTCGCGAGAGAAGGAAGAAGCAATTTTCGGCAAGGGTTTGGGTCATTAAAAACGTCTTAACCGTTGAGCGCGCTTGCTATACGACTCAAAAGAAATGCAACTTTAGGCAACTTCCCAGCCTCGACGGTCGTCAGTTTTTTGCAATCTGCAATCAGCAATCTCAAATCTCAAATCGTCTTAGGGTTCCACCTCCGGCCAGAGACGTTCTAGCTGATACCGCCAAGCCGCGAGAGTCTGTTCGCGAGACTCTCGCCCGAGTTCCATTTCGCCCATCAATCCCTCTGCGTAGAAACGGTCTAAAGTCTGAAGGGTAGTTTCGACAGACTGTCCCTGCATCTTCGCAGCTTTGATGATTTGACGGATGCGGCTTTCTATCAAACCGCCGAAAAAGTCGGACAAACCTCGATCTTGCAAAGCCAGCAGTCTGGCGATGGCGGCCGAGAAATCTGCGACGGCGAGTGTGGCACAACTGTGCTGAAATACTCCCCACAACACGTTTTGATGTATGGCGTAGCGAGTTTCGAGGGTGGTGTCAAAGTTAGCTTCTAGCAGTTTATCGAAAAATGGTTGAGCTTCCTGGGCATCGGCGATCGGCAGCAAAATCCGCAGCCAACTCCCCTCTTCTGAAAGGAGGACTAACAGGCGAAATTTGGGGGTTTCTACTTGCCAAGAAGTCGCAGCAGGCATCTCAACACTGTCACCAAATAAGTCTTTAAGGGTATTGCTAATTTCTTCTGGAGTCATGAGAATTTTAGATTTTAGGTTGGAGGTTTGATATCAATTCCGGTTGCACGGCAATGATTGTTGATTGTTGACTGTTGACCCTTCGACTTCGCTCAGGGCATCGCTGTTGACTGCTGACTCGGGTCGCAAAACAGAATGGTTGAGTGTTAACTGTTGACTCGATTTTATGATTCCGATGCCAGCGGAAACGATATGAGATGTGAAATTGCAGGCTGGCGAGTTGGTTTCAAAGTTTGTAATATTTACCAGTATCGCCTAGTATCAACTCAATTTCAAATCTCAAATCTCAAATTTCAAATTTCAAATCAATTAAGTAAAAGTAGAGTGCGCACCGCGCACATTTCAACGCTTGGTGCTTAGGGGCGCACCTTACCCTATTGATATTTACCAATATCGGTCAATTCTTCAATTCTTCAATTCTTCAATCTCAAATAGATTTAGGGTAGCCAGCGGGGGTGATAGCCTGCAAAGGGAAGTTCTTCTGGCTGTAGTTTTGCGGGAGAACCGTCTGCCGTTATTTCTACTAAGGGTAGCAGCCAGAGGCGGCTGGTGGCGATCGACTGTCCGCCCGAGTTGCGGGGACTGTCTGCTGCTGAGGGTTTTGCTGCTGTGACTGATTGGTCGAAAATTAATGCCAGCCCGTCGGGAGATAAACTGATTTGGGTATCTAATTGGTTGGGCAAAACCAGCAGCGGTTTGATGGTTCCCACCAAACGAGTGCCCTGTTTTTTAAGGTCGATGGCGGCGATGAAAGGTTGTTCTTTGTAGCTTTCTGTTGTGAGGCGTTGGGTTAATAAACAGTAGAGACGCTGAACTTGGTTGTCTTTGTCTTTGCGGGGGTCGAAATAAACGCCGATAATGCTGCCGGGAATTCGCAATATTTCTTGTTCTGCACCTTGGTTGTCTAAGATGAAAAGCGATCGAGTAAAATCGCTGTTGTATTTAACATATGCGGCGGCGGAGTTGTCGCGGGCCATGCCCAATACTTGTTCGTATTTTGGCAAAAATTCTACTGGGTCTGCTTCCGGTTTGAGGGGAACGATCGCTAATCCTTGTTTTTGAGATATTACCATCGATTTGCTGTCGGGGCGAATCAGAAAATCTCCACCTTGTTGATTTTCCAAGGGTCGGGGAGGCAATTTTTCTTCCAAAATCCAAGGACTGAAATCGCCGGGATTGCGGCGGTTGACGCGCTGGATAACTATGATTTTTCCGTCGGCTGAGAGGTCGAATTTGAGGTTTTGGTAATCTTTGGCATCTAATAGTTTGTCCAGTCTACCTGCTGGCTGGGGCGGCTGGGATTTTACTCCTGGAGATTGAGGGTTGAGGCCGGTTGTGACGGTAAATAGTTCTTGATTTAGGGTGCCGCCACTACGGGCGATCGATCGATCTGTAGCTGAGAATAAAATGCGATCGCTGTCGGGATACGGTTTAAAATCGGTAACGACTAAATCTTTGGGAGTCAGCGGTATCGGTTTTGAGTCGCTGCTGGTGAGATTGACTAGCATTAATCTGCTTTCTGTTTCGCCTTGGACGCCGATGTAAGCAAAAGCTCGATCGCGGCTGCGAAAGGAACTGCTAAACGGTTGAATTGCCGTTCCTTTGTTTTGGTTGTTTTCTCCGAAATACTTGTCGGTTGCTCCGGCGAGTTTTACTGTGTAGGTAACGCCGTAGGGTGCTGGATCTTTGAGGGTGTAAGCCATGCGCCTTCCAGCCCAACTAAATTTACCGGGGAGGGGGGGTTCTAGCTTTAAGTTTTCCTCGACGCTGGAGTGGTTCATCGGTCGAAAGAAGGTGACGATAAAGCCGGTATCTTCAGCGCCGATTTGTTTGTTTTCCCAGGTGAATTCTCGCACTCGGGGTGCTGTGCCATCGCCGCTGAGCAGCAGCAGTCCCATTAAGATGCTCAGCATTAGCATGAGGAAAATCGCCGTGCGGTCGATCGGCTGTTTGAATGGCAGAATAGCTAAGGGTGAAGGATTAATTTTTTTGTTAAAAATACTCACAAATCTTTCTCTCCTACTTCTGCTGAAAATTAACTACCAAATTTTCCCTATTAAATTTTACAGTCCTGCAGGCACTCCCGACCTTCAGAAACCCGTTTTTTTTACCAGCGAAAAGGACGGCAACGAAGTATGTTGGTCAAAAACTCGGTTTCTAAAAGTTTTGGTGCCTCCAGGACTGAATTAAACTCACAAGTTTAAATCGGTGGAGTCTGCGGCACTTTCAACAGCCTCCACCGATTTTAGATGTGAAATTTGAGATTTTAGCTTGTAGGGTGCCTCAGAGGTAAAAATTGCTCGATCGAGAGAGGTTTTGACGATCGTACAGCACCCCACCATTTTGCCAGTTGCATCCTGGACTGTTTGAGATTTAAGATTTTTAATCCCATTTCAAATCTCAAATCGCCAATTCTTTAACAGGTTGAGGGGCAACACTGGCGCTCTACCCATCCTACCAATAATCATGACGACTACTTAGCTGAGATACCTTTCACTAATCCTTGACAATGGGTATCTTGGAACTATTATTAACGGCTGACAGTGTATACGGCGATTCAGGTTCGGGATATAGCTGAGAATATTTGCTATCGTAATGCCTGATCTCAAAATAGTTTAAGTTTGACGGGTGAGGCTTATATATGGAGAAACATTCCAACAGACAAAAAGTTGCTGCACTCTCTAAAAACCCGACATTCACTAATTGATTTTTGAAGATGCGACCTGATTTTATCCACTGTTTCATCTGTTTTCTTGACAAACAGTAAAAGGCTGAATGAGGATTGTTAAACTCCGCAAATTTTACACCTTCTATCTCTACACTAGATAGCTGATTCCACAATAGCGGCTGCTGTATTGTCAAATCAATATATCTCTTGGTTCCTTGGTGCATTTCATAACGGTTTGGGTAAAGAATAGCATTCTCATACCCGCTTTGTCGGTTAAAACTTTCTAATTTTTCTAGAATGAAAGCATCGTACAAAACAATGTCATCTTCTATGAATAAAAACCAGTCAAATTTTTCAACTCTTTCGACAAATTCTTCCTGAAGCCTAAACTCTACCAACATGGGGTCGCATTCAGGGCCTTCTTGTATCTGAATGCACTTAATTTGATATTCAGGTAAGTACGCTGTAACGTGCCTGTTTGGTAGAGTTTGGATGGCAATAGTCAGGTCGCAATGAGCAAAAGTCGTCAAAAGTCCATCTATTGTGTGCCTGAGTCTCTCAATTTTTTCTGTGGCTTTTTCTCGATTTTTAGATTCTTCAACGGATGTAATGTGTGCGACAGCCGCAAAGACTTTGGGCCGTGCTTTTTCTGGCTGTTCGTTTTCTTTGAATAAATCTATAATGCGATTTTTTTGATAAAAAAACATCAGTTTAGTATACCTCGTGGCCACTCGCGATATTTCTTGTAACAGAGCCATTTGTAAAAAGATAAAGTGCATCACTTTTCTTCTGATATTTTTTTCGCTTGACATATAGACAATCTCCTTTTTGTTTACTGAAACAGTGAATTGATTGGAATTAAATCCATCGGTGATATTTTATCGATTGGCAGACCAAAATCAAAAGCCACTCTACACCAAAGTAGAGTGGCCAGCACCCCTACAAACAGCCCTGTTAATTGAATATCCTGCCAAAAACAAGTTAGTCCTTCTCGCCACAAACCGTAGTTAGTTACTGCATAGGTAGGAAGGTCGCCGAGAGCTACAGCAATCACGGCACCTAAATTACCTTTTAAGTGGTATCCCAGCGGTATACTTATACATAGATTCACAAAAGTCAGCAGATTGCCAATAGCTGGGTACTGAGACTTTCCTACGGCTAACAGACAAGAACCCATCATATTGTGGAGGGTGGTGTGCCAGATACCTAAAGCCAAGATTGGCATCATCCAAGATGCAGCCCAATACTCTTTCCTGTACAGTATTAAAATTAACTGATCTCCAAAGGTCACAAAAATGGCTAAACCTACGGCTAATGGTATTAGAATTAGCTTGCGGTTCTTGAGTATCTTCGCGCGCAACTCCTGTCGCGGCAACTCTGACAGCATAGAAATCGAGGGAAAAATCACCCTGCCGCTAATGGCGATGATGACTTGGCGCGGCATATCGCCGAGAGTAAAAGCGATGCCGTAAATGCCCAACATTGTTAAAGTAAATATTTTCCCGAGGATGAGTCTATCGGCTTGAGAACACAAGAAAAACAAAGCCGTAGACACAAATATCCATTTTCCATAAGAAAATATTTCTTTAGCTGCTTCTTTATCCCAAGCAAAGCGGTTTGACTTGCCGGGAATCAAAAAATGGCTCCATACTAACTCCATTACAGCTCCAGTCAAGCCGCCGGCGATGATGGCCCAGATGCTGCGATCGAACCAGGCCCAGACAATCATTACTATAGTAGAAACAATCTGTATGCCCAACTCAAAAATCACTACTTCTTTCACTGCCATTTTGCGTTCTAGGCTGGATGTGGCTGTGGATTTAAACCCTCCTATTACGGAATTTATACCTATTATTGGAATCAACCACAGGAGACGGGGATCTCCATAAAAACTAGCAACAGGCTGGGTAATTATAACCAAACAAATCCAAATGAAAAAGCTGCGAATAACTTGCAGCGTCCAAGCGGTATTGAGAAATTCAGGATCTTCGCCGCGTTTGTTCTGGATGATGCTTGGGCCTAGACCGATGTCTGAGAATAAGTTAATCCCTGTGATGAAAACGTAGGCTAGACCTACTAGACCAAATAATTCGGGCAAAAGCAGACGCGTCAGGATTAGGTTGCTGGCAAATCGGATAATTTGACTGCTTCCATAGCTGGCGATCGTCCAGATAGCACCTTTGATAGCTAATTTTTTTTCTGATGACATATACTCAGAATTTATTTCCTAATTACGAGTGTAGTGGCTGAATTTGCTATTGGCAACTCCTAAAGGATACTGCTGCCACTTTTATAGCTGACTGTACAGTATCTTAATTTGTATACGGAGGACGGGTCTGGAGAGTCGATCTCGCAATAATGCAAAAATTTAATCTCATACTTACTCCACATCTAATAATCATAAGGGTTTTTTGGTTCGGGAATTGGTCTGAGGGAGGATGCTTGAATGATTAATTTGCGCTTGCCTTGCAGTTCTTCTACGATCGTTTCTCCTTCTATTTCTAGCCAACTGTCTGGGGCAAAGGCAGTGCGGCTTTGACCGATCGGTAATTTTACTGGCAACCCGATCGGATAGGCGTCTGCCGCGCAGCAGGTAATGATAAAACGCCCAATCCACATATATTGTTCTGTTAGGTTAGGGGGGAGAATTACAAATCCTTGAACTTTGACTTTTTGACCTCTGTATGTATCCGGTTCGGGGTTGAAATTTAACAGCCGCACCCATTCGACGAGCGATCGCAGTTCGGGTTTTGTAGTATTGCGAAATTCTTGGGGTTGCAGTCTGGTGATTGGCAGAGATTCGGTGAGGCCTCGTTCTAATGCTGTCTGGCTGGTAAAAGTGCGTGGCGTTGTTAATAAACCTATTAATGCGACGCTCAACATTAAGGTGCTGCCGATACTGGGAGGAAACAAAGTAACGTGTTCAACTTCTGTGATTCTGAGAGAGTTATTTGCTGTTGATATCCGCGATTGCTTTGTGGTGCGAGCGAGTTTTACGAGTTCCCAAGTTTTTAACCCGCCAATAACCATTAAGCCGATTCCTCCCGCTAAAGTCAAGCCAAAGTAATTGGGGTGAATGAGAATGCTTAATTTGCCTGTGATCCAATATTTGAGGAGCAGTACTCCCCACGCTAAGATAGCTAGGGCGTCCAGCCAGGGGCTAATTTTTTTAAGATTCATTTTGTAAGAGTCATTAAAAATTTGGAATAGGGACGTTGAAGGAAGAAGAAGAAAGAATAAGAGGAAATAAGGAAGAACCAAGAGTGAAAAAACAGCTATCCGTATATCCGTGAGTGCCGTGTCGTGAATCAAGCTACTTGAAAATCGCAACGGGTATTATTTATATGTCATATCTAATTTATTAACCTAAATGCAAGTTAACAGCGAGGGTCATTAAAAAGGTTAACTGAGCTGCCAAAACAATTATGTAAACTACGGCTCGACTTTTAAAAATTGACAGCATTAAACCTATGCCTTTGAGGTCAATCATCGGGCCGAAAACGAGAAAGGCTAACAGCGAACCGCTGGTAAATGTGGAAGCAAAAGACAGGGCAAAAAAGGCATCTACTGTAGAACAAATCGATACGACAGCGGCTAATAGCAGCATGGCGAGAATTGAGGAAACGGGGCCTTGGCCGAGGTTGAGAATTAGTTCGCGGGGTGCGCCAACTTGAATGATGGCTGCGATCGCACTTCCGATTACCAACACTCCTCCCAATTCGCGCAACTCCTGTACCATAGTATCTAAAAGCAGGCGCAGACGCTCTTTAGAAACGCGGTGGAACATGGACGAACGTTTCGAGGTTTTTTCTGTTTTGCCTGTTTGTAATGGCTTCCAGTCGTCTTGTCGCAAAGATTCGATCGGCACCGCCCCCCCCGGCTGACCGAGCATAAATGTTCCCGACTGCAACAGCAGCGGAGTATTGGCTTGGACGAGCTCTTTTTCGGAAAACTCTGGTTTTGGCAAGGGGATTGCGCGGGCTACAGAAGGTTGCAGCAGAGGCCGCAAGTCTTTTTGGGCGCTGAACACCCAACCGATAATTGTGGCTGTGACTAGGGAAAATACCACCCGCAAAACTACAATTTCTGGCTGATCGCGAAATGCCGTCCAAGTCGCCCAAATTACCACGGGGTTGATGGTGGGGGCCGCGAGCAAAAAGCCGATCGCGGCTGGTGCAGGCACTCCCTGCATCAGTAACCTGCGGGCTACGGGCACGTTACCGCACTCGCACACGGGAAACAAAAAGCCGATCGAACTGCCCATCAAAGCCGCCAGCAGCGGGTTTCGCGGGATGCGCGATACGAGTTTGCGTTCGTCTACAAACCCCAGCAGCAAACCTGAGAATAAAACTCCGAGCAGCAGAAAAGGTATTGCTTCTACTAACAAGCTGAGAAAAAGGGTAAAAGCATTGTTTAACTGATTCGTTAGGCCGGGTTGCATCGATCACCTACTGGTAGATTGCTATTTAGTTATACGTCTTTGGTAGAACTTCCTGTAGATCATACCAAAGCATACCACTAAGTTAAGATCCAGTTAATTTTTTTTTGCCTTTTTTGCTGGAATTTGTAGACCTTCTAATTTAATCAATGCTGATGCCTTTAATGATTTGGACTGGTTAAACTTGTTTGAATTTGAATGAATTTTTATTCATATCCGCCTCGTACAGCCAATCAATAATTAACTCTGCCAACCGCCGCCGATTTGATGGATATTTCGGTCAACAATGGTTGATTGTAGAATAACTGCCTGGGCAGATTTTGCAGATTGCGGGCGAGGTTGACTGTTTTATATAACGATCGCTATAAAATTGGTTTGTAGTGAGAACTTTAGTCCTCGCTACAAACCTATAGGGGACGCACTGGCCGGTATGCCACTGACTGACCGTTACGGGGGTTGCTAGTAGCGGATTGGAGAGATGGGATGAAATCGCCTCAAATGCCGTAGCACGGGCTAGGGCCCGACGCCATCGCCCTTAGCGAGCTCAAATTCAGGGACGCGATCGCCCGAATTTGTGATTTTAACTTATCTCCTGACGGAGTGGATCGCGTGGGCGATCGGGCAATTCCGATTTTCTTCTATTATCAATCAATTATATTTCTCAGTACAATAATTTATTAACACAAGGTTAAGACGATAACTTAAGGTTAATGAATAGTTAAATAGTCGAACCAAGCGTTAATACCGGTCAAGTCAGTATAAAATAAAGTCAGGTATAATTACCAGGGCGCATTTATTTCGGTGATACTCAATCTTGCCTAATACTTTAAGTGGTAAAATTTTCATTGCTACAGTCAGTTTTTTGTGTAATTAAAAATGAAGTTTGCCAGGGGGATGCCAGTCAAAGCAGTCAGCAACTCACCTGCTGACCTTTGGTAGCTGAATGTCTGCTGGCAAATAGAACCCCAAAAAAGCGTGCTGATGAATTTATGTTGAATACCTCCTGCGTAGAAAGACCAGTCCAACCTATCTCCGAGGCTGACCTAGGAGAACTTTGTTTAGACTCTACTCTCCAAGAATTGTCCCTTTACGATTTTCAGGTAGAAGCTACGGATTGGGGAATGCGAATTTCTCAGATGTTAGAAGCTAATCCGCTGTTACCGGGAGTCATTGTGACCCATCAAGGTGAATTTGCCGGCATGATTTCCCGGCGGAGATTTTTAGAATTTATCAGCCGTCCTTTTGGGCGAGAATTATTTTTAAAGCGACCTGTGAGGGCTTTGTACCGCTTTGCCGAAACAGAGAGTTTAATTTTTCCCAGCAATACTTTAATTGTGGATGCAGCCAGGAAGTCGCTGTTGCGATCGAAAGAACTGCTTTACGAACCGATTGTGGTTCAAGTTTCGCCTCAAACTTATAGTTTGCTAGATGTACACGAACTGTTAGTAGCCCAATCCAACATCCACGAACTAGCAACAAAATTGCTGAGGCAGCAAACTCAATCTCAACTAATTCAAACCGAAAAACTAGCGAGTTTGGGACAGATGGTAGCTGGAGTCGCCCACGAAATTAGAAATCCAGTCACCTGCATCAGCGGAAATCTAGGCTTTTTGTCCAACTACTCGAAAGACCTCATGGAGTTGCTGTCGGCTTACGAACACATTGTGGGTGACAGCGAAAAAATAGACCAACTCAAAAAACACATAGAATTTGATTTTTTGCAAGAAGATTGGGTGGAAATTCTCAAAAGTATGAAAGTTTCATCGCAGAGGCTGACCGAACTCGTCACCAGCCTGCACACCTTTTCTCACATGGACGAAACCCACTTGAAGCAAGCTAACATCCATGAATGTATTGACAGTACCCTGCTAATTATGAAAAATCGTCTGAAGTACGGGTTTAAAGTAGTTAAAAACTATGGAGATTTGCCTTTGGTCAAGTGTTACTCTGGTCAGTTGAGCCAGGTATTTATGAATATCGTCAGCAATGCGATCGACGCTTTGGAAGAGGTAAAAGCAGAAAAAGGTTTTATGCCGGCGATTACTATTGAAACCGAGGTAATAGACAGTTCTGACGGCGACTGCGTGAATTCGGAATTAATTCAAAATTATGTTAGGGGCGATCGACAAAATGCCAAACAGCTATCATCCGCCAGCCAAAAGGGCGACTTCTGCCCAGAAGCAGCGGAAAAAAATCAAAATAACGCTTGGATAGCCATCCGAATTGCTGATAACGGGCCGGGAATTCCGCCAGAAATTCAACGGCGGATTTTTGAGACATTTTTCACCACTAAACCTGCGGGGAAAGGTACAGGTTTGGGGTTGGCAATTACCCATCAAATTGTTACGGAAAAGCATAAAGGCAAGTTGAATTTGCATTCTACGCCCGGTACAGGTACTGAATTTGAAATTTTGTTGCCATTGATTTGAAGGAATAAGTCATATCAAATCTGTTAGCATCGGAATTATTCCTATCTCTCCGATCAGCATCTGCGTGAATCAGCGTCAATCCCTTGTCATCTGCAGCCCGAGAAATTCTCTTTTTTAAACCGCAGATGAGGGCAGATAAACACAGATTAACGCAGATGAATTAGATCTATTCGGGTTGCAGCATCGGTGATTGTTGACTGTTGACTGTTGACTGTTGATTGATGACTACTGACTACTGACTACTGACTCTTTTTAAGCTCTTAGCTGAACTGGCATTACCAAGAATGTAGCATTAACTCCGCCCAAAGGCTGGAAAATTACGGGGGCTAAAGCACCGTTTAATTGCAGTTGAATTTCTGGGGATTGAGCAGTTTTCAAAATGTCAATTAAGTATTTCACGTTGAAAGCAATATCTATGCTATCTCCAGAAATCTGTGCGGGCATTGACTCTTTGCCGCAGCCGACATCTTTAGCATCTACAGACAAAGTAATTTCCTGATTCTCCTCGTCGATGCTGCATTTGAGAATATTATTTTTTTGGTCTGCAAAAACGGCAATTCTTTCTACTGCTGCTAAGAACGATCGCCTTTCTAAGGTAATTTGTCGCTCAAAAGACGGCGGAATCAACTGCCGGTATGCGGGATATTGCCCTTCCAAGGTGCGGGTTGTCAGCCGCTGGTCTGCCCATTCAAACACTACTTGACCGTGTTCAAAATGCAGGGTGACAGGTTCAGTCCACTGTCGCATCACCAGCATTCTTTCTACTTCCCGCAATGCTTTAGCGGGGACTGTCACCTCAAATTCTTCTTGGGTTTCTTCGCCTTCAGCTTTTTCATTGGCAGTTTGAACTACTGCTAATCTGTGGCCGTCTGTAGCTGCAAATTCCAAGCAATCTTGCAATACCTTTAAATGCACGCCTGCAAGTACCTGTTTTGCCTCATCGGGGCTAGTAGCAAATAAAGTTCCTTTGAGTCCTTCTATCAAGGCTTCCGGTGGCAATTTTAGGATTGTTCCGGCTTCGATTGCGGGCAATTCTGGGAATTCTTCCGGGCCCATGCCTCTAACTTGGTAGCTGCCAGAAGTGCAAGTGAGATAGGCTACGGTGTCCCCCGCTTCGTCTTCTAAAGTAATCTCTCCATCCGGGAGTCTCGAAACAATATCGTTAAGCAATTTAGCGGGTATTGTAAAACTGCCACCGCCAGTCACTTCTGCTGCGAAGCTGGTACGAATGCCCAAACTGAGATCGAAAGCTGTCAAGCTAACCCGCTGATTTTCCTCATCCGCTACTAAGAGCACGTTGGCGAGTACCGGATGTGTCGGGCGGGAGGGAACGGCCCGACTCACCAACGAGAGGTTGGCGTTGAGGTCACTTTGGGTGCAAACCAATTTCATGGTAGGAAGGTTAATTAACCGGATTTGAAACAGAAACAAATCGTATCACAGAAAGCCGGCGGGTCGGTTTTTCTGTGTGTAGGGCTCAAGCATGGGGCTAGAAACCCGGTTTCTAGGCAAAATTTTGCCTGTAAAAACGAGAAATCTTCGTAGAAACCGGGTTTCTGAAGTCAGCGCGCGTCGCGAATTATCTGTGTTGGGTGTGCAGGGATCGCTAGTATTTTTTAATTTATTGAATTATTTTTGTGTCGATCGCCCTGTGGAAACTGTGGAAAAAGAAGCTAACTACTTGCTGGGAATCACTTGTAGGTAATAAATACCTGTGGAAAACTTGTGGAAAAGCTGTTGCGGTCGATCGCCCATTTTTGTGCAAAAACTGTTTAGGGCGATCGAGTAAAGTTTTCCACAAACAGAGGGCCCATTTTCCACAGGTTTTTCCACAGGCAAGATTGTCTATTATGGGGCATTGGGAATTGGGAATGGGAATTGTTGACTGTTAACTGTTGACGGCGTTGAGTGATGACAACTGACAACTGACAACTGACAACTGACAACCGACAACTGACAACTGACAACTGACAACCGACAACTGACAACTGACTTGTTCTCAAGTTTTGCGGCTGACAACATTAATTCGATCGCTCAACTGACGCAAAGTTTGAGCCAAATTCGGGTCAGTGTTCCGCAACTGAGCAATTTTGTCGCAACTGTAAAGCACAGTCGTGTGATCTTTGCCACCGAATACTTCGCCAACTTTCGGCAAACTCAAACCAGTATGCTGCCGAATTAAATACATCCCTATTTGACGTGCCAGACTAATTTCTCGCCTGCGGGAAATTCCTTTCAAATCTTCAACAGAAACCTCAAACTCCTCAGCCACAACTGCAATTACTGCATCTGGCGTTGCCTCTACGCTTTCTGTTTGCGGATTCAAAACGGGGGCGATATTTTCGACGGTCATCGGCAAACCAGTAATTGAAAGATATGCTACCGCCCGAATCAAAGCACCTTCCAATTCCCGAACGTTGGAAGTGTAACTAGAAGCAATGTATTCAATCACATCTCGCGGCAGCCGCATATTTTCATACTCAGCTTTTTTCTGCAAAATTGCCATCCTAGTTTCCAAGTCTGGCAATTGAATGTCGGCAATTAATCCCATCGAAAATCTGGAACACAAACGCTCTTGCAGGCGGGGGATTTGCTGTGGCGGACGGTCAGAAGCTAAAACTACTTGGTTTCCTGATTCGTGCAACGTATTAAAAGTGTGAAAAAATTCTTCTTGAGTGTATTCTTTGCCTTCAATAAATTGGATGTCATCTATTAATAAAACATCTGCGGCCCGATAATGGTCGCGGAAAGTTTGCATACTGTCTTTGCGAATTGCGGCGATTAAATCGTTAGTAAATTTCTCAGTAGAAACGTAAAAAATCTTGGCGTTGGGGTCAATTTCCAAGCGATAATGACCGATCGCCTGCATCAAATGAGTTTTGCCCAAACCGACGCCACCGCACAAAAATAGGGGATTGAATTCTCGGCCCGGAGACTCGGCTACCGCGAGGGAAGCTGCGTGAGCCATGCGGTTGTTGGAACCGACGACAAAGCGGGAAAATACGTATTTCGGGTTTAAATTGGCGGGTTTGGGGGGGTGAAGCGAGTGGCTTTCGGGGACATCGGCAGCGATGGAGGAGGGCCAAATCATGGCTGAGTCGCTGCTGCCGCCTGTTTCGTTTCCCCCGGCAATTGTCAAGTAAATGTCTACGGGATAGCCGAGAATTTCTGCGACTGCATCGGCAAGGATTTCTCTGTAATATTTTTGCAACCAATTGCGAGCAAAGGGGTTGGGGGCGCTGACAATCAAACAGTTATTTTCGAGTTGTTCGGCCCGGGCAGTTTTGATCCACGTCTCAAAGCTAGGTCTGCTCAGTTGTACCTGGAGACGTTCAAGTATCTGATTCCACAGACTTTCGAGGGGAATGTCCACTGCTCACCTCTGCCGATCGGCATTCAAGATATTAATTCTACTCTAGAGAGTTTAGTGTTCAGATGCTAAAGTTTAAGGGAGTCTGCCGTAGCTTGCGGGGCGGGACGCCATCGCCCAAAAATTTGGCGGCTCTGCAGCCCAAACCAGGTATCGGGGAGCTGCTCGGCAAATATTTAGATTTGGCAGGAAAGCCTTAAAACGTCGCCATGAAGAGTTCTACTGGCAAATTTTGGAAGCAACCGGCAATTTACATATTGCTGCTGGTAACGGGAGCCGGGGCCGCCATGTTGGGCGATCGTCTGACGGTTTCTCAATTTCGTGCAAATTCTGGCGATTCGGGACAAAGGGCGGTGGAACCTAAATTGCAACTACCTCCTAATACAAAGGATCGAGTTAGCAAAGTCTTGCCGCCGGCTTCCTTGTCGGGCGACGGGACTAATGTGAATTTTATTGTGGCTGCGGTGGCAAAAGTTGGCCCGGCAGTGGTTCGGATCGATGCTTCGCGCCGGGTGAAACCGGGAAATAGAGGGCTGTCGCCGGAAGATTTTTTTGGCATAGAACCGAATTCGGGCGGCCGGGGCGGGATCGAACGGGGTACTGGTTCGGGTTTTGTGATCGGTGCCGACGGCCTGATTCTCACTAACGCTCACGTTGTAGAGGGAGCCGATATTGTAAATGTAACTCTCAAGGACGGCCGCAGCTTTCAGGGGCGGGTGTTGGGGGCTGATAAGGTGACGGATGTGGCTGTGGTGAAGATTGAGGCGAATAATGTGCCTGTGGTGGCGATCGGCAATTCGGATAAGCTGTTGTCTGGGGAATGGGCGATCGCGATCGGCAATCCTTTGGGTTTGGACAATTCCGTAACTGCGGGAATTATTAGCGCTACGGGGCGATCGAGCTCTGATGTGGGCGTACCCGACAAGCGGATCGGTTTTATTCAAACAGACGCTGCGATTAATCCGGGGAATTCGGGCGGCCCGCTGCTGAATGCTTCGGGCCAAGTTATTGGCATGAATACGGCGATTATTCAAGGTGCTCAAGGATTGGGGTTTGCGATTCCCATTCAGGCGGCCCAACAGGTGGCGAAGGAACTGATTACGACGGGGAAAGTCGAACACGCTTATTTAGGCATTGAAATGGCGACGCTGACTCCCGATGTTAAGGAGCAAATTAACAGCAATGCTAACAGCAGCCTGCGAGTTGCAGTCGATCGGGGTGTGGCTATTGTTAGCGTTGTTCCTAATTCTCCGGCAGCAGCAGCCGGTTTGCGCGCTGGAGATGTGATTCAAAAGATTAATAATCAGCCGATTATTCAGTCGGAAGCTGTTCAGGATTTCGTGCAAAATGCTAAGGTTGGCGGGCAGTTGCAAATGGAAATCAACCGCAACGGGCAAATAGTTAATTTGACTGTTAAACCGGGGAGTTTGCCGGTTCAAAAAGTTGGATAATCTGTTGACGGTTGACAGTTGACAGTTGACAGTTGACGGTTATTACCAATTACCAATTACCAATGACTAATTAATATGGCAGAAATCTTGCAAATTTCTCAATTAGGAAATCCCGTACTGCGCCGCCGATCGCAAGTTGTCGAGAATATTAAGGACGATCGCATTCAAGAGTTGATTGACAGCTTAATCTGTACAGTACAGCAGGCAAACGGAGTGGGGATTGCCGCCCCTCAAGCGGCTCAGTCCGATCGCCTGTTCATCGTCGCATCCCGTCCCAACCTGCGGTATCCCCAAGCACCCCACATGGAACCCACAGCGATGATTAATCCCCGGATTGTGGCTGCATCAACAGAGACAGTCAAAGACTGGGAAGGCTGTTTGAGCATTCCGGGGATTCGGGGATTGGTGCCCAGAAGTAGGGCGATCGAGATAGAATACACCAGTAGAGATGGCAAACTCCACCGACAAGAATTGACAGACTTTGTGGCCCGAATTTTTCAACACGAACACGACCATTTAGATGGAATCGTATTTTTAGACAGGGTAGAAAGCACCAGAGAACTGATGGCAGAGGATGAGTACCAAAAGCAATTTGTTAATTTACTCCCTTCAGCACAAATCTGTGAGCCGATTTGAGATTTACTCGTTATTACTCACTCGTTTTTTGTAGCGCAGAGTCATTGAATCTATTACAAACAGTATGAATAGCAATCAACAACCTGCAAATCATCAGCCACAAATTATTTTGATTACGGGGAACATGGCTGCTGGCAAATCAACTGCTGCCCAATCACTTGCCGAACGGTTGCCCAAAAGTGTTCACCTGCGCGGAGATATCTTTCGTCGCATGATTGTGAATGGGCAGGCGGAAATGGCCTTAAATTTGTCAGCAGAGGCATATCAGCAACTTCAACTGCGCTATCACCTGGCAGCAATGGCAGCGCGACACTATCTCCAGGCTGGCTTTACGGTTGTCTATCAAGACATCATCATTGGTTCGGCACTCAGTGAGGTAGTCGCCGCGTTTCATGATGTGCCGTTGTCAGCGATCGTTCTGTGTCCCCAGGCAGAGGTTGTAGCGGCACGAGATGCAGCAAGATCCAAGACCGGATATGCCAACGAAACAATGGTTTATGCCTTCGATCGCATCCTCCGCACCGAAACTCCTCGTCTCGGTTATTGGCTGGATTCAACCCATCTAACGGTTAAAGAAACGGTCGATCGGATTTTGGCAAATTTGCAAGATGAATGAGTGAAATAACATCGCTATGTGCCTGAGCGCGATCGCTCCTAAATCAATCGTTTAAAGGGAAGACATCTTGTACTTGACATTTAAAATTTGTGATATAACTGTTAACAATAATATCAAAGATGTTGCGAACAGGAGAGCAAATGTCTATCAATTTGGAAAAAGGCGGGAGAATCAATCTCTCTAAAGAAGCACCCGGACTCAAAAATGCCGGGATTGGTTTGGGATGGGATATCAATGCTACAGACACAGGCGCAGCATTTGACTTAGATGCTTCCGTGTTTATGTTGGGGGCTACTGGCAAAATTCCCGGCGAAAAATACTTTGTTTTCTACAACAACAACCAATCGCCAGACACTTCTGTAATACATCTGGGAGATAGCAGAACCGGAGAAGGATTTGGCGATGATGAAACCGTTACAGTCGATTTAACCAAAGTCGATCCGGCGGTGCAAGAAATTGTGTTTGTGGTAACAATCCACGAAGCAGAATCGAGAAGACAAAACTTCGGTCAAGTGCGGAATGCTTTTATCAGGATTTACGACACTACTACCAACACAGAGGTAACGAAGTACGATTTGGACGAGGATTTTTCTAGGGAGACAGCGGTAGAGTTTGGCAGACTTTACAAAAAAGATGGCGAGTGGAGGTTCCAAGCTGTAGGACAAGGCTACAATTCCGGCTTGCAAAGCTTTGTAGACAAGTATGCCGCATAAAAAGGCGATCGCTCCTAGCTAAATAAATCGAGGGGAAATTCGGAAGCAGGAATGTTTCCCTCGATTTTAAGCAATCAGACTCATGAGGTAATAAACCAGATGGGAATTCAATTAAAGAAGGGCGAAAGATTTAATCTTTCTAAAACATCTCCAACTTTAACAAAAGTTGCGATCGCCCTGGGATGGGAAATAGCAACTAAACTAAATTTATCCGACTCAAACCCGCAAAGCTGCGATATCGATGCCTCGGTTTTTGCATTAGGTTCGGACGGAAAAATTCCAGATGAAAGATACTTTGTATTTTACAATAACTCGCAGTCGCCGGACGGAGCGATCGCCCATTCTGGAGATAATCAAACTGGTCAAACTCAAGGAGATGACGAGACAATTTATGTAGACTTGGAAAAAGTAACGGCTGCTGTTGAAGAAATGGTTTTTGTGGTCACGATTCACGACGCACAAGCTAAACATCAAAATTTCAGCGAAATCAGAAATGCTTTTATCCGATTGTACGATCGCCAAACTGACAGCGAACTAGCCCGGTATGATTTAACAGAAGCTTTTTCTGAAGAAACAGCAGTCGAGTTTGGACGATTGTATAAAAAAGATGCAGCTTGGAGATTTCAGGCCGTAGGACAAGGATATAAAGCAGGGTTGCAGAGTTTTGTTGACAAGTATCATTCAGAGATTAAACTGGAAGAAAAGACACTAGAACCGCCTAAAGTCAACAAAGTAGAACTGCCTAAATTAGAGAGGCATGAAGCTAGCCGGAAAATTAAGCAAGCTATGGCAATAAAACTTGAAAAAACAGGCGACTCGCACAAAATAAACCTCAGTAAATCAGGTAGTTCTGAGTTGCTTGCAGTTCACGCAAATCTCGACTGGGAAGAAGTGCAAAATCGGGGCAGATTTTCGGAAAAATTCCTGGGAGTAAAGGGGACTCCCGATCTGGATCTTGGTTGTATGTACGAGATGGCTAACGGCGAAAAGGGAGTGATTCAACCCTTGGGAAAATGCTTCGGATCAAAAACGTCTTCACCCTACATATTTCTCGATAAAGATGACCGCACTGGCGCGACTGAGGGAGAAAATATGTATATTTTTAGACCTGATTTGATTAAACGGGTGATGTTTTTTGGTTTCATCTACGCAGGGGTTCGCGACTTTAAAACTGTACGGGGACGAATGTTCTTCAAAATCAGCAACGGTGAAGAAGTATATCTCGAACTCGATAATCCAGATAGCAATAGAAATTTTTGTGCGGCGGCAATGATTCAGAAGACAGGTTCCCAGATTGTAATTCTCAAAGAGGAAAGATACTTTCGCGGACATGAAGAAGCCGATCGCTACTACGGATTTGGATTTAATTGGTATTCCGAGACTAAGTAGGGATGCCAGTCGAGTAGAGTTCATCCAGTTAAATAAAACAACTGGTTGAACAACTGCTATCTTCCAATTTACTTAAGTTCTAATACACTTTAGGGAGTCACAAAACTATGGCTATCAACTTGACAAAAGGACAATCGATCGTTCTCAGCAAAAGCGAATACGACTTATCCCGACTGACAATGGCTTTGGGCTGGGATGTTGCACAAGCTAAAAAAGGTCTTTTCGGTCGAAGCAGCGGTGCAAATTTTGACTTAGATTCCTACGCTCTGCTGCTGGGCGAAAATGGCAAATTAAAGAACTACAAAGAGGATGTAATTTATTACTCTCATTTGGAGTCCAAAGACAAAACAGTTGTTCACTCAGGCGACAATCTCACCGGGGCGGGAGACGGAGACGACGAACAAATATTGGTGAAACTGAATTCTTTGCCAGCACAATATCACAAAATAATTTTGGGAGTTAATATTTACGATGGAAAAGAGAGAAAACAGCATTTTGGTCTGGTAGAAAATGCTTTCGTGAGAGCTGTAGATGCTGCCGGGAAAGAAATAGCTCGCTATCGCTTGTCAAATGACCCATCTTATGAAGGAAAATTAAATATGTTGATGGGAGAAGTTTATCGAGAAGGCGGCGAGTGGAAGTTTAAGGCTTTGGGAAATCCTTTGGCAGAAGATTTGAACGGTGTTGTCGGTTCGTTTATGCGGTGAGATCGAATTCGTTAAATTGAGGCTTGTAGGGGCGGGTTCACCAACAATATTTGCCAATAATTGACAAACTAAATAAACCCGCCCCCACCCAACAAACAATTGCAATGCACATTTTTTGCATAATTGTAGGGGCGGGTTCAACAACAATATTAGCCAATAATTGATGATTTAAATAAACCCGCCCCCGCCCAACGGTAAATCGCAATGAACATTTTTCGTATTCGATCGAAGTCTAGGTTGATGTAGGTTATTTGTGGGTGGGGGCGGGTTTATATAGGTGGTTTGTGGGAATTAAATGTTATTGGTGAACCCGCCCCTACAAGATTTTACGAATCTTTAATCGGCCGCATTGTCGGGAACATGACGGCATCTCGGATGCTTTGAGTATTAGTTAAAAGCATCACCAATCTGTCTACACCGATACCCATTCCGGCACAATTAGGCATTCCCAAAGATAGCGCTTGAATAAAGTCTTCATCCATTGGATGCGCTTCGTCATCCCCCGCATTTTTCTGTGCTAGCTGTTCCTCAAACCGCTTTCTTTGCTCTTTCGGATCGTTCAATTCTGAGAATCCGTTTGAGTATTCTGTACCGTTGATAAACAGCTCGAAACGCTCGACAAATCCCGGCTTGCTGCGATGTCCTTTTGCTAAGGGACTGACTTCGACAGGATAGTCGATGATGAATGTAGGTTGAATTAGTTTGGGAACAACTAATTTGTCAAAAACCGCGTACAGCACGTAGCCTAAACTCTGTTGTTCTAGCTTAGACAGGTGCAATTCTAGTTTGGTTGCAGAGTCGATCGCACTTTCCAAGTCCAAACTGTCAAAATCCAGCCCAAACTCGTCTCTGACAGCTTCTACCATCGTTTTCACTTGCCAGTGTTTGCCGCTGAAACCGGGATATTTTTCGCTGTAGTCGAACTTGCGTTCTAAACTAATCGTTTCCCCCTGATTTTCAATTTCCTTGACATCCCCAAATACCGCCGCCGCTGCGAAACATATCACGTCTTCGACAACTCCTAAAATGTCGAAAACATCAGCATAAGCTTGGTAAACTTCTAAAGAGGTAAACTCTGGATTGTGGGTGCTGTCAATTCCCTCATTTCTAAAGGCTTTTCCTAGTTCAAAAACTCGCTCGAAACCGCCGCATATTGCTCTTTTCAAGAACAGTTCTGGAGCAACTCGCAAATACAAATCTACCTCTAAAGCATTGTGGTGAGTGATAAATGGCTTAGCAGCAGCACCGCCGTAAATAGCTTGCAGTGTTGGCGTTTCTATTTCGTAAAAATTTGCTTGCCACAGATAGGAACGGATGCTTTGAACGATGCGGCTGCGAAGCATAAAACGGTTGAGCGCATCTTGGTTGCTTGCCAAATCCATTTCGCGGTGACGGCGGCAAACTTCGGGGTCGTTAATTCCGTAATAAGCATCGGGAAATTGAATGGTAGCTTTTGATAAAAGCTTTAATTCCCTGACTAAAATAGAAAGTTCTCCCCTGGGGGTGCGGCATCCGATACCTTCGACGCCGACAAAATCGCCGACATCGAGCAATTTTTTAATTTGTTCAAAGCTCAAACCGACTTCGCCGGTGACGATTGCTTTCTCGATTTTGAGTTGAATCTTGTCTGTGGCGTCTTTTAAATCGATGAAACCAATTTTGCCGCTGTCTCGCTTGGAAGTGATGCGGCCGGCTAATCGCAGGGGAATTTCTTCGGGGTCACTTTCTCCGTTTGCGAGTTCTTTTCCCGGCTGACTAAATATTTCGCGAACTTGCTTGGCTGTGTGCGATCGCGCGTAGGATTCACTGGGATACGGTTCTATGCCTTGCGATCGCAGTTCGTCTACTTTTTGACTGCGGACTTCGGCTTCACTGAGAGTCATTAGTTATTGCCTGATTAAAATTACAAATATCTGACATCTTGCACTATTCTGGCGATCGTGCGATCGAGCGTTGCTCAAAGCAACCCCCCACAAGAAAATTCACTCTTTGTGGAACAGGCATCTTGCCTGTTCGTGACAAAGCTGCAAGATGTCAGAAACACCAAACTCTATCATAACAGGGTGGTTTTGAGAGCCAATTTGCCAAATAATAAGTTACACCCTCTCGTAGCCCGATCGCACAGATCCGCACTCGCCCCAGAAATATCTCCGATAAAAATTTGCGATCGACTGCACAAAGCGGCCGAAACATTAAAAAATTAAGTTGTCTGTCGATCGCAACAGGTGAGATGATATGTAGTGCAGCCTCACGGCAGTTCCACAGAAACTGAACAGCAGAAACGCGAGCGATCGAACTCGGCTCACCGCACCTCTGTCAGAATCGACCACACACACTCTCTCTTAACGTATAAAAACCAGAATTATGGCTGTTGCAACCCAATCACTCGAAGAACTCTGCATCAACTCTATCCGCTTTTTGGCCATCGATGCGGTAGAAAAAGCAAAATCAGGACACCCGGGACTGCCGATGGGCGCTGCCCCTATGGCTTTCGTGCTGTGGGATCGGTTCATGCGGTTCAACCCCAAAAACCCCAAGTGGTTTAATCGCGATCGCTTCGTCCTCTCCGCCGGCCACGGCTGTATGCTGCAGTACGCCCTCCTGTACTTGACCGGCTACGATAGCGTCACCCTCGACGACATCAAGCAATTTCGCCAGTGGGAATCCAGAACCCCCGGACACCCCGAAAACTTCATGACCCAAGGCGTAGAAGTTACCACCGGCCCCCTCGGACAAGGAATTGCTAATGCCGTCGGTTTGGCAATGGCAGAAGCTCACCTCGCTGCTAAGTTTAACAAGCCCGACCACACAATTGTTGACCACTACACCTATGTCATCATGGGTGACGGCTGCCACATGGAAGGTGTTTCTGGCGAAGCTTGTTCTTTGGCCGGACACCTCGGACTCGGCAAATTAATAGCCTTGTACGATGACAATCACATTTCTATTGAAGGCGACACAAGCTTGGCCTTTACTGAAGATGTGGGCAAGCGTTTTGAAGCTTACAACTGGCACGTTATTACAGTAGACAATACCGCTCTAGACGAAGATACTAACCTAGAAGCAGTTCACAAAGCTATTGAAGAAGCCAAAAAAGTCACGGACAAACCGTCCATGATTAAAGTCCGTACCATCATTGGTTACGGTTCTCCCAACAAGCGCAATTCTTACAGTGCTCACGGTGCTGCTTTGGGTGGCGATGAAGTGAAAGCAACTCGCGATTTCTTGAAATGGGAACACGCACCGTTTGAGATTCCTGATGATGCTTTGTCACACTTCCGCAAAGCAGTCGATCGCGGTGCTCAAGCTGAGCAAGAATGGCAGAAAGCTTTTGATGCTTATAAAGCAGCCTATCCAGCAGAAGCTGCAGAATATGAGCGCAGCGTTGCCGGCAAACTTCCTCAAGGTTGGGATCAAGTTTTGCCGACATACAAGCCGGAAGATAAGGCAGATTCGACTCGGAATCATTCTGGAAAATGTTTGAATGCTTTGGCAGGTGTCCTACCTGAATTGATCGGCGGTTCCGCTGACTTGGCATCTTCTAACATGACTTTGCTCAAGGGTGAAAAAGACTTCCAAAAAGGTCAATACGAAGGACGTAACCTGCGGTTTGGTGTGCGGGAACACGGCATGGGTGCGATCGCCAACGGTATGGTACTGCACGGCGGTTTAATTCCTTACTGCGCTACTTTCTTGGTATTTGCTGACTATATGCGGGGAGCAATTCGCCTCTCTGCACTCTCGGAAGCTGGAGTTATTTATGTAATGACTCACGACTCCGTAGCCTTGGGCGAAGACGGCCCCACTCACCAACCCGTGGAAACCATCGCTTCTCTGCGAGTAATTCCCGATTTGTTGGTAATGCGCCCTGCGGATGGTAATGAAACATCCGGCGCTTACAAAGTGGCAGTTGAAAGCCGCACTCGCCCAACTTTAATGGCTTTGTCGCGCCAAAACTTGCCTAACTTGGCTGGAAGCTCGATCGAAGGAACAGCCAAAGGCGCTTACATTTTGTCCGACGACGGCGGCACTCCTGACATCATTTTAATCGGCACCGGCGGCGAAACCTACCTCTGCGTTGATGCGGCTGAAAAATTGCGCGCCGCAGGTAATAAAGTGCGCGTAGTTTCGATGCCTTGCTGGGAATTGTTCGACTTACAAGATGCCGCTTACCGCGAATCTGTACTGCCGAAAGCTGTTACTAAACGGTTGGCCGTTGAAGCAGGTTCTAGCTTCGGCTGGGGACGTTATTTGGGTTCTGAAGGCGATAGCCTCAGTATTGACAGATTCGGCGCTTCTGCACCGGGCCCCGTTGCTTTAGAAAAGTTTGGCTACACCGTTGATAATGTGGTAGCTAAGGCTCAGGCGCTGTTGGGTTAATAGCAGCAGCATAAATTTTGGTGGGGCGGGCTTCGAGCTCGCCCCATTTTTAATACGATTATACAAGTTTAAAAAAGAATGCAACTGTAGACAAGCTCCAAATCCATACATAATCAGTCATTCCCAATTATTTAATCTAAAACCTAAAATCTAAAATGCTATTAGTCATAGACGCACGCTGTCTGAGGAAACCCGGTTTTGCCAACGAGGCATCTACGAAGAAACCAGGTTTGTAGCCCCCCGTGCGTCCAGCACTGTATATTTCAGAAATTTGAGATAAGTTATAAGTTATTGGGTTAAATTTCCCATTACCCCTTCCCCATTCCCAATTCTATTTATGATTTGGAACTTTTTAAATAAGCTGTTATTCACCGGGCATTATATTCCTCACGGCCACTGTTACCTTTGGCAGCGAGAGCTAGTCGCGCTCCACATAGTGTCAGACTCTATAATTGCCCTGGCTTACTATTCAATACCGCTATCGCTAATTTATATTATCACTCAGGGAAAAGACTTGCCCTTTCGCAACATCTTTTGGCTGTTCGCAGCCTTTATTATCTCCTGTGGCACTACTCATATAATGGAAGTTTGGACGCTGTGGCATCCTGTTTATTGGGTTTCTGGCAGTCTGAAAATTATTACCGCCGCGATTTCTGCTTACACAGCTTTTTCATTAATTTCTTTAGTTCCCCAAGCATTAACTCTCGTCACTCCAACTCAATTAGAGATGCTCGCTCGAATACTGCAAAAAGAAATCATTGAACGCCGAAAAACAGAAGCTCGCTATCAAACTTTAACTGAAGCTTCGCCGGTAGGAATATTTTATGCAGACGCTTTAGGAGACTGCTTGTATGTCAACGAGCGCTGGTGTCAAATTTCGGGAATAGCCTGCGATCGAGCTTTGGGCAAAGGGTGGTTGCAAGCCATTCATCCAGAGGACCGCCAGCGGGTTTTTGCTGACTGGTATAGCGCGGCGCAGGAGAAATTGCCGTTTAAATGTGAGTACCGCTTTCAAGGCATCAATCACGCTAAAATCAGTTGGGTATTCGGTCAAGCTGTCGCTATAATCGGAGAAAAGGGGGAGGTTCAAAGTTATGTTGGTACTATTACTGATATTACAGAACGCAAGCAGGTAGAAGAGGAAAATCGACTGCTCCATGAAACTCTGGAACATCGAGTTGCTGAGCGCATTGCTCAAATCGAAATTTCTCGCCACTCATTGCCACAAGAAATAGCCTACCGACAAAGAATTGCGATAACTTTGTTGGAATTGACGCAACTGCAAAATGCAATTCTTAACAGCGCTCACTACACAATTATTTCTACAGATCCCGACGGTACAATTAAAATATTTAATCGGGCAGCACAGCGACTTTTAGGCTATTCCCCCGAAGAAGTGGTGGAGAAAGTCACGCTAGCAATAATTCACGATCCTGTGGAGATCGGTAAAAGATCTGAAATTCTTTCTCAAGAATTGGGAGTAAAAATAGAGCCTGGAATAGAAGTTTTTTTTGCTTTGCCACGCCGGGGAATAGCTGACGAAAATGAATGGACTTACATTCGCAAAGACGGTTCGCGGTTTCCGGTGCAATTGTCCGTGACTGTCTTATTCGATACTGAAGGAAATATCACTGGTTTTTTGGCTATCGGTCAGGATATTAGCGATCGCAAACAAGCTGAAAAAGAGCTGCGCGACCTCACAGCAGCCATGCAAAATGCGATGGAAGGCATTTCGCGGCTAGATATTGAGGGACGCTACGTGAATGTTAACCGAGCTTACGCTCATAGATGCGGTTACGAACCAGAAGAAATGCTCGGCATGAAATGGCAGCTCACCGTACATCCGGGCGATGTTGAGATGATGCTCTCAGCTTATCAGGAAATGGTAATTTCTGGCAAAGTAGAAGTTGAAGCTAGAGGCGTCCGGAAAAATGGCTCGTTTTTTTACAAGCAATTAACGATGGTAAAAGCTTGGGACGCACAAGGGATATTTAACGGTCACCACTGTTTTATGAAAGATATCACCGAGCGCAAACTAACGGAAAGAGCGTTGCAGGAAAGCGAATTTAAGTACAGACAAATAGTTGAATTAGCAGAAGAAGGTATTTGGGTAATTGACAGCAATTCCCTCACGACTTACGTGAACCACGCAATGGCGCGAATGCTCGGCTATAGTGAATTAGAAATGTTCGGGCGGTCGCTTTTTGATTTCATGGACGAACAGGAAAAACCACAAGCTATTGATAATGTCGAGCGGCGCAAGCAAGGTATTGGTGAACAACACGAATTTAAATTCAAAAGCAAGGACGGCAAAGATATTTGGACTGATATGTCTACCAGTCCAGTCATGGACTCCCAGGGTAATCTGCTGTCTTGTTGCGCCTTGGTTTACAACATTACAAGCCGCAAAGAAGCAGAGCAGCAAATGCTGCAACTTACAGAAGATTTGAAGCGTTCCAATGAGGAATTAGAACAATTTGCTTATGTGGCTTCCCACGATTTGCAAGAACCGCTCCGAGCCGTTACCAGTTACACTCAATTGCTGGCCCAGCGCTATCAAGGAAATTTGGACGCTCGCGCAGATAAATATATTAATTATATTGTCGATGGTGCCACCAGAATGCAACAGTTAATTAACGATTTGTTGGCGTATTCGCGCCTGGGAACGAGGGGCCACGAGTTTGAGGAAGCGGACTGCTACGCTGCTGTCGAGAAAAGTTTGTGCAATTTGCAAATTGCGATCGCCGAAAGAAAAGCTGCAATCACCTGCGACGCGATGCCAACCGTGATGGCAGATGAATCTCAACTGGTGCAATTATTCCAAAATTTGATCGGCAACGGCATCAAATTTTGCCGCCAAGATATCCCATTCATTCATATCGCTGCTGGCAGGCAAGAGAGCGAATGGCTGTTCAGCGTCCGCGATAACGGCATTGGCATCGATCCGCAGTATGCCGATCGCATTTTTATCATTTTTCAGCGCCTGCACTCCCGCCGCGAATATTCCGGTACTGGCATAGGTTTGGCGATGTGCAAGCGAATTGTTGAACGCCACGGCGGTCGCATCTGGGTGGAATCTCAGGAGGGAAAAGGAGCGACTTTTTACTTCACTATTCCTATAATTAATACCTGAAGCCTCAAAGTTCAATTTTTTTTTATAATCAAAAGGATACCCCGGTTATGAGCGATCGAAGCACTGTCAGACCCATAGAGATTCTGCTGATTGAGGATTCTCCCAGCGATGCCGATTTAGCAATAGAAGTCCTCAGTCAGGGTAAAATATTGAATAACTTGCATTTTGTAGAGGATGGAGTCGAAGCAATCAAGTTTTTGCGCAGAAAAGAACCCTATCTCAGCGTACCCCGTCCCGATTTGATTTTGCTGGATTTGCACCTGCCGAAAAAAAGCGGTGTTGAAGTGCTAGAAGAAATTAAAAATGACCAGAAGTTAAAATTAATTCCTGTAGTGATTCTCAGCACTTCAGCAGCTCCAGAAGATATTTTTAAGTCCTACTCGCTCCACGCCAACTGTTACATAACCAAGCCGGTTGACTTAGTACAATTTACTAAAGTAGTCAGGTTAATTGAAGAATTCTGGCTCGCAGTCGTCAAACTTCCTCTAAATTAAACGAACAGATATTTTGCTTGTGATTGCTCTAAAACTTTTTCAACTTATTGAGATTCGGCTGGTGGAGGATTCGCGCAGCGATGCGGACTGGGCTTTAGAAAAGCTGGCGGAAAGCAAATTTTTTAACAAGACAAGAGTGGAATATCGGGTGTCATATCGGTGCCGGTTGCATCGGAATAATACCGAGGACACGGCAGTGCAAGAGTGTCCCTACCCCGATCAATTGTAGGGACACTCTTGCACTGCCGTGTCCTGAATGTGGGTAATATTAATTCCGATGCAACCGGAGTTGATATCAGCAATGAATTTATTGAAGCAATAAGTCTTCTATGTTGGCGTCCCCCGTCCCGATTTAATTCTGCGTGACTTGAATTTGTCTAAAAAAAGCGGTTGGGAAATGTTGGCAGAAATTAACTCACCCCCCAAGTAAAAAATGATTGCGGTGGTAATTATGACAACCTCAGCAGTCGATCGAGAGATGCTGAAGTTTTATGCCGTGTCAGGCCGGTGCTACATCACTAAGCGTATTGATTTTAGTAAAATTGCTAAGTTGGTGATATGGATTGAGGATTGGTGGCTGGCGGTGGTGACAGTTCCCCAATAATAACTTTCAAGTTAAAAATGGTCAGGGAAAGCAAAAAAGTTTAACCTGAGATTGGTAGAGTGAAAATTTGAAAGTCAAAAATGTCAAAGTTATGTGGATTAAGATTCTGTTAGTAGAAGACAATCCGGCTGATGCTGATTTGCTTGCAGAACTGTTAGAAGTATCTGTGGGAGTCCAGTGGGAATTGGTGTCTGTTGAGTTTCTGCATGAGGCGATCGCACAATTGTGCAAACAACCCTTTGATGTAGTTTTGCTCGACCTTTCTTTGCCGGACAGCCGCGGTTTGGAAACTCTAACTCGCCTGCGAGAAGTTGCCCCGGATACGGCAATGGTGGTAATGACGGGCTTGGATGATGAGGCGATCGCACTTGAATCAGTTCGCTTGGGAGCTCAAGATTACATTGTTAAAGGTCAAATTACTACTCAATTATTAGTGCGGACGATCCGCTACGCGATCGAACGCTCTCAAACATTTCAAATGCTGAGGGAAAGCGAGCGGCGCTTTCGGGCGATTTTTGACTCTTCGTTTCAGCTAACAAAACTGCTGACTCCCGAAGGAATCGTGCTGGAAGTGAACGAGACAGCCCTTGATTTTGCCGGATTGCGATCGGAAGATATTGTGGGCCGCCCGATTTGGGAAATAGCGATTTGGGCCCAGTCGCTACAGGTTTCCGAACAATTACAATCCGCGACCGGCAAAGCAAGTCAGGGCGAGTTTTTCCGCAGCGAACTCGACTTGTTAGGCAAAAGCGGGCAAATTGTGACAGTTGATTTCTCACTGAAACCTGTTAAAAATGAGACAGGGCAAGTTTTGCTGCTGATTGCTGAAGCCCGTGACATTAGCGATCGCAAACGAGCCGAAGCGGAAATTCTCAAAGCCCTCGCACGAGAAAAGGAACTTTCAGAACTGCGAGCTAAATTTGTCACAATGGTTTCTCACGAGTTCCGCACCCCCTTGACAACCATCCAATTTTCGGCGGGATTGCTGCAAGATTACAGTTCTCAGTGGCCCCAAGATAAAAAATCTACTCATTTTGTGCGGATTCAATTAGCAATTAAACGCATGACAGAGTTACTAGAAGATATCCTCGTAATTGGCAAAATCGAAGCAAATACCTTGCATTTTCAACCGGTTTCCTTAAACCTAGAAAAATTTTGCCGTCAACTAATAGAAGAGCAGCAGCTAAACGACAGCAACCAACACCAGATCGCTTTTCAACATGAAGGCGGCAACTGCGACGCTCAAATGGATGAAAAACTGCTGCAGCAAATGTTGGGAAACGTCCTCTCCAATGCCCTAAAATATTCTCCCGCCGCCAGTACAGTTTCCTTGCACCTCAAATGTCAAAACAAAGAAGCTGTTTTCCAAGTTCAAGACCGGGGTATCGGTATTCCTCAAGCCGATATAGAGCGGATATTAGAAACTTTTTACCGAGCTACCAATGTCGGCACTATTTCGGGAACCGGTCTCGGTTTAGCAATTGTCAAAAGGGCTGTGGAGCTTCACGGCGGCCAACTCGCGATCGACAGTCAAGAAGGAAGGGGCACAACTTTCACTATTACCTTGCCTTTAATTTGCGAACCCCGTCAATAACAACTGAATTATCAACTATATATATCCGCAGCTTAACGCTCAATTAAGCCTCTCAAACACAAAATTATCAAGTGTATGAACCAGAAAATTTTAACAAACTACTAACTGCAAGGAGGTGTCACCGTGGCTAAGATTTTGGTAATAGAAGACGAAGAATCGATTAGAGAAAATATTTTAGATTTGCTGGAAGCCGAAAATTTTGAAGCAACGGGAGCGATTAACGGCAAAGTCGGCATCAAATTGGCGATCGAACAAATCCCGGATTTAATTTTGTGCGACATGATGATGCCGGAAGTGGACGGTCACGGCGTTCTCAAAGCTTTACGATCCGAACCCCTAACTGCCACAATTCCGTTTATTTTCCTCACAGCTAAAGCCGACAAAATTGACGTTCGCACGGGAATGGAACTGGGAGCAGACGATTACATTACTAAACCTTGTACGCCGCAAGAATTGCTAAAAGCCATTGCGATTCGACTTGAAAAACAAAAAACAATTAGCAGGCAATCTCAAAAAACGCTAGACGAATTGCGCACTAATATTAGTATGTCGCTCCCCCACGAATTGCGGACTCCTTTGAATGCTATTCTGGGTTTTTCTGAGCTAATATTGTCAGAATATCAGGTTTTCGAGGAATCAGACATCTTAGAGATGATCGGTCAAATTCAAGATTCCGGTCATCGCTTGTATCGACTGATTCAGAACTTTTTGCTGTATGCAGAACTGGAGATAGCAGCGACAAATCCCGAACTGCTCGAGGAGATGCGCAACAGCCAATTTAGCTGCGTAAAATCTTTGCTGACTGAAAAAGCGCGGCAGCAAGCAAAACACGCGAATAGAACAGACGATTTACACTTAAACTTGCAAGATGCCTCCGTGGCTATTGATTCTGTCAGACTCACAAAAATTGTTGAGGAACTGCTGGACAATGCCTTCAAATTTTCTTTAGAAGGAACACCAGTTTTATTAAGCACTTTGGTGGAAAATCAGACTTTTATTCTGTCTGTCAAAGACCAAGGCCGCGGCATGACTGCCGATCAGATTGGACAGCTAGAAGCTTACAGGCAGTTCGATCGCAAACTTTACCAACAAGCAGGTTTGGGATTGGGCCTGGCTATTGTTCAACGCCTTGTAGAATTGCACGGAGGAGAATTTAAAATAGAAAGTTTGCCGGAGCAAGAAACCATAGTTTGCGTTTCTCTGCCTGTCTAAACAATGATTAGACCAGTGACCAAAAACAATGCAACTTTAGGCAAATTCCAAAGCGAGCATCTCATGTTTGTAAAAAAACTTCTTCTGGCTCCTTCCTTCTTCCTCTTTCCTTCTGCCTCCTGCCTCAAAACTCCAATTTCTAGCTGGGCTGCAAAAGTGAAATGCTCCCAACTCCAAACCCTTCTGGAATAAGTCATTCCCACTTCTCAAATCTCAACTCTAAAATGATATTATGCAGAAGCGATCGCTCTTTTCAGACACCGCTGCATATAAATTTGAGCTACCTTATCCTGAGGGTTGATTTCCAAGCAGGCCGAAAACAATCTTATAGCTTCGCCACAGTTGTCACTATTGTAGAGTACCAAAGCTTGCTCAAAGATTGTCTTTGTCTCTAACTTTTTCTGTCGTAATTCTGGCGGATCGGCCGCAAATACTTCATAAACTGTTACCATTCGCGATTTGCCTTTAACTGTTACGCGATCGATCAACCTCAAATCATAAATATCGTTTAACTGTATAAAAGTATTGTGAGTAATTAACATCGAAACTTCATACTCTTTCGTCAAAGTTTCCACGCGGGAGGCTAAGTTTACCGCATCGCTAATCACCGTGCTGTCCATCCGACTTTGGCCGCCAACCGTGCCTAACATCAAACAACCCGTATTGATCCCTATGCCAATTTGCAGCGGCGGGCGATCGGGTCGATTGCGAGTAAGATTATACTCGTTAAGCTGTTCTAGCATAGCAATTCCCGCTTTCACAGCATCGTCCGTACTGCCATTAAACAGTGCCATAATCGCATCGCCAATGTATTTATCAATAAAACCAAAATTGTCAGTAATTGCCGGTTCCATCCGCGACAAATAACCATTAATAAATTTAAAATTTTCTTCGGGATTCATCGTTTCAGAAAGAGCCGTGAAATCGCGAATATCTGAAAACAGCACCGACATTTCTTTCTGTACCTGATCGCCTAATTTGACTTCCAGAATACTTTCATATCCCAGAAAGTGGAGAAACTCGTGCGGCACAAACCGCCCGTAAGCATCTGTTAATTTTTCTTCGGCTGCTAAAGCTTTTTCCAACTCGTCTGTGAATAGACGGCGCTCGGTTTCTACCTCTTGACGTTCTGTGATGTCTTGAAAAGCGGCGATCGCGTAAACGATGTTTTTCCGTTCGTCGTAGATTGGAGTCGCCCAAACCTCGATCGGCACAATCCGATCCGACCCACGAATTTCTAGATCGTCCATACGCACAAATTCTCCCCGCAACGCCCGAACAATCGGTTGGCTATCCCTCGGGTACAATTGATTAGTTCCAGCGTCGTAAAAATGATAAGCTTCAGGAAATGGGTCAGTATTCCCATCAAAAATTAAACCTTGGGCTAGTATCCTTTCGCCCCAAGAATTCATGTAAAAAGGTTTACCATTACCATCCACAACAAATATTCCCACCGGCATCGCTTCCAGGAATTGAGTCAATCGGCTTTCGTTTTCTGACAGGGCCTCATTTAACGTTTCTTCTGCTGCTAAAGCTTTTTCTAAATCATTAGTAAACCTGATTCGTTCCACTTCCACCTGTCTTTGCAAACTAATATCCTTAGCAAAACCCTGATAGTAAAGAACTTCACCGTTAGCATCATAAACTGTGCGCGCATACTCAGAAATCCAGATAATGCTGCCATCTCGACAGTAAACCTGAGACTCAAACTCACACAGAGTACCGTGCTGTTTCATCAGCGCCAGAAACTCTTGACGGCGGTTCGGTTCTAGGTATAATTGCTGCTGAATATCATTAAAACTTTCTATCAATTCTGATGCGGAATCGTAGCCGAAAATTTCCGCAAGAGCAGGATTTGCACTGATAAAATGTCCGTCCGGCGTCGTCTGAAAAATACCTTCTAGAGCATTTTCAAATATCCCGCGATACTTCTCTTCAGCTTGAATTAGCGCAGCTTCAGCTTCCTTTCGTTCAGTTATGTCACTAAAAGCAATAATCCCATAGGAAATATCGCCTGTAGAATCATAAATTGGAGTGGCCCAACTCTCTACAGGAATAATCTTATTAGCTGTACGAATTTCTACACCTTCAGTCCGCACATTTTCGCCCCGAAGCGCCCGCATAATTGGCAATTCTTCCACGGGGCATCTTTGATTAGTTCCGGCTTTATAGAATTGATAAATTGCTGCTTTCTGCTCCGAATTAATATGCGGCACAGTGCCTTTGCCAAATACCTCCCGCGCCTTCTGATTTGCGTAAAAAGATTGACCGTTCGCATCAAGCACGCACACCCCTAACGGTATAGCTTCCAGGTATTGCGTCAACCGACTTTCGTTTTCGTGGAGTTGGGCAATCAGCATTGCTTGCTTGCGATTTAATTTTGCCAGCTCCTGATTCATCTCCTGAAGTTCTCTTTGTTTTTCAGCTAGTTGTTGATCTTGAAAATATCTGTATATTGCCTCAGTAACAGTTAATGTTAAGTCATCACCTTGCCAGGGCTTAGGTATGTATCGGTACAATTTAGCATAGTTAATAGCATTGGCTACCGCCTCCAAATCAGCCTGCCCCGTCAGCATGATCTTGAGAGTATTCGGCGAGATGGTATGAACGTTTCTTAATAGTTCATCTCCTTTCATATTAGGCATGATATGATCCGAAATAACCACAGGAACTTCATACTGTTCTGCTAAAAGTTCTGACAGCAGCTCTAAAGCTTCTTCGCCGCTTTGGGCCGTTTCAATTAAATATTTATCTTCAAAGGTTTTTAGTAGGTCGATTTCCAGACTATCGAGTATAGTCTGCTCATCATCGACACAAATAATGACTGGTTTTTTCATAAATTTGCTAGACCAGACTTGATCGCTTCAATTAATTCTTGAGTGTGCCAAGGTTTGGGTATTAAAGCATGAAGATTTGCTTGGACTTTTGTTCGTTCGATTGCTTGTTTGTCTGCTTGCCCCGTCAGCATCACTGTCACAATTTTCGGATATTTTTGATGAATTTTAATCAGCAATTCATCTCCTTTCATTCCGGGCATCAACCAATCAGAGACAATCACTAAAATATTAACCTCTGCGTCACATAGCTCTTCAATAATCTCTAGGGCTTCGGCAGCACTTTCAGCAAATTCCCAAAGATATGTACCGTTAAATGCCTGTTGCAGTTCAATTTCCAGACTTTCCAACACCCCTACTTCATCGTCAACACACAAAATTGCTGGTTTAGACATCGCTAGTTTCCTTCTTTAGTGTGGCAGGATGAACCCCTATGGGTAAGCACACCGTTTTCCAAATTCTACATTCTGCGGGGTTAGACTGCAAATTTTTAGCCCCCGACTTCACTCTGCGGCGCTTTACCTACTCAATTAAATTAATCGGCAAAGACACTGTAAATGCAGTTTTACCGGGCACAGACTCCACATCAACTTTACCCTGATGTTTGTCAATTATTTTTTTCACAATATCCAATCCCAATCCGCTGCCTTCTCCCGCAGGTTTGGTAGTAAAAAACGGCTCAAAAATTTTCGGAACAATCTCCGGTTGAATCCCCTTACCGCTATCAGTAATTTTTACCTGGACGCTGGTATCTTGCTGTACCGCGTCAATTGTTAAAGTTCCTTGATTGTCCATCGCTTGTAAGGCATTGTGAATTAAATTTGTCCAAACTTGATTGAGTTCGTCCGGATAACACAGTACCGCCGGCAATTGAGCTTGATAGTTTCTGACGACTTCCACACCCTGCTTGATCTGGTTCTGATAAATAGTTAATACAGTTTCAATTCCATCGGTAATATTAACCTGTATTTTTTCCCCCTTTACATCGTAACGCGCATAATTTTTTAGTGCAAATACGACTTTTGCGGCCCGTTCAGTAGCGGTAGCGATGGTTCGGGCGCTTCTGTGAATGCTAGCAAAGTCGTAGGCCGTTTTTATAATATTTTCGCTGTCAGGGTCTTTGAGCAACGGCAAGAATTCTTGCAGATTTTCCTGCAATCCGATATTGACTAAAATGCTAGCAAGGCTGTCAGCATTGTCAATCCCTTCCGACTCTAGTTGCTGCTTCACGCCTTTTTTAAATACCCGTTTTTCTCGGGTAGATAAAGAGTAATTTTGTTGACTAGAACTGTACATCAAACGCAAGAAATCTTGCTGGCGTTCGGCTGACAGTTCTTTAAAAAAAACTGGCAAACTTTCGAGATTTTTATCCAAAAAGCTGGTAATATTTCCAATAGACGATCGAATCGCCCCCAATGGCGTATTAATTTCGTGAGCAATGCCCGCAATCAGTTGCCCTAATGCCGCCATTTTTTCTGATTGCACTAATTGATTTTGAGTAGCTTGCAGTTGGTCTAAAGTAACTGTAAGTTCATTGTTTTTATGTTGGAGTTTTTTTCGCAACTGGCACATTGCTAAATGGGTTTCTACCCTCACTAGAACCTCTTCCACCTGAAAGGGCTTGGTAATATAATCTACCCCGCCCACAGCAAAGGCTTTGACCTTATCAAGTACGTCATTAATCGCGCTAATAAAAATCACCGGGATGTCGCAAGTTCGTTCATCAGCTTTGATCTTTTCGCAAACTTCATACCCATTCATTTCGGGCATCATAATATCCAGTAAAATCAAATCGGGAGGCATACCTTTTGCCGCCGAAAGCGCTAACTCGCCGCTAGGTACGGGGCGGACTTTATAGCCCTTCCTGTTCAAAATTCCGGCTAGCAGCCGCAAATTAGCTGGGGTGTCGTCAACTACTAAAATATTACCGCGATCGGTGCTAGGAAGGTCGTTATTCATGTGATATTGTTTGAGGTATTAACTTTAAAACTTTCTCGTACTCAAAATTTTCTATACGAGTTGCGATCGCACCAGCCGTTACTGCATCCTTTAATCGAATTTGCTCGATCGAGCTATCAATTACATCCATATCTGCATTTAGGATCGCCAGGTTTAAATCTGCTACCAGCGACTCAGGCAATTTCACGAAATCAGCCGCCGTCATTGCGCGATCGCCCTCTTTGATTGGCAATAGATTAGCTTCACCCGGATCTTCATAAATATAGCGCACTCCGATATGTTTGTGCAAAGCATCAAAAATATCCGCTTCCCGGAAAGGTTTCCGCATAAAAGCATCGCAGCCCGCAGACAAGATAACTGCCCTTTCTTCCTCCAAAACGCTCGCAGTCAGCGCAATAATTGCAGTAGCTTGACCTTTAACAGTGCTTTTAATGTATTGCGTCGCTTCGTACCCGTCCATCACGGGCATTCTCATGTCCATCCAAATTAAATGCGGTTCCCAACTGTCCCAAATCTCAATAGCTTCTTGACCGTTAGTAGCTTCTTTCAGTTCAAAACCTAGAGGATTGAAAAGTTTAATTAGCAGTTGGCGATTTAGCGGTTTGTCGTCTACTATCAAAATTCGATAGGTGTGTTGGTTGGGTGCCAGGGCAATAACACTCCGGGTCGGTTTTCGGATTTCAAGATCGACCGCATCAACCGCAATACTTGAATGTCAAACTTAAAATTAGTTCCTTTGCCAACAGCAGAACAAACGCTCATTTCGCCGCCCATTAATTCCACAAATTTGCGGCTGATGGGCAATCCCAAGCCTGTACCTTCTTGCGAATCTTTGCCTGTCTTGGTTTGGACGAAAGGTTCAAAAATATCGTCTAATTCATTGGTAGCAATACCGGGGCCAGTGTCTTCGACTTCAAAATGGAGGAAGAAGCAAGATGGAGAAGCTGTCTCGTCATTTCTTGTTTCAAAAATCTCGTTTTTAGATTTACTTAATTGCGATATTTCCCGATTATTAATGGCGGAACCTTCTGGATTAGTTAATTGTTGTGATAGATAAAATGTTGCCCCTTCTGCCTGCTGATTTATGCCTGATAACTGCTTGCTAAGTCTAACCGAAAGACCGCCATGTTCGGTAAACTTCTTAAGAGCGTTATTGAGCAGATTAATTAAAATTTATCGCAACTTTAATTCGTCAGTTTGTACTGATTGTGGCACGTCTGGACTGCGGGAAAAAACTAACTGCAAGTGCTTGTCATCTGCTTTGAGTTGAAACATATCTTCCAAGTCGTTTAGCAGGCGATAGATGTCGATTGTTTGGGGATTAAGGGTGGTCCGCCCCGATTCAATTTTAGATAAATCGAGCACGTTATTAATCAGGGTGAGCAGGTGTTCTCCGCTGCTGCTAATTATGCTAATATTTTCTTGATGTTCTGGCGATAGAGTTTGGCTGCGAGTCATCAGTTGGGAAAAGCCGAGAATTGCATTGAGAGGCGATCGCAATTCGTGGCTCATGTTAGCAAGAAAGGTACTTTTAGCTTGATTCGCTACTTCCGCTTGGTCTTTAGCTACAGCCAATTCTGCCGTCCGCTCTTGCACTCGCTGTTCTAAAGTTTCAAAAGATCGTTGCAGTTGTTGAGCCATGCTGTTAAATGACTTGGCTAATTCCCCCAATTCATCCGAGCGTTCGCTTTCTACTGTTTTGTCCAATTCACCTTTAGCAATATTTTTGGCTGCTGTATTTAAGCTCAAAATAGGATTTGTCACCCACCGAGAAGTCAGAATGCCGATCGCCACAGCTACTCCTAAAGCTGCGAAACAAAGCAAAACCGCTGTGCGGGTATTGGCATCGATTTCTTTGGTGAAATCTGCTTCGGGAACAACTACGACAATCAGCCAGTCTAAACCTTTGCCGTCTTGGAACGGCAAGACTTTTAAAAATTGTCGCTTGTCATCTATTTCAAAGCTCAATAACTCGGATTTTTTAATTTGGTCTAATTTTTTAAAATTTGCAGTCAAATATTTAGCTGTCGCTTGAGTTAAAGGGTTGCTGCTTTCTTCTACTTTAAACAATTGTCTTTCATTACCTTTAGTGCGAAACGGTTTTTCTGTTGTGGAAGTTCCTAACAAAGTCCCCTGGCGATCTATAATAAATGTTTGACCGGATTTGCCCACTTTGAGACTGTTGAGAAATCTTCCAATATGGTCGAGACGCAAGGCAGCAAATAAGACTCCTTCTAGCTGATTTTTTTCGCTGTATACTGGTTGGATAGCGCTGATAAGTAATGTCGGTTCTAGTAAGGAAACAAAAACCGAACTCCAAGTAGGTTTTCCGATTTTTACGGCTTTTTTGTACGCAGGATGTTGCCGAGTATCATAGTTTTTAACAAGGGTGATAAATGTAGTGCGATCGCCTCGCTCGTTCGTATTGTAAGAATTAAAATTTAACCCAGTAGATTTTTATATCACATCATGCGGGAGCCGTTAGACAGTTGTTGACCGGCTCTATAATCTCCCTTATTGTTGCCAACCGAGGTAAAATTGATATATGGATATAATTTTACTGGCCGCCAAAGATATTTCTCCCAAGCTGATAAGTTTTCCATCTTTAACAAGCCGAGCTTGACAGCATCCAGCTTGGTTTGATTGATTTGATGGGGAGTTGTCAGGTAAACTTGCAGGTTTGGCTCGACACGCAAACTCACCTCGCTCATTAACTGAGTGGCAAGGTTATTAACTGCTTTTTGTCCGTTTCTAAATGACAGATATCCTACGAGTCCCACGGCTCCCACGATTTGCAGTACAAATGGAACTATGAGAACAGTTCGCAGCGGTAATTTGTCTAACATTTTAGAAACCATAAGATTGAGAGGTTTGGTGAACTTAGCCTAGAACCGTCCTTGCAGAGCCAGTCTTAACAGCAGCGCCATTTACTGCCGACTAGCTAGAGGGAATTCATGGGGGCCATATTAGCCGTGGTAGATGCTCAACCCCGATCGAATGTGAACCTAATTTTTTGTATATTAAAGGCTGTTATTTTACCCCTTTGTCGTATTATTTTGATAATTTAGGTAGAATTTTTAGTCCCTGGCTTCGAGAACTACCTCATAAACGCGATCGCGCGGGCGAGTTCAACCCCGGTAGGCCAAGCGATTTGGAGGCCGGCCAGGAAATTTGCGATCGGCACTCGCCATTTTCCGGAAGACGTGTTATACTCTGAAAAGTTGAGGGCACGTAGCTCA
Source organism: Microcoleus sp. BROC3 (assembly GCF_036702515.1). NCBI lineage: Bacteria > Bacillati > Cyanobacteriota > Cyanophyceae > Oscillatoriales > Microcoleaceae > Microcoleus > Microcoleus sp. BROC3. The sequence continues at coordinate 159,765 of NZ_JAUBTQ010000001.1, forward strand.
GTGGATAGAGCATCAGGTTCCGGTCCTGAGGGTCGGGGGTTCAAATCCCTCCGTGCTCATTTTCTATATCTTTTGTGGAGTAAGGGTTTCAGGTTAATTTTATTGCCGGTAGTCCTATTTTCCGCTCAAATTTCGCTCCCATCTGTTCCAAGTATCTCCAAAACCAGCTCCATGTCTGCCAAGTTTGCCCCGGACTTTTTGCGCCGCGCTTTCAACATTCCTGGGGTTTTCGTCGGAATCAAACTTTTTCGCTTTTTCCTGTTTTCCCATAGTTTTCCAAGCTTCCTTTAACCGCTCAAGCCGAATAAAAGCCTCTGCCATCCGCTCGTGCTCAGCATCTTGCATTTCCTGCAACGGCTTAAGCAAAATCCCTTGCGTCCCGCTGTCGGTACTGGGGTGGCAGATGTCGGCCGTGAAGAAAATCGGATATTTAATATGGGAATCCTCAACTGAGTAGCCTTTGTTGAGTTCAATCCCAATTCGGCCGCCCAAAACTGTACCCATAACTGGCAGCAAAGTTTGTAGACTCCGCACTGGATCTACCCGATCGCTCTGAGCCTTAGAAAGTAGTGCCGCTGCCAGTGCTTCTGGAAAGATCCAGCGCAAATCAATCGGAGTTTTTTCGCTCCGGCATACCATTTTTGTGTTTAATGAGATACGCTTGGGCATGGGAATCGATCGGATTGCAGCTCACTTCCTTAATAACCGCTATAACAGTCACAAAATTACTAACTGGGAAAAATTCCGTGTTTTTTTATGCAAAAAAATCAAAAATTTGGGTTGAGCAGATCCACCCAACCTACTTTTAATCAAGAATCACGGCTAACTCAAATATCTTCATCCTCTTCACCTTGCACCCCCTGGAGAATCCGCGATAGCTCATTCTTCTCATTAACCGTAATCCGAGTGGGAGAACCGCTGATAATCCGTTCGTAACCGCGGAACGAATCTTTAATTTGCGGCCCTCTTTCAGTAATCGTATATTCCCGAATTCCTTTGTCGTGCCACGAACCGCGCATCTTAAACACATTAATTGCCCGCGACATTTCTCCTCGAATCTCTACATATTGAAGCATGATAATAGTGTCAGTAATCGTAGAAATATGCGAGTCCGTAATCGAATGAGAACCCATAAACTGGTCGCTTGTATTCGTGAAAAAGCCGGTTATTTCTTCCTGTTTCGCAAAACCCGTTACTCCGATCACAAATTGCCTGAAAGCATTATTGCTGACACCCCTAGCTAAAGCCGACAGCGAGTCTATTGCAATTCGAGAAGGTTTGAACTCAGCAATTTCTGATTTAATAGTCTGCAAGTGGTCTTCCAAACCCGCAGATTCCGGGTAAGTACACAGCAGCTTCAGCATTCCTTTCTGTTCCATTTCCTCAAAATCAATGCCCCAAGAATAAGCATTGCGGAACAACTGAGCTCGCGACTCTTCATAGGCAAACAGCAGCGCCCGATTGCCGTTCATACAAGCATTCTGCAAGAACTTGCTTACCAACAGCGTTTTGCCGGTTCCCGTCGCACCCGTAGCCAAAATAATCGAATCTTTAAAGAAACCGCCCCCGCACATCTCGTCGAGAGTTTTATCGCCGGAAGAAACCCGCACGTTAGAAGACTTTTGAGTTAATCGCATCGCCCCCAAGGGGAAAATATTAATTCCATCATTAGTCATAGTAAAAGGATATTCGCCCTTCATGTGAGTTGTACCCCGCAACTTCAAAATTTCCATGGTGCGGCGGCGGCGTTCGCCTTCCAAAACGTTGCGAACAATCACTACATTATCCGACACAAACTCTTCCACCCCAAACCGCGCCACCGGGCCGTATTCTTCGAGCCGTTCGGTAGTCATAACTGTAGTTGCTCCTACTTGTTTGAGGCGCGCAACTAAGCGAAAAATTTCTCGGCGTACTACCGATGCAGCGTCGTACTGCTGAAATACGGCCGTCACGGAATCTATAGAAACGCGCTTGGCTTTGTACTTGCGAATTGCGTACTGAATCCGCTCGATTAAGGCAGATAAATCAAAATTTCCCACGATGTCCTGACCTTCGGGATCGGGGGAAGCGTCCAAAATAAATAGCTTGCCTTCCTCGATTAACTGTGCCAAATCCCAACCGAAACTGCAAGCATTTTTAATAATATCTGTTGGAGATTCTTCAAAAGTTACGAGCACTCCAGGTTCGTCAAAATGGGTGATTCCGTTATAGATAAATTGTACTGCAAATAAAGTTTTTCCCGTTCCTGAGGTGCCGCTGACGAGCGTGGTTCTGCCGATTGGCATTCCGCCGTGACTGATGTCGTCGAAACCCTCAATCATCGTGCGAATTTTTTGAACTCCTGCCGTTACCAATTTTTCTGGTTGCACCGTTTGACTAATTTCATTCATGTCGATTTTTGTCAACTCTCAGTATTCTTTAGTTGTCACTCATTAACCGCAGCTCATGAGTCTTTGTACCCAGCTTTTAGTTTGGACTCTTGCTCAATAACTCATGACTGCTGACTGCTGACTAATGACTGTCATCTGATTATCTTATGAATTCAGGTCTTCTTCGCGAAGTTCTTCATAGAGCAAGTCTAATCCTATCAGAACTTTCTCGCGATCGGACAAATCGCCAATAATTTTTCGCACCGGCGGCGGCAGGATTTTGGCCAGCGTCGGGGTTGCCAATATTTTGTCCTCTTCTGCTAGCTGAGGATTTTTGAGAACGTCTATGACTTTCAGTGCGTAGACTCCTTGAAATTCTTGTTCTAGGATGTCCTTTAGGGTTTTCAAAGCTCGCACTGAGTTGGGAGTATTTCCCGCAACGTACAGCTTCAGAACGTAGGTTTTCTTGAGAGGACTCATGAACTTGTTTAAAGATTGAGTATTAGTTGTCAGATGTTAGTTGTAGTTGTTATTTGTCTTAAATCCGCTGTTCTTTGTTATTTTATAATAATTTCAGCCTCGCGATGCCTCTGCCGAATGTCTTCTCCTTTCTTCTTTGTTAAATTTTATCTTCTACCTTCTTTTTTCTTAAATTCTGCAGAATCGCTTCTACCTTTTACCTTGAGATGCCTCTTTCGGAATCGATCGCCTGTACATCTCGCACATATGAGCGATTACGTCAATTAGAGTCAAGCGGTAATCGAGCAATATTTCCTCGCTGCGCCCTTCTAATTTTAGCTGTTTGGCGAACTCGTCCATCAATTCCATGTGAATTTCCACAATTTGAGTCACAGGCACATCAGCAAAAAAAGCCAAATTCACAAATTCATCTATTTGATTGTTGACCGCAGGATCTTGAGAAAAATAATTCAAAACGATTTCGCGATAACTGGACTTCAGTTGCTCCAAAAACTTTTGCTTCTCTGGCCCTGACAGATTTCGCAAAAAAATCTGGGAATTTCTTTTATAATACACACCTAAGTATCCTAATCGTTCCCGTAATTTTTCCGCAAGTCGGCGCTGTTGTCGGCTTAGCAAACTTTGAGCAGTCAATTGGGTCGTCGCATCGACCATTGCCGATGGGTCATCGACAGGAACCGGAGTTGAAAGTTTCAGAAATTGTGCGATCGCCCGATCGATAGCCGCAGCTATTTCGCTCGATCGAGCGATTGTCAGTTGCACCTCAGCAGGGTGGTAAAAAAAAGCACAGCTTTGCTCTCTTCTCTTCTGGGCGGTACTAGCTCCAGCCTCAAAACCATCTGAATGCGGTGCAACTGACTTTCCATCCTCCCCCGGGTGGGGCGAAAAAATCACCGCAGGCAAAAAGAGCGATCGTTCTTGCAGCTTGCTCAGAAGCGCTCGCAGATCCCCATTGTCCTCAAAAACCAAACAATCAAGGTGGTAATTTTGCTTCAGGAATCCCAAAAATTCCACCGCCGACTTAATGTGCGTTAAAGCATAGCGTTCGCCCTTCAAAAGCTCGATCGCAGACCCTGCGATATCATCAGAGCGGACAAAAATACCAATAGAAAGTTGCGGAAGCAAAGCTGTAGGTGAACCACCTAAGTTGCCCGAAAGTGCTGGATCGCTCAGAGTTGATATCTCCTTTACAAAAAACTTAACATTTTCACAATCATCTCAACATTTATTTTAACCAATCTTAACCGCAAAAGAGGCGATAACCTTGTAACACAGCAATAATCAAACTGTACTTCTTTGTTTTTGTGTCAAGCACCCTGAGCGTGATTTCTGCAATTAAGCTTAAGCCTTAGAATAATTGCTAGTCGCCTCAAATCAGGTGCAGGCATCGAACTCGCAGGTCTCGGTGCAGATTCCGGGCTATTGAGCCAACTGATATAAAACAAATAAGATATAAAAATTCGCAGCTACATTGGGTATCAAAAATATTACTGCTATAGATAGCAGACTCTCAGGTTTGTTATGTCAACCACCAGCCCCAGTCTCAAAAATTTTATCGAGCCAGTGCCACTGTGCCGAGCAACGGCGGCGCTAGAATCGCTGCGCTCAATTTTCAACCAGGGCAACTGCGATCGAGTCGCCATAGTCAACGAACAGCTACAGCCCCTGGGATTAGTTTACCTCCGCAGCCTTTGGGCCCGCGCGGCCGATAGAACAAACGACGGGCACGAACCTTGGTCAGAAAGCCCGATCGCGATCGAAGCAATCAGGTCAGTACCCGCCGCTCTGAGCGTCAGCGAATTCTGGCAGTACCTGCAAACAGAGGAACTGAACACCCCAGCCCGGCCAAACAACCAAACCGCCTGCTGCTCCTCAAACAGCCCGATCGCCCTCACAGATCCCAGCGGTAAATTTTTAGGAATGCTAGACAGCCTGAGCCTGCTGCAATTCGCCGCACTCAACAGCAGCTCGATCGGCAGCCTCACAGAGCAGCCAACAGCACTCAAAGAAATCGAATTAAGGCAGGTTTCAGCAGCCATCTCCAGCGCCCTAAACGCTCAAGTGCGCTTTCTAGAAGCAGGATTGAAACCCTCGGAAAACCTGAACTCCCTAGTCCAACTCCTAGAAAAACTGCCCCTGCCCCTGAGATTGCAAACCCCTACCGCACAAATAGTCAGCCAAAACGCAGCGTGGCGGGTTTTGCTGGGAGCAGGCCCAGAACCAGTTCCAGAACCAGCAGCAAATTTGGGCAAACACTCGCCCCACAAACCCAGCCATTTAACAAGCGAATACAAGAGCGTGCAGTTAGAGGCCATCACCAAAGAATGCAGGAGCCTAGTAGGAGCAAGTAGATCGGGCGATCGCGATTCAACAGCAGCCACCAGTTGCCCGCTGCCCTTGTACGCCGCCGCCTCCCCCTCAACCTTAACCGCTCCGGCTTGGTGCCCCACTGCCGGCAAACCAGATACCTACATTTGCGACTGCCCCGTACAAAAAGGCCAAGAACGGATCTGGCAATTTGTCAAACAACCGCTCTCAGAGCAGCTAATTTTAGTAATGGGACAAGATGTCACCGAAGAACATTTAGTCGCCAAAGAACTAGCAGCGAAAAACGCAGATTTAATCCACCTCAACCGACTCAAAGACGAATTTTTATCCTGCATCAGCCACGAACTAAAAACCCCGCTCACCGCCGTCCTAGGTTTGTCCAGCCTCCTCAAAGATAAATTGATCGGAGAACTCAACGACCGCCAAACACGCTACGCCAAACTAATCCATAAAAGCGGGCGGCACTTGATGACAATAGTTAACGACATTTTAGACTTGACCCGGATGGAAACCGGGCAGCTAGAACTAATTCCCGAAGCAGTCGAAATAGCATCAACCTGCCAAAGAGCCTTTGAACAAGCAAAACAACTGCAACAGCAAGAAGAAAAAAACCCTTCCACCCCGAGCAAAACGGACGGTACAGCAAACGCAGAACCCTCCGCCCAAATAGAATTTACACTCGAAATAGAACCGGGACTGAGCCAATTAATTGCCGACGAACTGCGGCTGCGGCAAATGCTGGTTAACCTCCTTTCCAATGCCCTAAAATTCACCGAACTAGGCGGCAAAATCGGATTAAAAGTAAATGTTTGGGAAGGCTGGATCGCATTCACAGTTTGGGACACTGGCATCGGCATCCCCGCCGACAAACAGCATCTGATCTTTCAGAAATTCCAACAGCTAGAAAGCCCCCTCACCCGCCGCTTTCAAGGAACCGGACTGGGACTGGTACTGACTCAACGCCTAGCTCGGCTCCACGGCGGCGACGTTTCGTTTATTTCCTCAGAAAATCAAGGCTCTCAATTTACCCTGCTGCTGCCGCCAAATCCTCCGGGAAACAGCGAAGAAGTCCCGGCATCTGGAGCCGCCGAGGAAGAATTATTAAAACCCCAATATCAGACTCCGATCGCCAATTCTCGCTCTCGTTTAGTATTAATAGTCGAAGCAGTTCCTAAATATATCGAAGACTTAACCAACGTCATCTCAGGTTTGGGCTACCAAGTAATAGTCGCCCGTTCCGGCACCGAAGCCCTGGAAAAAGCCCGCAGGTTTAGTCCCGAAGCGATTTTCCTCAACCCGCTGCTGCCGCTGCTGTCCGGTTGGGACGTGCTGACGCTGCTCAAGAGCGACCCGGATACCCGATCGATTCCGGCGATCGTCACGGCCACCAGAGGCGAAAAAGAACGGGCCAGTGTCAACCGAGCCGAAGGCTTTTTGAGCTTGCCGGTGGAAGAACCCGCTTTGCGGCGGCTGCTGGCAGACTCGATCGGCCACAGTAATGCCAGTAGCGCCAAAGTGAGGAGTTCTTTAACCGTGTTGTGGCTCAGCCCGCAAAACAGTTCCTCTCAAGGTTCCGCTTTACTCCTCAACCCCAACTACTGCCGCGTTTTAGAAGCAGACGACCTCGGCCAAGCAGAACTCGTGGCCCGAATTTGGCGGCCCGACGCGATCGTCTTGGACGGTACGAGTCAACTGCAAAACCCCTTAGCTTTTATCGAACAGTTAAGTCGGTCTCGAAATTTGGGTTCTCTCCCCTTGGTGACTTTAGACCCTCCAACTACGCAACTGGCAAATCAAGTCAAAGGATTGTCCGTATTTCCCTGTTTAGCCACTAGCAGTCCCGACGACGGTGAAACTTCACCTACCGGGTTGGTGCCAAGTGCTTTGTGGCAAGTAATTCAAGTTGCTGCGGGGATGAGTTGGAAGCCCAGCATTTTATTTGCCGACATTTCGACTTTACCCGATTTGCACTCCTCTTCTGGGGGGAACCCGACGGAAGAATTGGAACATTGCGATCGATCGACAAATGCCGAGATTCCCCTCCCCAATTCCCAGTTTTCTACTCCCAACTTTCAAGCTTTGATCCAGTACATCCACACCGCAGGATTTCGAGGCTCGATCGCTGCCTGCTGGACAGAAGTTTTGCAGCAGTTGCAATATCAAAGCGTTGACTTAGTTTTGCTGTGTTTGCGAGATGCACCCTCAGAATCCCCCGCTATGCTGCAGGCCCTGTCGAACTTGCGGCAAATGGCAGTAAAACTGCCAATTTTAGTCTGGGATTATCGGTCTGCTGTAAATTCGGAATCCGAGGCGATCGACTTTCTGCTGCAAGAAGTATCTGCTAAAATTTTGCCTTCTTCCTTGTCGGCAGCACAATTGTTAGACAAAATTCAACAGGCTTTATTAACTGACTCAAGTTCCTGAAAATGAATAATTTACCAGGTTGGCAGTGAGGAATTAACTCGTTTATAAACCCGTAAAAATAAACTCTTGTTTCTGAGGAAAAACAGAATTTTGTAACTCTTTAACGGTAAACAGCGAAGCGTTATTTATTAACTTATTCAATTTTCTAACAACTCAGAATTTTTCCTATTTGTAGTGAGGCGATCGGTCGTCACTAAAACAGTGAAGAAAAACGGCTATCCTGAGTGTAAACATAATTTAAGAAGTATTTAAATGAAAACCCCGAAGTGTTGCGAGTCAAGAAGCAATATCAAAACTCAAAAATATGGGTTATCATAGGCGATCGAGAAACCTTTATATTTTTTGCTGGGGCTGATCGCGTGCCTAATCGGATTCCTCTACTATTATCTCTGCTACTCGCACTCGGTTTGGGGGCAATGCCCGAGCCTGCTGTCGCACAGGCACTTCTGCCTTACACCCTGAAAATTGACTCGGCCCAACTCGAACAGACAGCCTTGAGCCTTGCAGAAGAAGCCGTCCAGCTAGCCAGACTCCAGCAGTACGAACTCGCCGTACCCAGAGCCGAACTCGCCACACAGTTAGCCCCCAAAAATGCTCAAACTTGGACTTTGTTAGGCAGCTTGTACCTTCAAGTCGAGCAGTTTGACAAAGGCATTGAAGCTTTAGGGCAAGCTCAATCTCTGTCGCCAGAAAATTCATCAATTAAATTTGTCTTGGGAGAAGCTCACTTTCGGAAAGCGAACTACGAGAAAGCAGTTGAATATTTGCAAGCAGGGTTGAAACTAAAACCAGACACTCCAGGTGCATTATTTGATTTAGGGAATGCTTTTTATAAGCTAAAGCGGTTCGATCAGGCGATCTCCCAATACGAAAAAGCTTTTGCTTTAGAAAAAAACCTGTGGCCCGCTATTAATAATATCGGATTAGTCAAATACGAAATGGGAGATGCCGATGGCGCTATCAAACGCTGGGAACAGGCGATCGCGATCGACAACAAAGCAGCAGAATCAATGCTAGCTCTAGCAGTGGCACTCTACACCAAAGGCGACCAAGAAAAAGGTTTAGCAATGGGAGAAGCTGCCCTGAAATTGGACAAACGCTATGCCACTGTAAATTTCCTCAAAGAAAACCTCTGGGGCGATCGCCTGATCGCAGCTACCCAAAACTTCCTGGCCACTCCCCAAATTAAAGCAGCACTCGCCAAAATTGAAGACGCCCCACCGTCTCCGCAAATGTCGCCTTAATTCTAGTTACGTTTGTAATGAGGACTTGAGTCCTCAAAGCCTTTTTTAACTCAGAGCCAACTATCTTATTCAGGACTAAGACCAAAAAATAGTTGAATGCGCTATTGGTAGGGGTAAGGTGCGCACTGCGTACCCTACAAATAGAGTTGGTGCGTAACTTCTATTATTGCCACAAAGAAATCGCTGTCTTCAATTCTCCACTCTAAAATCTAAAATCTAAAATCTAAAATCTACAATCGCATGACCCCCCTAAGCTGGACAGAACTAGAAGCCCTCACAGACTTTGAACTCGATCGCGTCAACGGGCCAACGAACGCCCAAGCCCGGTTGCGCCTCTTTGGTAAAACCGAATCCGATGTGCGAGTCATCCTGTACCGCGATAACCATGCTTGGTGTCCCTACTGCCAAAAAATCTGGCTGTGGCTGGAAGAAAAACAAATCCCCTACCGCATTGAGAAAGTTACTATGTTCTGCTATGGGGAAAAGGAAAGCTGGTACAAGCGCAAAGTGCCATCGGGAATGCTACCGGCGATCGAACTAGACGGCCGCATCATCACCGAAAGCGATGATATCTTAATCGCCCTCGAACGAGTCTATGGCCCCTTGGGTTTGGGCATGGAAAACCCCGCAGTAATACCCCTGCGGCGGTTAGAACGACTGCTGTTTAGGGCCTGGTGCTCTTGGCTGTGCTACCCAGCAAGTTCAGCCAAAGTAGAACAGCACAACCGCAACCAATTTATCAGCGTCGTCGCCCAGGTAGAAAAGGCTCTGGCTAGCACCCCTGGGCCTTATTTCCTCGATGAATTTGGCACTGCGGATGTGATCTTTACGCCCTACGTGGAACGGATGAATGCCAGTCTTTACTACTACAAAGGCTACTCAATGCGGGAAGAAAACCCGCGCTTTGCTGACTGGTTTGCGGCGATGGAAACCCGCCCTACCTATCGCGGCACTCAGAGCGATTTTCATACCCACGTCCACGATTTACCGCCTCAGATGGGCGGGTGTTATGAAAACGGCGAACCTCAGATGCTTCTCAATAAAGCCCGCGTGGATAATGGGCCTTGGGCTGGACTGCCGGATGTGATGTATCCAGAACCGGAAACCTCCCGCGCTGAAGCACTTCATCGCGTCATTAAGCACCACCGCAACATCGTTCGAGTCAATCCTGCTGATGACAGCTTATTTGATGAAGCTTTGCGTTGTGCTTTAACTTTGATGATGACTGGCGAAGTTTGTACGCCGCCTGCTGGTTCTGATGCGGCTTTGCGGTATTTGCGCGATCGGGTGAATGTGCCGCGGGATATGTCCATCTACGCGGCCAAGCGGCTGAGGGAAGCGTTGGAGGAAACGGCGGCTTTGGTGGGTGATGGCCAAGGTTCTCCGATTCTGCTGAAGCATCGGCGAGATCAAGATCCGGCTAATTTTGTGTAGGGGGCGTCTGGTGGATTTGCTCAAAGATTTCTACAAACACGACATCACAAATTTGTAAGGTACGATCGGATTATTTCCTAGACTGTTTCAGAGGCTATGGGTATGGTTTCAGTATCCAACAACCAACCAATCATTATTCGTACAGAGCGCGGACTGACAATTTCAGGTACGCGCATCACTCTCTATGATGTGATGGACTATTTGACGGCTCAATATCCCCCGAAGTTTATCCGTTCCTTGTTTGACTTAACAGAGGATCAGATTAACGTTGCTTTATCCTACATTGAGGCAAATCGTGCAGAAGTCGAAGCAGAGTATCAAGTTGTTTTAAAGCAAGCTAAGGAAATTCAGCATTACTGGGAAGAGCGCAATCGCGAACATTCTGCCCGCGTTGCAGCGATGCCACCCAAACCCGGTCGAGAGGCTCTTTGGGCAAAACTTCAAGAGCAGAAAGCCAAACACGAACTAGAAGCATGAATTTTCTGATCGATCACAATCTTGGAGGTCATGCAGAAATTTTATTGGGCAATATTGCGAGTCAAGGCTGGTTAAATCTACTCCCAATTCGTTTGGTGACTTTCAAGCAGATGAATTTGTCGATCGACAGTAACGATCGAGTTGTCTGGCGACTTGCTCAGGAAAATCAAATGATCTTGCTTACTGCAAACCGCAGCATGAAGGGTGAAGACTCCCTGGAACAGGTGATCCGAGAAGAAAATACAGTGGATTCCCTACCTGTGATTACGATTGGAGATGCCGATCGATTTTTAGCCGATCGAGTCTATCGAAATCGTTGTGTGGATCGTATTCTGGAAATCTTGCTGGATATCGAAACCTGGATGGGCGTTGGTCGTCTTTTTGTTCCGTAAGGTGAGCCAATAAGTAAGGTAGTGCTGCTAGCCGAACAAGCCAAAAAAACTGAGTTTCCAACACTCCTTCCAGTAGGGTTTCTGCGGATTTTATGGACAGACCGGGGAGGATTAATTGAGGAACAGAACTCAGCCTTTAGCTTTCAGTTAGTGGGATGATTTGCTTGAGCAAAACACTCATTCCTTGTTCTTGAAAGGAGGCGTGAATACTTCTACTTTATGCCCATTAACATTTTCATTAAAAATAAGCTGTGAACATTCAGAGCGCAATGCCTTCCACAGCATTGTTTCTTCATAATGTTCAAATTCTGCCGGAATGTAATCTAGGAGTGTTTTAGAACAAACAACAATTAATCTTTCTTGAACCCGCGAAAACGCAACATTTGATCGATTGAGATTGAGGATAAATTCCACATTTTTACTAATTGCAGATGGATCGCTTGCTGTTGCGGAAACAATAACATTTGGACGTTCGCCACCTTGTAATTTTTCCACAGTATCAATCACATCAACAGCATTTTCATAATAACCTGATAACTCTGTTTTAAGTAGTGTTCTTTGGGCGCGATGAGGAGTTACAATTGCAACAGAGCTATCAGGAATTTCTCCGCCTGCATCGAGAATCTGTTTAATTATTTCTACTTCAAGTGTATTACTGCGTCTTGACTGACGCTCTGAATGAAGGACAAGATAAAGACCTCCATTTCCTTGTAAAAGTTTTTGCCAAGTTCCTGTAACTTCTTTTTCTTCTATACCTTGATTTTTTTCTTTTCCTTTTAGCTCAATATCATCTTTCCGATAAACACGTGCAATAAGTTCACGAATCACTGGAGGTAAACGATGAGTAAAATCTAAAGCAGAGCGCATAACTGATTCATCAGTCACGTTAATATCTAAGTTTTCTTTAAGATTTTGAATCGCTTGATAGGCACTAACGTAAGGTTGATAAAGTAAAACAGGAGGACGGTCTTCATTTTCCCAGTCATGGGTAACAATAGGAGCAAGTTGTCGATGATCTCCTGCTAACATAATCTCACCGTCATTTCTGACTAATGTAGCTAAAGCAAGAAAATGAGGAAATACCATCATGCTTGCTTCATCAACGATTAGAGTAGTTGTTTTAAAACCTTGAGGATATTTCTTAAGAAACGTCGCTTTATCATTTAATTCATCTACCATCTTCAAAATTGCACTGGTTGTACCACCAATAACTAATACAGCAGTAGAAAGCATTTGATTAACTTTCTTAACACAAGATAGAGAGGAAAAGTCTTGTATATTTCCACCTGTAGGCTGAATTTCTGAAGAATGTACTTTACTCAACTGAATTGTGTGTGCATTAAGTCCAGAGTTAGCTGCGTGCTGATTCAAAATGGGTAAAAGGCTGTCTAAACGTAAAAGTAAATTATCTACAGCCGTATGAGTATGAGCCGTAACAAGAACAATATCGCCAGCAGAACGACGTGCTAAGCTCCTCATAAAAGTAGCGATCGCAGTTGTTTCTGTTTTACCTGTACCAGGTGGCCCCTGTAAAAGTTGAATTCTTGTTTGTAGTCCATTTATTACTGCTGCAATTTGCTTATCATCTAGCTCTTTACTGTTTGATAGCGGTAAAGTTCGGAGTAGATTGCTATATTTCTCTAAATCACTCGCTGAAAGAGCAGTTTGGGGTGGAATTTGAGGATTTTGCGGAGCTAACCACTGACAAACAGGATTTCCTTGACTGTCTTGTAGTTTCTGATCAACTCTTCCAGCCACAAAATCTGAAGGACTTTCATCAATAGTGGCATAATCATAAATATCTTCTCCATTTGAGAAAAAACGACCACGAAGTTGATAACGATCTGGACTTCGTGTTTGTCTAACTGCAAGTTCAATCTCTCCACTATCCCAGTCAATTGCTTCTACCACACAGGTACTTCCACCAGAAAAAAGTTGATTAATTGTTTGACCTTGATGTGGATCATCAGAACTAGGACTAAGCCTAACAAAAGAACCTACATCAATGGTACAGTTAGCTTGCACAACTTCAGGATTAATATTGTATCTATCAAGATTAATCTCTGCTCTTAATCTATTATTTCCCTGTGAGACTACATTTTTTACAGGGATTGTTCTCCCCAAAGAAACACGATAGATTGGTGGGATTAAATGATTAGCAATCCAATCTGTTACCTTAACGTGCTGATCTAAACGAAGAAAATCAATACCTGCTTGAGCAGCATCATCTACACCTAAATTGAAATCTGGCAAATCAGCAATGGTCAAAGGTTCTTTAATTATTTCTGAATTCTTAAACCTAATTCCCTCTTCAACCCATCTAATAGCATGAGTACGAGCGCGGAAATACTCTTTTAAGTAATTCGGTTTTTGTGCTTGATTGTAACGTTCAATAGAGTTTTTTAATTTAGATGTAAGTGTTGGATAATTAGGGTTAGGAAGTTGTCGCCAATAGGCACGCCAATAAGCTGCACTTAGAGAATTAAAATATCTTAGCCGAATCTCAAACTGATGTTTACGGACATTTTGAGAATTTGATGTAGCCCATTGATTATTAATATCTATTTCTAAATTGTTTTTAAAGTCGAAGACATCTTGAGAAAAAACCTGATCTAAATTAACCAATTGTCCAGAAATCTCTCGTTGCCAGTGATAACGTCGTCCAAACCACTTAAGAGAGGTTACCACCGCTAAATCTCTTCCTGTCCATCCTAACGCATAACGACGATCTACTTCATCATAAAGACAAGAGTAAATTAGTTGTTCTAAACTTTCACGACAACCAAGTAACTCTCGTAAATGACTCAGTAGTTGGGAACTGACACGAGAACACCCCTCAACCAGTTGGGTCATTTCTTGACGTGACCAAACATAAAAATGAATTGGGGCTTTTTCTGTTTTTGCGACTTCAGCTATCGTATCAACTAATTCTAATAAAAATCCTTGTATTAGCTCTTTTTCAGAACCGTTATCTTCTTTATACTCTCCTGTCCAGGCTGATGTTTTGAACTTAATTACATCTGCGCCTTCAAGTTCTTTTACTTTATAAATAGGTTTATCGTTTTCATCGTTTCCTTCCTCTATGTATTCTTTTATTTTAGGATCGGGTTGCCATTTGTCATCTTCATTTTTCTCAAATCTAGGATCTACTTTTCCTTCACTTTTCGTGACATGAGCAGCGAGCGCACCGATTCGATTTTCAACATAATCATACTCAACAGAAAGGTAGACACGGATAAGACGTTCACCATTAATTAAATGTTCTGGTAGTTGACTTTGACCTCCTGAATAATTTGGTAGTGCTTGTACTTCATAAGTATCTGGATTAAAATCTCCACCAGGAAGGGTATGCCTACGGGTTTCCGCTTTCAATTTAAGAAGTTCTAAATTCTCTGTAAAACTTATACTTTGTTGAATTTGAGTAACTTGATTACCTTTTAAATCGAGATCCGCTAAATCATCAATAGTCTTTACCTCTGCTTTATTCAATACAGCCACAATTGATGAATCTATTCCCAACAATTCTAAACGACGTTCTCTTGCACTTTCAGCTAAACAATGGACACTCAATGTACAGTCACTACATTTTTTATCTAACTGATAAGTTAAGTCAGCTAAGTCAGTTTCAATAATACGTTTTAACGTCCCATCAGATGCTATTAGACGATTAATATCAGCTTCTATCGTATCCAGATTGAGGGCTTGAGATTGAATGATGTCCTGACTTTTACTGGTATTTTCATCAATGCGGACAACAACACATTCAATATTTTCAGGTTTCAGGTTGATTCCACTAATACTAATTGGATTTTCTTCTATCAGTTTCCGTACAAGCATTCGATACAAAGCAACCTGTACTTGATGATAAGTTCGATCTTTCCGAGATGCTTTACCTTCAACTAATCGCAGTTTAAGTTCATTATTTTCCCACAACACAACGATGAAGTCAATTTGTCCACGAATATTAAATTCTTCAAGATTTCCATTTAGGGAAATCTCTCGCCCATAAGCTTGTTGTTCTGCTTGTAAATTTTGTATTTCTTTAACAAAGTCATTCCAGTCAGTTGCTTGGTCTGGGCTAGACTTATAATTGATTTGAGTTAAATCAAGAAAACCAGATTTTTGGAGTGAAGTTTCCCATTCGCTCTCTCTTATTCGACCTGCTTCTTCCAGCACTGGATCTAAAGAAGTAGCAAAAATTAACTCAGAGAAAGGAATTTGTTTCGCAAGTTCGTAATTATTAAATTTTAACTTAAATCGGCGATCGCAGGATTGATAACGAATATATTCAGCAATATCGGTAGCTCTAACTGATGGTTTTATTGTTGACATAGCAATAGTAATTTTATGTACTGTAAATAGGGGTAGTTTCCACAATCAAGATAGCACACGCGGGGAATTTCAGAGCGGCTGTAGGGTTGGTTTAAATCTAGAGGCTGGTTAATTGCTGCTCTCCCGGCTGCTGTGTAATATAAACCGATCGCGCCATCCTACTCTCCAAGCCAAAATAGGTAACAAACCGTTTGAGATTGCCCGCAGCCATCCGGTACAGGTAATCCGCCACCTCAGCCCCCACCCGGACATTCACGCGATCGCTCTGCACCTTCAGCACTGCCATCTCAGCACAAGATAGGTTTTTTGTCAACACTTCTGGTAAAGGGGGAGCAAAAGAGGAGGTTTCAGCGATCGCACTACTCGATGATTCATGAAAAAAGTTAGTCTTCAGATTTGATATTACTCCCAGTAATTTTCCCAATCATCCTGAAAAGCTTGCTGCAATCTCTGCATATACGCATCAGTCTTAATCTTCACCATCCACAGATTATTAGCATTGCTGCCTCCCTTGCACAACACCTTCATCTACACCGTATTTCCCCTTGCGAAGATCGTCCATAAACTTGCCCGTCAGTTTGCCGCGATAAATCACTCGCGCCATATTTAATTTACCAAAATCCTGAATAAACCGATCGGGAACAACCATACCGCCCTCAGTTTCCACATCAAAAAGAACCAGTTGTTTGCGCTCGTCCTTTTTGTCCCTTACCGCAAACGAGTTAGCACCAAAAAACTCTGCAAACACAGTAATTTCAGCACAGTGATACTGTTAGTTCTCTCGAAATTTTGAAGAGGTAAAAAGTTAAGCTTTTAAGCTTAACTTTTTACTTGCTGATATCTAAGCAACCTCTACGAACACACCGCTGCGAGCAAACTCCTCTTCTTCAGGAGTGAAGACAGGAGCTTCATCCACAAGGTCAGGGTCAAAGTAATATGTCTCTTGTAAGAATTGTCCGGTGACGATCGCCTCCTCCAACTCTTTGATGTAATCTTGGGCAACTAAGCAGGCCTCCTTGATGCCTTCCTCATCCCGCTTATCCAACAGCTTTTGCAATGTTGCTCTCACCCCTGTCAGTCGTGCCGCAGGCTTGAGCATACCGTAGAGGCGGTACATCCGATCGGTGGCAATGCTAATGTGTTTGAGGGCCTTGGCTCGTGCTAGCTCAGAGTCAATGCTGGGCCAATAACGAGTGGTATAAAATGCTTTCTCATCCTTGTGATACCACTCCTCCGATCGCGCAATTGATGAGGAGACAGTATTGTGCAGCTTCCAGAAGAATAAGCGCAGAGAATCGCCATCTACTACGGTGGACAGCTTCGCCTCCATTGATACCTCAAAGTTATTCAGACGCGGGTCGCGCCCAAGCACGAGGTACTCCACAGGGTACATTTCCACCTCTTTATTCTGCACGACGTAGGCGTTGAGGTGGTGGCGGCAGTAGGGGCAGGGATACATAGTGGCAAACAGCTTGAAGAAATCCTTGAAGACGGCCACCAGACTTTTTTGCTGTTGGGGGGTCTTGGTAGAGACGATTTCAGCCGTAGTGTGGAAGAAACGCCACACCGCAGGGCCAATATAGTAAGGGAAGCTGACGCGCATTTGTGAATTCTTTACTTCACTGCGATCGATATACACATCGATGAACGATACATATTGCGAAAGTTCGCCAGACTCGCGCCCAAACTCCAAGCGTTCGCGGCGTTTCTGTACCCCATTCAGGTAGTTGTGCGTCAAGCGCCATGCCTGTTGAAGCATCAACTTCTGTTTTGGAGCGCATTTGGCAAAGCCCTCTGCAACATCCGCCCCATAGCGCCCAAATTCCCCTGACGCCTTGGTAGCTTCGTACCACTGGTTTAAAGCTGCTTCGTCAGCCACCGTGTTGAAGGGGATGTCTGCTGCTGTGCTGACGCTGAAGGCAGCCAACAGCTTCGGCATAAAGTCTTCATACCAATATGCCACTGGCATCATCGCACCATCGATTTCCTCTGAGGCATCCGAGAGGATGACGCGGTTCCACTTCTTCAGGTACTCTTTTGGATCTCCTTCTGATTTGGCTGGTGGCGGTGCCATTTCCTCACTCAGTTCCATTTTTCTCAATCGGTTGAGTTCGTTGACGGCAAGCACACCCTCGGCGATGTCCCGCAAGTTGAGACTTTTCTTTTTAATGGTGATGGCAAACTCGACTCCCGCGGCAAACTTTTCCTTGGCGGAGGCAGACTTACCCCGCGCTTCCAACATGGCTTTTTGTTCTGCCAACATTTCTGGAGTTTTTTCTATAGTCTTCCAGTTTTTGATGCGATCTTGCAGTCGGGCATATTCATCATCGAGCGATTTAACTACTGCATCCAGTAGAGGGTTGCACGCCGACTCTACTACACCCAATCCTTTATAAAGCCCGATCGCACTCCTGACAAATTGCACAAAATCAGCGATTCTGTATGGCAAGTTTCTCACGCGCAGGTGAGTCTCGTGGTTGGCCGAGAAACTCTCGCGGAAGCTGCGGTAGGCTGCTCCCTGGATCAGACGAAACAAACCAATCTGCATTTGCAAGCGGGACGTACCGCGCTTCTTCTCAGCTTGTGGGTGTTGCGCGAGTAGTTCTTTTAGTCTCGCTATTTCTGGATTGCTATCGGTGGGTGCTTCTTCTAGATTAGGTTCAATAGTGGCAGAAGCTGCCTCGTTGATAGCAGTTGCTGTAGTTGCGATCGCAGCGGCTGTACTATCTGAAATCTCGGTGGTTTCTGAACTAACAACCGGAACCGGCGAGTCTTGATATCCGGTTGCGATCTCTGACTCATCGGGTACCAGTTTGCAGAATTCCTTAAAGTCAATTGAGGCATCGCCGTCATGGTCTACCTCTTTGACGATCTCATCGAGCTCTTGGTCTGTCAGCCCAAACTGGCTCATCACACCCTGCATCTCGTTTTTAGTGATTTGACCGCTGCCATCCTCATCAAATACACTAAATGCCATTTTGAGACGACTCTGGCGATCGCCTTGCCGGGACACCATCAGCATTTTGAATTCCTCAAAATCGATACTGCCCGACAAGTCTACGTCCACTTCTTTGATCATGTCGCGCAGCTCGGTTTCGTTAGGACTCTGGCCTAGCGATCGCATCACTTGACCTAGTTCTTCTGATGAAATAGCACCGCTCCCGTCCGCGTCAAATACTTGGAACGCTTCCCATAACTTTGCCACATCTTCTTCAGTCATGGCTTTTTTTTCAAGCTCCACAGATGTCATAACTAAATTTTCCCTGATTTTTTTATTGGCTGTCTATTGATTATGACCAATATACTTTAATTCCTGATGACTTACGCAACAGTATTGTCACATCCTAGGGGATTGCCGATATCTCCCACTTTGGCTTGTGACAGTCGATCTATCAGTTTGATATTACTCCCAGTAATTTTCCCAATCATCCTTAAAAGCTTCCCGCAATCTCTGCATATACGCATCAGTCTTAATCTTCACCATCCACAGATTATTAGCATTGCGGCCTCCCTTGCACACCACACCTTCATCTACCCCGTATTTCCCCTTGCGAAGATCGTCCATAAACTTGCCCGTCAGTTTGCCCCGATAAATCACTCGCGCAATATTTAATTTACCAAAATCCTTAATAAACCGCTCGGGAATAACCATACCGCGATCGGTTTCCACATCAAAAAGCACCAATTGTTTGCGATCGTCTTTTTGGTGCATTCCCGCAAACGAGCTAGCCCCAAAAAACTCTGTAAACACAGTAAGTTCAGCACAGTGATACTGTTCGTTTTCTAGAAAAATAGACTCTAAGGGACTAGCAAAGTCTCTTTTAAATATTTCAGGTGCTGCTTCTAAACCTGGATGTGCAGCGTTAAATTCAGCAATTCCCATCTGATCCAAATCAAATCTACTGCGGCGCGTACCAAAAGCATACCAACCGAGTTCTACTTCCCAAACCCAATGCAAATTAGTACCATCGTACTTTTCAAAAGCTATACATTGTTCGTTAGGGCAATTTTTACTATCTGGAATTTTGGGATAGGCAAGTTGAATTCGTGTCATATCAATCACCCATAATAAAACTCGTTTGTAGTAAGTATTTTAGTCCCTATTAAGCTAAGACCCATTTAAATTGCAGGATAAAATAATTTTTCACTCTTGTGGGGTGGGCAGCAGATCCCGCCTTCAACATACAATTAAAATGCACAACAGCTTACCTAAAAATATTTAGATTGGACTAAAATCCTCACTACAAACTTTATGTGGGTTTTAACAGTTTCCCCCCTTCCCCTTCTAGTTAAAAATCTCTCAGTTGAGCAGTTTGAACCGGAAGTTCTTTAATCTGGGCACCGCGGCGCACCTTCAGTTCCAGAATTTGACCGATTTTGCTGTTTTCCACCAAATTTTGCAACTGTTCGGGCTCAGTCACTCCCTCACCGTCAATTTGAACGATGACATCCCCCTTGCGAACCCCCGCTGCCTCAGCAGGCGTATTTGGCACAACTCGCATCACTAACACCCCTTGGACTTCCGGCACAATTAAAGGAGCATTGGGGTCAGAATTATTCTCTCTGGCCATTTCAGGAGTCAAAGCAATCATCTGAATCCCCAAAAACGGATGGCTGACTTGTTCTCCCTTGGCTAACTGCGCGTAGATGGCCTTGGCTTTGTCGATCGGAATCGCAAAGCCAATACCCATTGCGTCAGCTCGAATCGCCGTGTTGATGCCAATCACTTCTCCTCTGCTGTTTAACAGGGGGCCGCCGGAATTGCCGGGATTGATGGCGGCGTCGGTTTGAATGAAATCGAGCCGCTTGTCGGGAATGCCGACGGCTGCACTGGAGCGTTTGAGGGTGCTGATAATGCCCAAGGTGACGGTGTTGTCAAATCCCAGGGGGTTGCCCACGGCGATCGCCCAATCTCCTACTTTCACCGCGTCGGAATCTCCTAGGGTTGCCACGGGCAAGTTAACTTCCTTGGTATTAATTTTGACAACTGCCAAATCAGTTACTTCGTCAGTACCTTGCACTTCTCCTGGAAATGTTCTGCCGTCGTTTAAGGTGACAGTCACTCGATCGGCTTTGTCAACTACGTGAGCGTTGGTTAAAACAATCCCGCTTTTGTCAATAATGAAGCCGGAACCTTGACCGCGCAACCGTTCTTGTCTGGGGGTCATGCTGCGCAAATCTTCTCCCAAAAATCTGCGGAAGAAGGGGTCTTCCATTAAGGGGTCGAGGTTGCGGCTGACAGTGCGCTCGGTATCAATGCGGACAACTGCGGGCCCGACTAAATCGACGGCGGCCGTCACAAAACTGCCGGTATCCCCCGGGAGTTCCGGACTCCGCAGCGCTAACAGTTGCGGATTCGCGGCGGTGGCTGGGAAACTCTGGAACTGTAAGTTGGGCGGATTTTTGCCGTCAGCGGCGGTAGCGGGTGCAGCATTGATTGCTAAAGCACTCAAAGCGATGGTCATTCCTAAAATTAGGGCGAACCAACGAGCACCGATTCGAGGTGCGGGGCGAAAAAACTTAAATAGTCGCATAGCGTCAATCTTTGTTAGTCTGGGTTAGTCTGGTAAAGGTGTGCGATCGTGCGGACTCAATAATCTGCCACTATGAAGATCCTAAATATATTTTGACAGTTACAATACATGAGTCACGAGTCCGCACCAACTCAACATATTCTGAATTCTAACTTTTAAAATTTCCCTCGTAACCCCGATGATTCTATCTGAGACTTCTACTGACACATCCTTGCCCTCAAATTCTCACCATCACGACGAGCGATCGGCACACCCTCACCATCACGATGAAGAATCCATGCGGCGGCTGGTAAATCGCTTGTCTCGGATTGAGGGACACGTCCGCGGCATTAAAACAATGGTGCAAGAAAACCGTCCTTGTCCCGAAGTTCTCGTGCAAGTTGCTGCCGTTCGAGGCGCGCTCGATCGCGTGGCGAGAATCATTCTTGACGAACATTTAACTGAGTGCATTGCCAGAGCCGCTAAAGAAGGCAATATCGATACGGAAATAGAAGAGTTGAAAGCGGCTTTGGATCGGTTTTTGCCTTAGCCGCTGCCAGTTTTTACATTCACATCACAAAACCTGCAAATTAGACACAATTTGCAAGCTATGATTTATGGCCAATTTTTTAAGCATCTTTCAAAAACGCGGGAAAAACCTCGAATCTTCTCCCCCTCACGCCATCGCCACAACATCTAATTTATATGCTCTGCAGTTTATGAGAGCGCGTTTTGTTAAAAAAGAATTAGTCTGATTTGTCGTGACGACGCAAGTCTTCAACATCTTCACAGATTGACTGCACACAATTAGATGAGCGGTGATCGATCCGACGTGGTACGAACAGTCTAGACTTTCGTCAGCTTGGCTTTGAGCTGGTATCTGACTGTTGCATAAACGGCTTTATAGGAAGCTTCAATGCTGTATTCCTGCTGCAACCACTCTTGAATTTCTCCATAGCTTTTAAAGCCTTTCTGGGGGTCGCTGAGGCGCATTGCCAAACTAGCGCGGGCCAAAGGAGGAATGGCAGGCTTGCGGCCGCCGCTGTGCTTTGTTTCGAGGAGTCCTTCGAGTCCGTCAGAGCGGTACTTTCTCAGCCACCGCTGGACTGTAATTCGATTTACCCCGATCGTCATAGCCAATTCTTTAACTGTCTTAACATGACAAATTTTGAACAGGTAAAGTGCTTGAATTTTTTGAAAGCCGCTTGCCGTTTTTTGTTCAGTTAACAGGTTTTTTAGTTCTTCAATTGTCTCTGTGATGCTAAGTTTACATACTCCAGCCATATCAATTACCTCACGATTCGCGTTCTACAATACCTTTGTTTGACTTGACAAGGGAGCAAAATCCGCTCCTATCCTAAATGCTCGCCTTTTGTTTGCAATGAAGCAATACAAAAGCGCTCTCATTAAACTTTTTCAGTGCTGGAGGCTCTCTGACACTCAGAAACCGGGTTTTTTTAACCGAGAGCAAAGGCTGCAACGAAGTATTTTGCTAAAAAATCCGGTGTCTCGGTCAGTTGTGTATTTTATGGACAAGCGCCATTGCTGATACTAATATCAGTTAACTGAGCGAGTGTAACATTAGTCCCAATATGTGACTTTTAAGGAATACCATTTATTCTCTTAATGTTTTAAACATATATCATGGTTTTCCTGGTATTTATTGGTAAATTTTGCGAAGGTATTGGCGATTTTTAGTCTTTTTAGAGATTAAATGCTAGCAAACAGGCTTGGTCTGTACACCAGCGATCGCATTTTTATACAGACATTTCCCTACTCCCAGAAGTGCAGTTCTGGCTTTCGCTGTGGGAGAAATCCTGATATATAAACACTCTCATGGGTCGGAGCGGGTAGCGCCGAGTGACGTTGCAACCGACTTTTTTGCCTCGGGCAAGTATCTGTGAAACTACTTGATCGATCGCCAGTTGAGTAAAACACGGCGAGGGTGGCATTGTGAATTTTCCAGCATTACAGTAACACTACCTGGTATTTTTCCCCACGTGCTGTGATCGGAACTGTAGTTTCTATGTGATACTACTAACATTTATTCGTGATCCTTGTCACAGTAATCCTCAGTAAACTCAACTATTCACAAAAAGTTATGGATTAGATCGCACTTTCCACCTATAATTTTTAGGTTTTAGTTAGGAAGTGCGATCGACATTGTTGTTCAAATTTTTAAATGTTTATTTTTAATCAAAAGGAAAACAGAATCAGTCTTGGACGCAAAAACCCGGTTTCTTCAGGTCATTTGGTCATCTACGCTCGATCGTGACAACAATCGAGCGGGTTTTTTTGATTAGCGTGCGTCCAGGACTGAGAATGCAGCTTTGTCCTTCACACCCTCCCCAAACCGTCTAATTTATTCTCAAACCTTGCAGATTGAGGGATCTCTCGCGCTGGGTGCGAATCTTTCAGAATCTAAAATGGCAGAACATCCGGTGCAACCAGCTTACTGAGAGTATTCTTCATTTAAAAGGTGTAGAGAAGCCATAATGAACGTTGACGAACTGCTCAAGCTATACGCAATAGGAGAAAGAAATTTTAGCGGGGTCTACCTGCACGAGGTTTACCTTTACGAAGCAGAATTGATTGGAGCCAATCTGTATGAAGCCGACCTGATTGGAGCCAATCTCAGAAAAGCCAAACTCAACAGAGTCAACTTTGGCAAAGCCAATTTGTGCAAGATTAATTTGAGCAAAGCAGACTTAGGTGGAGCCGACCTCACAGAAGCACTTTTAGCTGAAGCTAACCTGAATCGAGCTGAGTTGATCGGAGCCAATCTCAGCAAAGCAGACTTGAGCAGAGCTTCCCTGATACAAGCAACTTTAATTGGAGCCAACATATCTCGGGCAACACTCTGCCGTGCAGACCTGCACGGAGTAAATCTTTACGCAGTAAACTTGCGCAGGGCGGTTCTGACAGAATGCGATTTAATTGGGGCCAACTTGAGCAAAGTAGACCTCAGCGGAGCCGACTTAATGGGAGCAAGCCTAATTAGGGCAGACTTGACTGAAGCGATTTTAAGTGCGTCAGACTTAAGCGGGGCAAACCTGCTGGGAGCAAACCTTACAAAAGTCAACTTGAGCGGAGTATATCTTAAGGGTACGACGATGCCCGACGGCACGATTCACGACTAATTTATTTGTTAATTTTTATGGTTGCCGAGAACAGCGGCTAAAGGGTAATGAGTCATTCATTACCCTAATTTATTGGTAGGGAAGTGTTTATTTGACACTCAGGTAAGGTTCAGAACTTCAATTTAGGGTGCTGATGGCGCACAAAACTCCTACATACGGCGAGTCAAAAGATTTGTTGGGTGAAGTTGTGTTATGGTGATTTTCAATTGCTTCGAGAAAAGCTATTTTAGATTTAATATTTTGGATTTTGGACGGTTAAAATGAAACTCAGAATCCTCGCTGCTGTAACGCTGCTGAGCTCGATCGCCCCGATCGCTCCTGCATCTGCCGAGAACATCCAACACACGCAACAATTACTAGCCACCCGAGAGTGCCCCAACTGCGACCTCAGCAGTGCTGGCTTGGTTTTAGCCAACTTAACAGGAGCCAATCTCAAAGGTGCTGACTTGAGGTTGGCTAACCTCAGCCGAGCCAACCTCACCGGGGCTGACCTCAGCGGAGCCAACCTCAGCGGCACCAGTCTGTTTGGCGTGAACCTGACGGGGGCTAACCTCAGCGGTGCGAACCTCAGCGGTGCTGACTTGAGAAGCGCCTATCTCAGCGACGCCAATTTGCTCAACGCCAATTTAACTAACGCGCAACTGCTCGGAGTTAGAGGAATGCCAACCAATATCGGCACCGCTGAAGACTTCTACCGGTTGGGAGTGCTGGAAGCTCAAGCGGGAAACTACAGAAACGCCATTGATTATTACAATCAAGCCCTGAATTTGAAATCGGATTTAGCCGCCGTTTATTTTGCCCGCAGTATGTCTCGCGCTGACTTGGGAGACTTCGGCGGTGCGGCTCAAGACGCGGCCAGAGCAAACCAACTCTTTGCCACTCAAGGAAATCCTCAAGGTCAGGAATTGTCAAAGCAGTTAGCCGAAGCCATTGTTGCACGCCAAAAGCCTACGGAACCCGGCACGGGGGGCGGTGGCAACTTTATGAGTCTTCTCGGTTCGATCGGTTCTGTGCTAGTCAAGTTGATCTTGCCTTAAAGACTTGTGAACGGCCTGCTCCAACGACTTTTCATGCTGCGCCAACCCAAGCGATGCAGAGCGTTTCATACACCCATCTGGCTTTACTAAACCCCTAATGTCTGTAAGGCAGGTATACTTAGCGTAGTCTGGATATATCTGTCTAGGCTAGTTTAACTATTGATAGTAATGATGGTTAGTAGTATGAATAGATTTGAAAATATATCAGTAAGGGGTTTTCGGCGTCTTCAAAATATTGAGCTTGAGATGAGAAATCTCATCGTCATGATTGGTGCAAACGGAGCAGGAAAAACTTCTTTTTTAGATGTTCTTTCAATACTAGCCGCTTCAGCAAGTGGAAATTTACAGAATTTATTGCAACTTAAAGGCGGCTTGAATGAAATTTTGACAAGAGGTAAAGTACAAGAACTTGAAATTGAAATTTCAATGCAAGTACCAAAGGAACAACCTTTGAAGTACAGCTTAACATTGTCACCTAAAGGTTTATCTTATGAAGTTAGAGATGAATCTTTAACACAGCAGAGAAATCCCAACAGAGCTGAACCATTCAAGTATATTGAATCACAAGGTTTGGATGTTAAATATTTTCAAGAACGCAGTGGACTTTTGAGACCGGATTGGGAGCACAATCCTCTTGAAACATCCCTTTCTCAAGTTCCTAAAATGTATCGCGAACCAGAGAACCTGAGAAAGAGCCTTGCTTCTTGCACATATTATGGAGCACTCGATGTTTCAGAGAAAAGTCCAATTCGTTTACCTCAAGCAATGCGCCCTGCAAAGTTGCCTGGAGCAAGCGGTGAAAACCTGGTTTCCTGTCTTTATGACCTTCGGGAAACCGATCGAGACAGTTTTGAAATGGTTGAAAATATCATTTCTGCTGCCTTTCCAGATTTCGATCGATTAAACTTTCCTCCGGTTGCCGCAGGAACTATGTCTATGACTTGGACAGATAGAAATTTTCCTCAGGCTTTCTATGTCCATGAGCTATCAGAGGGAACGCTGCGCTTCCTCTGGTTGGTTGCGCTCCTGCAAAGTCAAACTTTAACAACTATTACGTTGCTAGACGAACCAGAAGTTAGCCTACACCCGGAACTATTAAGACACTTAGTTTATCTAATGAGAGAAGCTTCAAAACACACTCAACTGATAGTTGCCACACACTCAGATAGACTCATCAGATTTCTCAATCCAAGCGAGATTTTGGTCTGCGATTTGGAAGAAGGGGAGGCAAAAATGAGGTGGGCTGACACTCTTAACCTGGATAAATGGTTGGAAGATTACAGTCTTGACCAGGTTTGGGAAATGAATGTGATGGGTGGCCGTCCATGAAAATTGCTATTTTGGTTGAAGGTGCTACTGAAATGGCATTTAGAAAGAAGCTTCATGAGTTTCTGCAAAGTCGTTTAGAGCAAAAAATGCCCAGACTAGACTTTAAACCACAACATGGTGGAATTCCCAAGGAAGGGAAACTCAAGAAAATAGTTGAAACTCTCCTCGATAATGATGGCTATGATGCTGTAATTGCACTTACAGACGTTTATACCGGAAAGCCGGACTTTAAAGACGCCAATGATGCTAAAGAGAAAATGAGGACATGGGTAGGTAAAAACCCAAAATTCTATCCTCACACAGCATCACATGATTTTGAAGCATGGCTTCTTCCCTACTGGACAACTATCCAGAAGCTAGCGAAACACAACCTTTCTGCTCCTAGCGGTTCGCCTGAAACAGTGAATCATCAAAAGCCACCTTACTATTGGATTAAGGAGATTTTTAGCTCTGGAAAACGCGGAAAAGACTATAACAAAGTGATTGATGGAATGGCTATTTTGAAAAACAACGATCTGATGATTGCGATTAAAGCTTGTCCAGAGCTAAAAGCTTTTGTGAATCGAATTATCTCTCTCTGCGATGAAGATAAAATAATTTCTTGATCTCCCATGTTAGAACCCCCACTTCTTAAAGAAGTCGGGGATCTGGGTATTCAATTTTTTAGGTTGTTCTAGTTAATTCAGGGGAATCTCGATCCAGAACTCTGTACCATGACCGGGTACAGAAACACACTTAAGTACGCCTTGGTGTTTATCAACTACAATTTGATAACTGATAGACAGTCCTAAACCCGTACCCCGACCGACGGGTTTAGTAGTAAAAAAGGGATTAAATATGTGAGAGATTAATTCTTTGGGGATGCCGTGACCGTTGTCGGCAATGCAAATTCCTACCGTTTTTTCATCGATCAATTCGGTGCGAATGCGAATGCAAGGGGATGGGAAATCAGGAATACAACTCTCGGTGCTTGCATTTATATCTACTGGCTCGACAGCCATTTTTTGAGAGCTTAAATATGTCACCGCTGCACTTGCCCCCTTGGAGGGAAGCTTCATAAATCGATCTATTTGTCTCATTTCTAGGGCGTCAACGGCATTGCTAAGGAGATTCATAAATACCTGATTGAGCGAGCTGGCATAGCATTCTACTAAGGGCAATTTGCCGTATTCTTTAATGATTGCTACTGTTTCCCGATCGGATTTAGCTTTGAGCCGGTGCTGCAAAATCAACAGGGTATTCTCGATGCCTTCGTGAATGTCAACGGCTTTTTTCTCGGTTTGATCGCTTCT
Organism: Microcoleus sp. BROC3; assembly: GCF_036702515.1. NCBI lineage: Bacteria > Bacillati > Cyanobacteriota > Cyanophyceae > Oscillatoriales > Microcoleaceae > Microcoleus > Microcoleus sp. BROC3. Next base: position 187,556 of record NZ_JAUBTQ010000001.1, read on the forward strand.
GGAAAAATTACGCAAAGATACAACTAATTGGCGGATACGGTCAACTCCGACTTTCATGGAACCCAAAATTTTGGGCAAATCTTCGGCCAGAAATTGTATGTCGATCGCTTCGGAACACTCGCTAATTTCTGGGTCGGGATTGGGGTAGTGTTGGCGGTAGAGTTCCACCAAGCAGAGCAAATCTGTGGTGTATTCGCTGGCGTGGGACAGATTGCCGTAGATAAAGTTAACGGGGTTATTGATTTCGTGGGCGACCCCCGCCACCAGTTGTCCGAGACTGGACATTTTCTCGGTTTGAATCAGTTGGGCTTGGGTATTGTGCAGTTCTGTTAAGGTTTTAGCTAGCTGTTCGGCCTTTGCTCGATCGGCTGCTGCTGCATTGAGACTTTCTTGATAAAGTTCTGCTTGGTGAATGGCGATCGCAGCTTGAGTAGCCAAATTTTCCAGCAATTCCTGTTCTGCTGTTTGCCAAACTCTCGGCCCGGAACACTCGTGGACAATCAGCAACCCCCAAAAATGGGAATCTTTGCCGATTGGCACAATTAAACTTCCCCTCACCTGCACTTTTTCCAAAAATTCGCGATGACAGGGCGTTAAATCATCAGTATAAATATCATTAATTGCTCGCACCCGTCCTGCTCGGTAAAAGCAGTCTGAGCCTTCCGCCAACCCTTGTTGTGGAAATTTGATACCTAAAATTGACTGCCACTGGCCGCGAACAGCTTCGACAACTACCTCGCCCTCGGGCCCTGCGGCAAATTGGTAAATTACCGTGCGATCGGTATCGAGCAAAACTCTCACTTCTCGCACAATAGTTTGCAGTATAGTTTTTAAGTCTAAGGTGCTGCGAATCTGGTCTCTAACTCGCGTCAATACTTTGGCAAAGTCCAAAGATTTTTGCAATTGGGCGGTGCGTTCTTGAACTTGGCGCTCCAAGTTGGCATTCAGAGTTTGCACTTCTTTATAAAGAACGTACTGCCCAATTGCCGAACAAAATTGGCTGCCTATAGCTAAAGCTTGCTCGATGTCCTCGGACATCCATTCGGGCGACTGACCTTTTTTTATTTCTCGCCAGACTTCAAAGGATTGTCTGGGAAGGATTTGTGCAGCGCTGCTGTCAAAGCGGCCAGCCCACAGTTTTTCGGTATCAACTGCATTGCGAAAAACTGTCAAACAACCGACTACTTGTTGTTTATGGTGCAGGGGAATTACCAGCAAACCCCGAATTTGAGTAGATTGGAAAGCAGGAACTAAAACTCTAAATACAGATTCTTTGTATAAGTCTGTAATTATCCAAACTGGGAATTGGGAACTCGTACTGAGCCTAGTCGAAGTATTAGGAATTGGGAAGTTGGGAATCTCTGCGGTATTTTGGAATCCTTTGGTTAGCCATTCCTGCCAGAGGGGATGAGCTTCGATCGCCCTGAGTTTTGCCCAGTCGGGAAGTGTCGGTTGCTCGCCTGTGACGAACAGTTCAAAGGTAGCATCGCCGATGGCAGCAGGAGTCGAAAAGCGATCGTTGACGGCAATTGGAAATCCTCGACGATCGATATTGTCAGCCGATAACTTTTCACCGTTGATTTTCGGGGGGTTCAGATAGAGTCTGCCGCCGCTGCCGCCCAAAGCGGTGACTGTGGCTTCTAAACCCTGCTGCAGTTGAATGTTGACGTGACCGTACAACAGGGCTGCTATGCGGCTCACGGTGGCTTCCCGGGCGGCTTGAGAGCGGGTTTGCTGGAGGAGGAGTGCGTGGGCGATGGCGCTAGACAATTGATCAGATACGAGCTGAACTACTTCTAAATCTGGCGGTGAAATATTGAGGGGGGCACAGTGGTGAGACACTAAAAGTCCCCACAGTTCGATGTGAATTTTTTGATTGTTTCCTGGGTCGTATCGAGTCAGGCACGTAGGGGAATCGCAGATCGTATCTGTTTTGCTGTGTTGCGATGCGCTTCTGCGGTGCAAAATCGGCACTACTAAGGAAGATTGCACTCCCATGGCCATCAGGTAAGCTGTGTGGCAAGGATCGAGCGATCGGTAGTGCATCTCTTCATTTACTAAAGGTTGACCTGTGTCTGCAGCATCGAGGGGACTCAGGACGATCGTCCCGGAGTTAACATCTATTATTGTCCGCTGGCGCAAAGTGACATACATCTCTCGCGCGCTCGCGGGAATGTCGTCTGCGGGAAAGTGCAGTCCTTTCAAGGAAGGGAGACGGTTGTTATTAATTGACTCAGCAACAACTTCTCCACTGCCGTCGGCACTAAACCTGTAAATCATAATGCGATCTGTTTTCAAAAAAGACCGCACTTCTGCTACCGTACTGGTTAAAATATCTTCTAATTCTAGAGATTGACGAATGCGTTCAGTTATCCGCCTTACCAAAACTTCTCTGTCTAGTTTACGATGTAATTCTTGGGTATTTTCTGTGAGTTGCATAAATCTCCTTTTGTAATTATACAATGATAATAAGAAGTTTTGATCGGCTTTTGGATCGCTCAAACTCAAATGCCTCAGCCTGAGTTTTCTACTCAACCGACCTGTACAATCAATCGGTGGCGCAGTGGTGAGAGACGACGATGTATCCCCTCTGGCGCGCTGTGGTAAGAAAAATCTGCGATCGCCCCCGTTTAGTCCTTGCCTTCAAGAAGCAGAGCGACTTAAGCAAATAATAATTATTATTTTAATCTTCTTATAAATTTCTCGCAATCTTAAAATCTCACTATCAGAATTATTGATTGTGAGGATAGTTTGACATTTGTTTGTATAACTTCATATAATGAGCATTAACGAAAGAATTTGAGATTTGTCAGCTCCCCTGGTGCTGACAAATCTCGCTGCGCACGCTCATCAGAATTTTACCCAAATGATTTTGGCCGGTGCGGTCGCAGCCGCACCCCCAATAATAATCCGTTGGCGAATCCTCAACAATCACTCGATCCCCTGTGGCGAGGAGAATAGCTTGAATGTCTGTATGAGCGAGAAACTTAGTTAAAACTGCTTCGCGCATAATAGGAATTTTCACAGCTTCCCAATCAGCGCGCATCTGGTGGTTGGGATCGCGACCTAATTTGGCAGCTTCCTGAGGAGTTGCTACGGCTCGAATCGCCGCCACTAATCTTTCATCAACGGTGACAAATTTTTGGGCTTGATAGTAATGTTCTACAGTCAACCAATCTTGACCGTACAGGCTAATTTCGTGTAGTGAAAAATTAGAAAAGCAGCCGTAAGGCTCCTCTACTTTATAAAAATAAATTATCATTTGATTTTAGATTTTAGATTTTAGATTTTAGATTTTACAGGATTTACGCAGAACCTAATTATCTAGGGTGCTTAGGGTCGCACCTTACCGCTATTGGGAATGAGGAATTGAGAATAAGGAATTGGGATTTAAGAATATTTTCTATTCTTTCTTCACCTCGATCCTCAAAATCCATCCGTTAAATCCGTTGCCGAACTTCCTTCGTTCTAAAATGGCATCAGCTTTTTAAGAGCAGGGTTAGCGATATCGCCATAACGCAGTTCACCACGCAAAATTTTGCTCGTCAACGCCAGCAGCGATCGCTAATTTGAGACCCGCTCTGCAAGCAGTTCCTGTAAACTGATTGAATGCCCCAGCCCAGCGACAGGCCCAAACCATATCAGTTCCCCATTGTTCGGCGATCGATTTAGTGTAATGCTTCTTAGCGTCGCCGGCACCTCCAAGAGTTCGATATATCCCCTGAGCAGCCTTAAATAGGCTAAATAGGGCAGGTCGAATCCCGTCGCCGGAGAGGAGATCGGCGAGACTGGCGGCGTCTCCTACAAGCAGCGCATTTTGCGAGTGCAATTGGCGATCGCCATCCCACAAACTCCTGGGGTGTTTCCGCACGTTGCTGACACTAATATCCGCACCGCACTTAGTTGCGTAGTTGGGCAAAATTTTCTCGATATCTTTTGGCTTGTCGCCCCGCATCGCAGCAATACTCAAAGAGTAGCCGTCAGCTTTGGGAGAACTCGAGATAAAACCTTTTTTTATAGTAGCAAAATCGAAATAGATGGCATCGCCCTTGATTGAGCGAGTTTCTAAACAGGCGCTCAAACAGAGTTTTGGTTCTTTCAATCCCAGCCACTTAGTCATCGACCCGCCGGCACCGTCAGCAGCAATCAAATAGCGGTCGGAAACGGGTTCTGAGTTAGTTTTAACTTCCCAAACATAAATTTTAAACTCAATTTCTTTGACTTCTGTGACTTCTGTAGATTCTTCAATTTCCTCACCAGTTTTTTGAGCTTGTTTAATTAAAAAATCGTCAAATACATCTCGCTGTACCATCGAAATTGGCGAATCTATCTCAACTTTCACCGGGTTTCCCATTTTCCAGGTGTAGCTAATTTTACTAGCTTTCAGAGAAATAGCTGGCGTCCGGTCAAAATCGAGCCATTGAGCGATCGTCCCAGAAACGCCGCCGCCACAAGGTTTATTGCGGAGCAAAGATGCTTTTTCTACTACCAAAACAGAACGTCCCTGCTTTGCCAGGTGATAAGCTGCTGTGCTACCTGCAGGGCCTGCACCGACAATAATGCAATCAAACATTTTCGGTTATGGGTAATTGGTGATGGGTAATTGGTGATGGGGAACGGAGAATTGGTAACTTATGAGTGTTAAATCTTGAGTTTTTAACTCACAACTGACAACTCATCTAACGTCGGCGCGTTGTTTGCGGCCGCCTGTTGGCAATCTCAAAACTATTCCTACTCCCCATGCCCAATTTCCCATTCCCTAAACTGTCGTGATATCTTTCTCTTTCGCTGCCAGAACTTCTTCTATTTTGGCAACGTACTTGTCCGTCAGCTTTTGAATTTTATCTTGCAAGTCGCGGGATTCATCTTTAGAGATATCGCTGCTTTTTTCCTGCTTGCGAATCGAGTCAACGGCATCGCGGCGGATATTGCGAATTGCAACTTTACCTTCTTCAGCAAACTTCGCGGCCATTTTGACAAATTCTTGGCGTCTGTCGCTCGTCAGCGGCGGAATGTTCAAGCGAATAACTGAACCGTCGTTGTTGGGAACGAGTCCTACATCGGACAGGGAAATTGCTTTTTCGATCGAGTTGAGCGCTGTGCGATCGAACGGTTGAATGGTGATCGTAGTCGCATCCGGGGTGCCGATGTTGGCAAGGGATTTGATCGGAGTTGGAGAGCCGTAGTAGTCTACCATGACTCGATCGAGGAGAGAGGCGTTGGCCCGTCCCGTCCGAATAGTATTAAAAGACCGTTGAGTAGCCTCAACTGCCTTTTGCATATGATCTTCTGCGTCAGCTAACTTCACAAAAACCTCCGACAAGAGTTCCAATAGATTCTCCCATTACAGCTCGGTAGATGTTGCCCGACACCGAGAGGTCAAATACCATAATAGGAATATTATTTTCTTTGCAAAGGGCGATCGCCGTACTGTCCATCACCCGCAAATCTTGATTCAAGACGTGGGCATAGGTGAGGGTTTGATACCTGCGCGCGTTGGGGTTGAGGTGGGGGTCCGAATCGTACACCCCATCTACCTTAGTAGCTTTAAAAATCACCTCTGCATCAATTTCAGCCGCCCGCAAAGCGGCTGTAGTATCAGTAGTAAAAAAAGGGTTGCCAGAACCGGCACCAAAAATCACTACTCGTTTTTTTTCGAGGTGGCGAATTGCCCGCCGCCGGATGTAGGGTTCAGCTACTTCTTGCATGGCGATCGCCGATTGCACCCTCGTTGGCACTCCTGCTTGTTCCAGGGCATCCTGCAAAGTGATAGCATTCATCACCGTCGCAATCATGCCCACATAATCAGCCGTTGCCCGATCCATCCCTGCCGAAGCAGCTTTCACCCCGCGAAAAATGTTGCCGCCACCGACAACAATCGCGATTTGAATGCCTTGCGACACGACTTTGGCAACTTCCTGGGCGATCGACTGAACGACTACCGGATCGATGCCGTAGCCCAAGCTGCCCATAAGCGCTTCACCGCTGAGCTTCAGCAAAACTCGCTGATATACCATCCCCATGCCGCCACTATTTTTTTACTCTTTTTGCCTCCACCATAAGATAGCAGTACGGGTGCATTTTGAACATCAATTGCGCGGAACAGGCATCCTGCTTGTGCTGCAAGAGAATTTGTTTGTGGCGTGGACTGCTAGGTGAACAGGCAAGATGCCTGTTCCACAACCGGATTGATTTTTTCTCAGTGAATGCTAGGTGAACAGGCAAGATGCCTGTTCCACAACCGGATTGATTTTTTGTGGGGAGTAGGGGTTGGGCTTCTAGCTAGCCTCTAAAAGAATCAATCCTTGGGGACGAAATTAAGAGCAGCAGAATTCATGCAGTAACGCTGACCGGTAGGTTTCGGCCCGTCGTTAAATACGTGACCGAGATGAGCGTCGCAAACAGCGCACAGTACCTCTGTTCGGCGCATAAACAAGGTATTATCCGACTCGCACTTGACATTTTCTTCGCTAACGGGAGCGTAGAAACTCGGCCAACCGGTACCGGAATCGAACTTTGTTTCTGATTTAAATAGCTCAGTGCCGCAGCAAATACACTTATAAGTTCCTGGTTTTTTGTTGTCGTGATATTCGCCACTAAAAGCTCTTTCCGTTCCTTTTTTGCGGGTGACTTTAAACTGTTCTGGCGTGAGTTGTTGTTGCCATTCAGCGTCGGTTTTTTGAACTTTTTCAGTCATAATTTGAGGTTGGGTTAAGATGTATTTAGCTGTTGAGTGTTGACAGTTAACTGTTGAGTGTTGAGTGTTAACGGTATATTGCTAGTTAACTCAGGCTTCCATTAATATTAACCTAATTGGCTCGAAATGAACATACCAGGGAAAATGATTGTCCTTAATAGCCCTCCACTTTTCCTTGAAAACTTCGGCTTGCAAGTGATAATCTTGGGAATCATTGGGAGGCGAGTGCAATTTGAGATATAATGTCACTCGGTGCGGAGTTTCCACTGTCGAGGCGATCCAACAAGCAAAAGTATTTTCACGATCGCACCCCCTAACAAAAATCAGTTGATGAGCCCGAATTCCCACAGAAACTAGAGATTGGGGAATTGGTTCGACTACAGTCAGAGTAGAGCCCCAGTCGATCGCCTCCACGAGAGTTTCTGCGATCGGTTTAGCTGCTGAGAAATTCTTGCAGCCCGTCAACTGGGCGACAGTGAAGTTGGGAGGGCGATCGAAAATGTTCTCTTTGGTATCAAAGGCGATCGGCTTTCCCGAAGCCAACACCAACAGATTTTTGCACACCCGGTAAACTTCCTCTAAATTGTGGCTGACAAACAAAGTAATTCCCCGATAATTAGCCAGAGTCTGCATTAACTCCCCTTCCAGTTGACTGCGCAAGTGAGTGTCCAAAGCAGAAAACGGTTCATCTAACAGCAGCAAATCGGGAGAAGGGGCGATCGCCCTCGCCAAAGCCACCCGCTGCTGTTGGCCCCCCGAAAGTTCCTGCGGGTAGCGGTTTTCGAGTCCCGACATTTGTACCGAAATTAGTTGTTCTTTTACCCGAAGTTTTTGCTCGCTTTCAGATAAATGCTGCAAGCCAAACGCAATATTTTGAGCAACAGTCAGGTGAGGAAATAAAGCATAGTTTTGAAACAAAAAACCGATCCGGCGGTCTTTAGAAGCTACATTAATGCCCTGTGCTGAGTCAAATAAAACCTTGCCGTTGACTACAATTTTACCGCTGCTGGGAGTTTCCAAACCAGCGATGCAGCGCAGAGTCATGCTTTTGCCGGAACCCGACGCGCCCAAAATTCCCAGCACTTCCGGGCCGATATCGAAGCCGACATCCAAGGCAAAGCTGGAGAGAGGTTTAAAAATGCTTAAACAAAGTCCGCTTTTCGGTTGTTTTTTTTGGGAATTGGTGGTATAAGTAGACGCGACTTGAGGAAGATTTGATTGCAGTCTTTGGCTCGAATTCGGTTTGGGCGATCTCTTTTGTAAATCAGTCCAAAAATTAACAGCAGTTAGCACGCTCAGAGAAATACTCAGAATAATCAAAACCCAAATAGCAGCTTGCCTCATCTCCCCAGCTTCCACAGCAAAATAAATTGCCATCGGGATAGTTTGAGTTTGTCCGGGAATATTCCCCGCTAACATCAACGTCGCGCCGAATTCACCCAAAGCGCGAGCAAATGCGAGAATAGTTCCTGCTAAAATTCCCGGCCATGCTAGCGGCAACATAATCCGCCAAAAGACTTGCCACTCCGAGGCTCCCAAAGTGCGGGCTGCATTGAGAAGATTGGCATCAATTTGCTCAAAAGCTCCCAAAGCAGTTTTGTACATGAGGGGAAATGATACAACTGTGGCAGTAATAGCGGCGGCTTGCCAAGTGAAAATTATAGTTAAGTCGAATTGTAGCAAAAATTGCCCGATCGCCCCATTTCTCCCAAACAGCAGCAGCAGCAAAAATCCCACTACAGTCGGCGGCAAAACTAAGGGAGAAATTAAAATGCCTTCAATCAAAGCTTTACCTCTGATGCGAGTTGAAAGCATCCACCGGGCGGCCGCTATTCCCAGAAAAAAGGTGCTAAATGTCGCAATAGCGGAGGCTTTTAGAGATATCCAGAGCGGAGAAATATCAAATTCCATCTATAAATACATCCGCGTTAATCAGCGCTTATCTGCTTTCATCAGCGGTAAAAAATCCCTAATTAGTTAGTTATCGAACTATGCCAAATCCGTATTTCTGAAATACTATTTTAGCGCGATCGCCCGCCAAAAAGTCAACAAACGCTTTCGCAGCAGCCGGATTGCGGCTGTTTCTGATAACTGCCAGCGGATAAACAATGGGCGAGTGCAAATTTTCTTCCGCCGTTAGCCACACCGTTACTTTGTCGGAGGCTGTGGCGTCAGTCGCATAAACTATGCCAGCATCAACGTTACCGCTTTCGACAAATGTGAGCACTTGGCGGACGTTATTTCCTAGCACTAATTTTGGCTGGAGTTGCTGCCACAATCCAAGCTTAGTTAACATTTCCTGAGCGTATTGGCCCACAGGTACACTTTTCGGTTCGCCGATCGCAATTTTCTTGATTCTGGCATCTGTCAACTGTTTGAAATCGCTCAAAGCTACGCCGTTTTTAGGAGTAATCAAAACCAGGCGATTTGTCAGCAAATTGCGGCGCGTGTCGTTAATTAGCAGGTTAGATTGCTGCAAAGCATCCATTGGGTTGGTGGCGGCGCTGAAAAATACATCTACGGGAGCGCCTTGCTGAATTTGCTGTTCTAGAGCACCGGAAGCACCAAAATTATAAATAATAGTAAAATTCGGATTACTGCTTTGATAAACAGCTTTGATTTCCCCTAAAGCTTTCGAGAGACTGATAGCAGCGGATACGTTTAAGGAGGTGCGCTGCGGCGTATCGACTGAGGAAAAGTTCTTAAATAAGTTCCAACTAATCAGCAGTGCTAGCATGAAGGCGACTGCGAGAATTAAGTTGGGAATACGTCTACTTTTTAAGTTCACAGAAAATTGTTTTGAATCTTTTTACTCCTTACCAGGCTCTGCCTGGTAAAGCAGATTCGGAGGCTGTACCTCCAATTTGCCTCCAGTCTTTGACGAGGCAGAGCCTCTGGAAATAGGTTCCCAGGCACAGCCAGGGAACCAGTTAATAATTACTGCCGGAACGTTAATTTTAAATCTGCCTATGCTCGCCATTTGACGGAACAGCCTATCGCCTCTGTAGTTGAAGGCTCAACGGGTTGGCTGTTGAGCAATTGGTCGATCGCACTCCGCAGATAAGAAACCTGCACCGCCGCCGGATCGTCAGCGTTGTCGTCAATTAAACCTTTATAGCGCAGTTTGCCGTCTTGGTCTAACAAAAAAACCTCCGGCGTTTTAGAAGCCCCAAAACTTTCAGCCACATCTTGAGCAACATCTCGGATGTACGGGAAGTTGAGTTGATTGTTGGCGGCAAAAATTTTCATGTTCTCAAAACTGTCGTCGGGATACTGGTTTGCATCATTAGCATTAATCCCGATTAAAGTAACATCTCGATCTTGAAAATCTGCTTGAAGTTCTTTCATACGATTGAGATACAACTGCACGTAAGGGCAATGATTGCACATAAATATCACCGCTATCGCCCGAAATTTTTCTAAATATCGAGCTAAATGGTGAACTTCTTCGTCCACTCCCGGCAGTTCAAAATCGGGAGCGTAGCCGTTAATGGGAGTACCGGTTGTATCGATTAGTAAACTCATGTTTTCAGGAGGTGAAGAGCAGTATTTGCCAGCATGAAAGATGAAACTGTCAGCACGAATAAAATTGGCTGTTGTTTGGCTTTAACTTAATTCTAGCCTTGCCAACAGCCTATTGTGGTTCGTACTTCGCGCTTTATTCCTCGTCTGGCTTTAGCCAACCTTGAGCCAGAGCTTGGTATCCAATAAGTTTGTATGCTAATTTGGCGGCGGTAAATTCTGAGACTACAGAATCTACAATAGGTGCTAATTCCATAATGTCACACCCGATTACTTCGTAGGACTCGAAGATGCGGCGCAAAAATCCGGTGAGGGAATACCAATTTAACCCGCCCGGTTCCGGTGTTCCCACCCCTGGAATTAAAGTCGGATCGATACCGTCTAAGTCGATCGTCAAAAAGACTCGCTTAGTTGTGATGCTGGCAATTGCCCGATCGGCCCAATCCGGTTGAGTAGCGATTTCTCTGGCTCGAATCACGTTTAGCTGTTTTGCTTTAATCAAGTCTGCTTCTTCCTTGCAGATAGCCCGAATCCCGATTTGCAGTGTCGGTAAGCCCATATCTACAATACGCCGCATCACGCAGGCGTGGTTGTGGATCGAGCCTTCGTACTCGTGGCGCAAGTCGCCGTGGGCATCGATTTGCACGACTGTGAAAGGTTCGTTTGGGTATGCTTGGCGATAACCTTCGACAACGCCGGCAGTGATGCTGTGTTCGCCTCCGAGGGAGATGACAAATTTATTTTCGGTAACTAGCTGATGCACTGCGGCTTGGGTGACTCGCAGCATTTCTGAGGATGAAACCGGTTGCCTGTTGCGGGTATCGGCGATCGGCTCTTGTGTATAAATTCCGACATCGTAGCAAACTTCGGAGTCCAATTCTTCGTCGTAGCACTCGAGTTGATGAGAAGCTTCTAGAAGTTTAGCGGGCCCGTTTTCGCACCCCCGGCGGTAAGTGGTGGTAGCTTCGTAGGGAATTGGCAAGATTACTACTTTGGCGGTGTCGTAGTCTGGTACGATTTCTGACCCCAGAAACGGTACGACAGCAGTGGAAACGATCGTTGGCATAAGGGAAATTTTAATACAGCAAAGAAGTCAGCAGGTTTAATCGTGACATAATATCGGCTCTAACTGCAAAGGAAGAAGGAAGAGGAATTAACCGCAGAGGGCGCAGAGGGCGCAGAGGGAGGAGGGAAGAGGGTTTGGGATTTATGTCCTAGCGGTTGCCTCGAATTGCGATACGGTTTGTAGTAATGACTTGAGTCTTTTGCAGCCTTGCATTCATCTAAAATCTAAAATCTAAAATCTAAAATCGCATGACATCTTCTACTCCCACTTCGTCAACAGTTACTGCACCTCAAACTTGGCTGTGGAAAGGCTTTCCCATTTGCTACCAGGCTGCGGGTTCCCAGGGGCCTGCGGTGGTGTTTGTCCACGGTTTTGGTGCGTCTTGGGGCCACTGGCGCAAGAATTTGCCGGCGCTGGCTGCTGATTGCCGCTGTTATGCGATCGACCTCATCGGTTTTGGTGGTTCTGCTAAACCCGCGCCCAAGCTTGAAATTGACTATACTTTTGAAACTTGGGGACAGCTAATTGCTGATTTTTGTCGGGAAGTTGCGGGCGGGCCGGCTTTTTTGGTGGGAAATTCGATCGGCTGTGTGGCAATTATGCAAGCCGCTGTGGATTTTCCCGATATTGCTTCTGGCGTAATTTTACTCAATTGTTCCTTGCGGTTGCTGCACGATCGCAAACGCGCCGAATTGCCTTGGTATCGCAGTTTTGGAGCGCCAATCGCACAAAAAGTTTTAAATGTCAAGTGGATAAGCCAATTATTTTTTAAACAATTAGCAACGCCAAAAACAGTAAAAAAAGTGCTTTTGCAAGCATATCGCCGTCCTGAAGCTGTCAGCGACGAACTGGTAAATATGCTGCTGGAACCTGCCAAAGACAGCGGCGCAGTCGAAGTATTTGTAGCATTTATCAGTTATTCTCAAGGCCCGCTACCGGAGGATTTGTTGCCGCGTTTGAGCTGTCCGGCTTTGATTTTGTGGGGTACGGACGACCCTTGGGAGCCGATCGCATTGGGGCGAGAATTGGCAAAGTTTCCGGCTGTTGAAAAGTTTATTCCTTTGGAGGGAGTGGGACACTGCCCGCAAGATGAAGCGCCGGAATTGGTCAATCCTATTTTACTCGATTGGATTAAAGGGCGATCGGTAATTGCAGAAAATTAGGGCTTTTACTTATTTCCGACAGGAATAATTGGTTTGATTGAAACGCTTCGAGGTGCGTTAGCGAAGCGGCGCGTAAGCGCTCTTATCACGAAGGAAGAAGTAGGAAGAAGAAATTAGGACACGGCAGTCCCGTGTCCTGGGTATCATAAGGGTTGCAGCCGGAATTGATATTACACAAACAGGAAACTATCAGGAGTAAATCCGCCTTGAATTACAGCAATTTGGTCAGATGTACCAGCCAAATTGATGGAGTTACCAACAATATTGTAGTCAGAGAGACTCCCGCGTAACTGAATGCGATCGATTCCCTGTTGGAAATCCTGAATCAGTGCAACTCCTGTTCCCTGATAGTAGCTAATTGCCGCATTACCGAGAACAAAAATATCTCTACCCCGACCCCCAATCAGCACATCCGTATCATTGCTTCCCGGTGTAGCACTCAATGGATTTACTCCAATCAGGGTATCATTGCCGCGCAAACCCGAGAGTGTATCGTTACCATCTCCTCCTACTAAAGAATTGTTTTGGATGTTTCCGGTAAGGACATCTACATTCGGAGTTCCTGTGACATTAACGAAATTCTCTACAGTAAAATTCAGAGTGCCGATACCGGGTAAATTGTTAACCGCCAAACGATTCTGCGACAAATCCACATCCATAGAAGCTGTGCCACTACCTGTAGAAGCATCGATGGTATTAGTCTGTCGCAAAGGAGCAATTATTTGTTCTATATTTTGCATGGTATCTGTACCGGCTGCGCCTTTATCTACAATACCCTTAGCCTTAATGGTAATGGCGCTGCCGAGGGAAAGATAGCTAATTGTATCTGTGCCTGCTCCTCCAATTATGGTATCAGTGCCACTACTACCGAGGATGAAGTTATCTAAACTATCTCCGGTAATATTGTCGTTTCCTGCTGTGGTGCTAATACTGTTAGCTGGCGGAGGGGGTGGAGTTTGGTTTTGGGGAGGTAAAGCAGAATTCGTAAGTTGTGCCCCCTGATTTTGGGGAGGAGGATTGCCCGCTTCGGTCTGATTTTGAGGAGGTTGGTTGCCCGCTGCGCCTTGATTTTGGGGAGGTTGGTTGCCCGCTGCGCCTTGATTTTGGGGAGGATTGCCAAGTGCATTGATTGAATTAGGAAATAGTTGTGGCATGGTATAATTACCCCGATTAGTTTTCTAAGTTTGAAGCAGTTGTCAGGCTAAAGAAATGAATTCTCGATCGCCCTTTGAGTTAGTCGCTACAATCATTAAGCTGGTTGAACATGACATTTATCCCTGTGCTGGGATTACAGTTTTGTAATGTGGAAAAATTAGCGTTTTTCGGAATTTTGAGGTAGATTACGATCGCCGGGTGGACGCGGTGGAATGCCCAGAATTTTAATCAACTCTGCTTCGGTGACTCCCAACTTTTTCGCTGCACCGGGAATATCTAAACGAGGACGGGGCGGTGGGCTGGACGGGCGATTATTTTCGCTTGGTGGTTCCGGCGGTTTTGCGGGTAGGCCCAAAGCTTCGATTAGCTCGGCTTCGCTGACTCCTAATTGTTTGGCAGCAGCAGCAAAATCTATACGGGGCGGGCGTCTGCGCTCTTGACTGGGTTCGGGCTGGCTCTGGGCTAGTACAGTATTAGAATTAGCTGTAGTTCGATCGGGAAAAGTCAAGCTGGTAAATCCCAGCAGCAAGGCTGTAGCAGGTAACGCGAGTAATGAAGTAATTTTCATGAGAGTTACGATCGCCGACCTAAAAATGTTTATAAATACATCAAATTCCCCAAACATTACCTGCAACAGTGCGGATGGATTACAGTTTTGTAATTTAAGTAAATCCCTGATAGCCGTATAATCGCAACCGGATAGGTAAATCTATGAATGTTCTATACGTTGAAGATGAAGAAAAAATCGCCAATTTTGTTTGTATGGGCTTGAAAGAACAAGGCTTTGTTGTGGATTATTGCGATAATGGCAATGATGGCTATGGGCGGGCGATGGATAATGAGTACGATGCGATCGTGCTTGATATTGTATTGCCGGGAAAAGATGGATTATCTATTCTCAAACATCTGCGAAAGGCTGGACGCAACGTACCCGTAATTTTATTAACTGCTCGCAATGAACTAGACGATCGCATTGAAGGGTTGCATCTGGGTGCTGATGACTATTTGGCTAAACCATTTTTTGTTGAGGAGTTAGTTGCTCGGATTTATGCTGTAGTGCGGCGTGCTTCGGGCAGCGGGCAAAATATTCTGAGTGTTGGCCCCGTTAAGCTCGATCGCATTCTCCGAGAAGTTACCTGCGATCGGCATAAAGTCGAACTGACAACCCGGGAGTTTAATCTATTGGAATATCTGATGCGATCGCCTGGCCGGGTACTCACCCGCACGCAAATCCTCGAACATATCTGGGGCTATGATTTCAACCCAAATACCAATGTAGTAGATGTATGTATTCAACGCATTCGCAAGAAAATTGAACCTATCGGCGGTATGGGATGGGTTGAAAGTGTGCGGGGCGTTGGCTATCGGTTTCGCAAACCAGATTCACCATCATGAAACTCCAATCTTTCCGCTTTCGCATTGCTCTATCATCTTCTGTTCTTGCAAGTATTGCTCTGATTGGCTTTGGTGTTGTTTCCTGGTGGTTGATTTACGATGCTAAAGTCAAGCGTCTTGATGCTGGAATAGAAACTCAGTTAATCCACGCTACCCGCCCGCGCTCGCCCGAATGGGATGCTTATACTGATTCTTTGCCATCACTTTTGGGCATGAATGGAGAAACCACCGTCGCTTTGCTCGTGGCTCAAAGAGATGGTAATTTAATCTACAAATCGAGCCAGTGGCAAGATGGACTTGATGCGAATTCCATCTGGCGATCGTTGCCGCTACCCGCTCCCGATCCTGGCATAATAGATTTTGAATTAGAACCTCCCCCTCGACAAAATCCATTAGAGCCACCACCTCCCGATCGCCTCAATTTATTTCCACCGCCCGAAAGCAGACCCCCATTTGATAGACCGCCACACGATCGACCTCGACACGATCTGCCCCCATTCGAGCGGCCGCCATCCGATCGACCTCCACAGGATCTGCCCCCATTCGAGCGACCGCCATCCGATTCACTTCATCCTCCTCAATTGCCCAAAGCTAAGCTAGCAACCCAACGTACTAGCACCGCAATTTGGCGTGTCGGCGCGATTAATTCTCCTTATAGTCAAGCAGCCATTGCCGTTAACTTGCAAGCTATCGATGGGGAAATGGAATTGATTCGTAATATCTTTCTAATTTCTATTCCCGTAGTGCTTTTACTGGTTGCGAGTGGAGCGTGGGTCATATCGCGGAGTATTCTGTATCCAATTGGGCGCCTCACGATGGCGATCGGGAATGTTACCGTACAGGGGCTAGATCGGCGCGTCCCTTACGGAGCAACGGATATAGAGTTTATAGAATTAATTTTTGTGTTCAATCAGATGTTAGAACGTCTAGAGCGAAGTTTTAAACAAGCTTCTCGTTTTAGTGGAGATGCTGCCCACGAATTAAAGACTCCGCTGGCAATTTTGCAAGGTCAACTAGAACGGGCTTTACATCAAGTTGAAGCTGGCTCTGAGGTGCAGCAAACGCTGAGTAATTTATTGGATGAAGTGCGCCGTTTGAATGAAATAACCCGTAAACTTCTGTTACTTTCTCTAGCCGATGCCGGACGTATGGGTTTACATTTGGTTGAGGTGAATATGTCGGCTTTGCTATCGGAAATTGCCGAAGATATGGAACTGCTAGCACCGCATTTAGATGTACAAATGGCAATTGCTCCTAATTTATATATCAAGGGCGATCGCGATTTGCTGGTGCAGGTTTTGCAAAATCTTGTTGGTAATGCGATTAAATATAATTTACCCAAGGGTTGGCTCAGGTTACAGGCTAACTGTCAGGGAAAAAGAGTAATTGTGAAAATTGTCAATAGCTCTCAAGATATTTCTTTGAGCGAGCGCGATCGCATTTTTGAGCGCTTCCATCGGGGTGACTCCACTCAGATCCAAAAAATAGAAGGATCGGGATTGGGGCTAAGTTTAGCAAGGGAAATCGCACGGGCCCACGGCGGCGATATCAAACTAGATGCTGCCATACTTGGTCAAACAGGGTTTATACTGAGTTTACCTGTGGGCGATCGCGATTAACCTTATAGCAGTCAAGCAGCTTGGCTAAGACTTGGGCTAATTCTGATTTTAAAGTTAAGATATTCCTAGTCAATCATAGCTCTGTTTAGGATTAATCCTCTTGCTGATAAGTACAACAAAATACCATTACAAAGATGCCAAATAAAATTAGTGCCAGTTGAAAAGTAAGGACAAATTTCCCGATCGAGAGTTCGGAATGAAAGGGCTAACAGGAATACCCCGGATGCTGCTAATAGAATAAATGGCTCACGTTTTTGCTGTTGATAGTGATATAGTCCAAGCCCTAGTAATACTAAAAATGCAGGAGCATAAGAAAGAGAACCGTTGAAAATATTTGTAAATTTATTGCTGAAGTTGCTTGCTAATAAAAATCCTACGAGCAATCCTCCTGCATATCCATATTTCATCCTCACTACTTGACGGCTATAAAGCCATAAAAACCCAAGCTGAAACAGCATAATAGGAATCACATCTAGTAATCTTGCCCATTGTGTCGCAAATGTATGAAATAGCGCACTTCCCATACCTATACTGGTGGCTAAAGTAATCAATATACAAATACCCGTGGCTACTTTTTGCTGTCGCCGAGCCAATTGAAAAATAGCCCATGCTGCAATGAGGAAAGAAATATTAGATACAGCATTTAATGGTTCACTCCATAAACCAGGCATGGTACGTTCGCAGTAAAGAGCGATGTAATTATTCATCTCATGTCACTGTTGTGGGAGTAGAATCCATACTACAGAAAAAGCGTTAAAGTGAACGAAAAAACCTGTATCAAAGTTAATGAATTCCCCAATTTCTCCCGATCGCCGTTTTTTTAAATATCGAATTGCCCTGCTCATCAGTATAATCGTGATTATCCCTTTAGGTTATGCGGTGAGATTTTCTCGCAGCCCTGCACCGGAATGGTTCAACGACTCTTTTGGGAGCATAGCTTATGAGGTATTTTGGATTTTGCTGGTAGTTCTGATATTGCCGCGATTTTCCCCAATTAGGGCTGCTGTAGTTGTGTGTCTAGCTACCTGCGGAGTAGAGTTTCTCCAACTGTGGACACTTTCGTTTTTACAAGCGATGCGAGCTACTTTACCCGGAAGGCTGATTTTGGGAAATCACTTTAGTTGGTCAGATTTTATCTCTTATTTTGTGGGGAGTTTTTTAGGTTGGTTGTGGGTGCGATGGCTTCATTTCACTTGCTTCCGCTTGTAAGTTGTACTGCATTTAAATTGTATATTTCGATGAGCCGAGCCAAAATCATTAAATCCTCTCCCCATCAGACTCTCTCCCCATCTCTCGAACACCACAGACAATCTAGATGCACAAAAGCTGAATGAGCTGGTTGCGGTTATTTTCAGTTTAGCTAACCGATCGGGTTAACTTAGAATTGAGAGTTTTTAGGAGTTGAAGAGGGAGCTATATTTCCGCGATCTCGCCACAGCAACAACGGAATAGTTAATGTTCCTAAAATCATCACAGTTCCAGTCATAATCCAAACTAGCACACGATTTGGGCGATAATCACCTCGCTCAATTTGCCAGAAAACTCGATTATAACGCCATGCTGCTAAGGGAATGACCGCAATCCCAAAAACGACCAGACTCAGCCCTAAAGTTTCGGAGTTGAAGAAGGGAGGGGAGGAAACTTCTTGCTGAGTCACTGTAGCTTGAAATTGACGCAGAAATAAACTGAACCGAGCGATCGCCAACCCAAAAGCAATTAAACCGATTGAAGTTCGTAACCATGCAAGAAAGGTGCGTTCATTTGCCTGATGTTCCCGCTGTCGGTCTATTTTAGAACCCTTGTTCATCAACCCTACCTTTATAAAATATCTTAAACTTTCCCTGGTAGATTATTGTTTCAGTTCAGATTGCACAGAAAAGTATCGGTATGGCGATCGTGATTCATCATTACCAAAAAATATAGTATCATAGGAATTGCGCTGAAACCGGATTTTTTCTGAAAAAAACTGTGTTATAGCCTTTAATCTCGGTAAAAAACTTTCCAGCAATCCGAGTGCGCAAGTCCTAGCTTATAATAAACCCGGTTTATACAAAAAAAATCTTGGTTTGGTAATTAGGAATCTACGACTCAAGGGGGTTTCTGAGGATTAGTGCATCCAGGGCTTTATTAGTAAATCGGCAAAAAAGCGATCGCCTTCATCTCTACCAACAGAAAAGAAGAGGACACAGCAATGCTGTGTCCCTAAAAATACCTCGGTTAAAACCCAGTTTAAAAAGACTTAGCCGCACCGCCGGACTGAGCCTTTTTCTCCAACCAATCCTTGCCCAATCTGATTGTCACATCCGACTGCAAAGAACCGGTACTCTCAACCAGCACATCTCCAAAACCTAAAAACTGGCGAATCGCTTGAGCACCTTTAATATCGCCCTGTTGAGCTACTAGAGTAGTTACCTCCAGCGGTTCTGGCCAATCCTTGTAAACCTGAACATTCCGATAACCGGCTTGAGTCAGAGTATTGACAAAATCTTCAACAGCAGATGGATCTCCGGTACTATCTTGAATCGCCACCTTCAGAAAAGTCGCATCAGCATTCTCAATTGTCCAAGTATTTTGGCCGAAGTCAAAATGTTCCGCCACCAGAGTTTCGATGGCATATTGGTCTGGCAACCAAAAACTTGACTTGTAGTCTTTAGAATCGCTAAATTTGCCGGGAACCATCAACATCTGCACGCCAGCGCGATCGGTTTGAGTAGCAAAACCAGCCAAAGCTACCAATTCTTCTATACTCAAATTGGTGTCAAGGTGAGACTGAATCACCGATAAAATCTTCGGTAGTCGAGACAGCAAACCTACATTTACTTCCTGTTCCACAAAAGCCCGCATCAACAATTGTTGGCGCTGCACCCGCCCGATGTCGCCCAAATCGTCGTGCCGATAAAGCAAATATTGCACGATTTGTTCGCCGTTGAGTTTCTGCTTGCCAGCCTTTAAATTTATATATAAATGCTGGCTTTCATCGGTATACTTCATGTCTTTAGGGACATTGATAGTAATGCCACCAAGTGCATCGACCAAGCTTTTTATGCCTTGAATATTGACTGTGACATAGCGGTCAATTCCCACCCCGCCCAAGAGTCCGCTGACTGCCTTCGCTGAAGAAGCCGGGCCCCCGTAGTAATTAGCTTCGTTTATTTTCACCTCGCCCCTACCTTCAACATAGGTGCGGGTGTCACGCGGAATGGAAAGCACGCTTAACTTTTTATTTTGAGGGTCAAACCTAACCAACAGCATGGTATCAGTTAACCCCTTAAAAGAGTTTTGCCATACCTCGTATCCCTGCTCCTTATCGGGATGGCCGTCGAGGTCTGAGCTGAGAACTTTAAGTCCTAAAACTAAAATATTAACTGGGCGAGTCAGCTCCGGCATCTTCATGTTGAGCTTTGCCATGTCGCCTTGAGAAAATACCGCTGCTTCTTCAGGGCTCAACTTTTGTTGCTGAAGCGGCGTTGTGGAAAGGGAGACGGCTAGCAACGCTCCGGCTGTGGCTGAGAGCATGGCTACTCCAGCTAAACCAAAACCAAAACCCAGCCAGCGGCCTCGATGGGGCTGGGAAGCTTTTTTGGTGGCAGGTTGAGCAGTTGATTGTTGGATAGGGTCTTGATTAGGAATTTTTTGAGCTGGCACTGGCTTCCTCACACACAACAAAAATAAAAAAGATAATGGCAATATGTAGTATCAAGCTGAAGACGCAATCAATCAATAGGGTAGGGGCTGAAAATAACCCTAAATTATGATAAATGTTTGCCCACTACTTGCTCGGCTACGCGACTAATTCCGGGCAACCATAGCGGTTGACGCTTCCAGAGGCGAACCATCAGTCCCAGAGCAACGATGAAATAGCTAGTTGTTAGCAGGCTACTCATTAATAACATGGGAAGTGTCGGAGATTCCGCAGAAATCGCTCCAGCTTCTAAAAGAATGTGTCCTAAGAGCCAACTCAAAGCAAGGGCAATTGCTAAGCGGCTGACGGCTTTGCGTTCGGGGCTGCCCTGACGGCGGTAAAGAGTCCACAGGGCGGGGAAAAAGCCGATGACTGGGATCATTAATACAAACAGACTTGCACGATCGAGTTCAGGATTTTCCAAGGACTCTGTATTTTTCATAATTCGCTACCCAAAATTTGCAGAAGGTGAGATTTTGCACAAAAGTTATTTTTGAGAGGGAAAATTTATATCCTAAACCAAAATTCCCAGAGCAGGGCTGGTGAGATTGCCAAACTGGTCTGTCAGAGGCCAAATTTTTCTGCCCTCCCAATCTCGCAAGCGATCGTTGGCAACTTTTCGACCCGGAGACCCGTATTTTGATAAACTGGATACAGCACAGCAGTCAGGAGAACAGACTTAGCCATGACCCAATCCCAAAAACCCATCGTTATTGCTCCATCCATATTATCAGCCGATTTTAGCCGTCTCGGAGAAGAGATTCAGGCGGTCGATCGAGCTGGGGCTGACTGGATTCACGTAGATGTGATGGACGGTCGCTTTGTTCCTAATATTACTATCGGGCCGCTGATTGTTGAAGCAATTCGCCCTGTTACTACGAAGGTAATCGATGTCCACTTGATGATTGTGGAGCCGGAGAAGTACGTCGAGGACTTCGCTAAGGCTGGTGCTGACATTATTTCGGTTCACGCCGAGCATAATGCTTCGCCTCACTTGCACCGCACCCTCGGCCAAATTCGGGAATTGGGCAAGCAGGCTGGTGTAGTTCTTAATCCTTCGACGCCTTTGGAGTTGATCGAGTACGTGCTGGAACTTTGCGATTTGGTGCTGATTATGAGCGTCAATCCGGGCTTTGGCGGTCAAAGTTTTATCCCGGCTGTTTTGCCGAAAATTCGCCAGTTGCGTAAAATGTGCGACGACAAGGGCCTCGATCCTTGGATTGAGGTAGATGGCGGTTTGAAGGGGAACAATACTTGGCAGGTTCTGGAAGCGGGCGCAAATGCGATCGTCGCTGGTTCTGCTGTGTTTAAGGCGAATGATTACGCAGGCGCGATCGAGGGTATTCGCCACAGCAAGCGGCCGACTCCTGAGTTGGCTGCGGTTTAGTTGAAAATTCGATCGTGTCCGGCGAATTACCCACAATCAAAGTGGTTTGTAGTGAGGACTTTAGTCCTTATTGGCTCAAAGATTTAAGAAAGGACTGAACCTCACTACAAACTTATGATGGTTGGATCGTCGGAATTAATAAGTAAGCTCATTTAGTTCAGAGAAAATTAAATATAGATTCTAACTTGAATTTTGAGGAAATCCTATGACAGCAGTTATTTCCGAACATATTGAAATTACTCCGGGAGTGTGTGGCGGTAAACCGCGCATTGCAGGACATCGGATTAGAGTTCAAGATGTTGTCATTTGGCACGAACAAATGGGAATGTCTCCTGATGAAATTGTGTCGCGGTATCCCACAATCACTTTAGCCGATGTATATGCAGCTTTAGCTTATTACCACGATCATCTTGAGGAAATTCGACAACAAATGCGAGAGAGTGAAGCTTTTGTTCAGGAATTGCAAGCAAGAACTCCTTCCAAGGTGCAGCAGAAATTAAGAGGGCAGAATCTTGGAAAAGATCCAGTTTCATTTGGATGAACAAGTCGAACGGGCGATCGCAGAAGCTTTGAGAAGGCGCGGTATTGATGTCACGACTACACCGGAAGCACGACTTTTAGGTGCTACCGATGAAGAACAATTAGCTTTTGCGATTTCTCAAGAACGAGTAATCTTTACCCAAGATGACGATTTTTTAGCACTTCATCAGCGCGGTTTAGAGCATTGCGGTATTGTTTACTGTCACCAAAATAGTCGTTCGCTTGGTGAAATTGTCCGCGGATTGATTTTGATTTGGGAGGTGCTTGAACCGTCAGATATCCAGAATCATATAGAGTTTATTTGAAAAAGGCGATCGTATATTTTGAGATCAACTCCGGTAGCATCGGAATTAATATTACCCACAGTCAGCGACAAGACAGTCGTGTCCCTACCACAATTAATTGTAGGGACACGGCAGTGCCGTGTCCTCGATATCATTCCGATGCAACCGGAAACGATATGACTCATATCAAGTCCGATGCAAGATGCAATCGGACTTGATATCATTTGGTTGAACTACTTACAGAATTGAAAAATCTGCAACATTAATCAGCCCTGTTGACACATTGCTGAGAGTTGCTAACAGTTGACCGGAACTGGTAACTCGGATCGAAGTAGAATTATTTTCTAAAGTAATGCTCAGTTGCGAGAAACTTAAACCGCCTGTCAAGCCGATCGCATCGCGACCATCTTGAAAGTCTAAAATAGTCTCGCGGCCGTTGTCGATACCTAAGATAAAGCGATCGTCCCCAGTACCTCCAATCAAAGTATCATTCCCCTGATCTCCAAATAACCAATCGTCCCCAGCACTACCCAGTAAACTGTCTTCATCCTTGCCGCCATAAAGAGTATCGTTTCCAGCATCACCGTTAACGGTATCCTGACCTTCATTGCCAAACAACAAATCGTTGCCCAAATCACCACACATCTGGTCTTGACCGCCAGCGGAGCCGATCGCCAGAGGGCTGCCAATATCCCCGTACATAGTATCCTCTCCGTCGCCACCACAGAGAGTATCGCTGCCCTCATCCCCAAACCGCACGTCGTTGCCCAAGTCTCCTACGGCCAAATCATCACCCTTGCCGCCACGCACTGTATCGTTTCCATTACCGCCAGAAAGGGAATCTTCGGCTTCTTGCCCGTTGAGGTAATCATCGCCACTAAGGCCAAATAGCAAATCGCGACCTGTAGAATCGATGTCTAAAGGGTTAAGAGTTCCCCCATATAATGTGTCATTACCCTCATCGCCAATTAAAGTATCGCTCTGTTTGTCTCCAAAAATTATGTCGTCATCTTTGCCACCGTAAGCAACATCTTCGTTCTCGCCCCCAAAAATTAAATCATCTTTAGCACCCCCGTTGAGGTAATCATCGCCCTCATTGCCAAACAGCACGTCGCTATCTTTGGCAGAGGGAAGAATGGTTATATTTCCTAGATCGATGCTGAGGTAAGATCCGCCATAAATATTGTCATTGCCAGTGAAGCCAACCTCCAAGTCGTTACCATTTAAGCCGTCGATATTGTCATTCGTAATGGAACCCTCCAGAATGTCGTCGCTTTCTGTACCGTTGGTGGTGCTATTTGTTTGGTTGGGGCCCCGAATAGCAGTCGGGCTGGGAAAGGTTATCTGCTTGCAAATGCAATCTTCGTCTTGAGTTTCTGGCGTTGGCGTCGGAGTTTCCGTTGGAGTTGGAGTCGGAGTCGGAGTTGGAGTTTCCGTTGGAGTTGGCGTCGGAGTCGGAGTCGGAGTTTCCGTTGGAGTTGGCGTCGGAGTCGGAGTCGGAGTCGGAGTCGGAGTCGGAGTTTCCGTTGGAGTCGGAGTCGGAGTTTCCGTTGGAGTTGGAGTCGGAGTCGGAGTCGGAGTTTCCGTTGGAGTCGGAGTCGGAGTCGGAGTCGGAGTTTCCGTTGGAGTTGGAGTCGGAGTCGGAGTCGGAGTTTCCGTTGGAGTTGGAGTCGGAGTCGGAGTCGGAGTTTCCGTTGGAGTTGGAGT
>NZ_JAUBTQ010000001.1:211872-305376 GCF_036702515.1 Microcoleus sp. BROC3
CGGAGTCGGAGTCGGAGTTTCTGTTGGAGTTGGTGTCGGTGTCGGAGTTGGCGTCGGCGTCGGAGTTGGCGTCGGCGTCGGCGTCGGTGTCGGAGTTGGCGTCGGCGTCGGCGTCGGTGTCGGAGTTGGTGACTCCAAGTCGTCATTTACGATCGTACCTATGCCCGTCGCTTTAGTAATAGTCGCATTGACAGCGGTGCTGAGGTTGACGTTAAATGTTTCGTCAGTTTCAAACTTAGAATCGCCGTTGACAGCAACAGTAATAGTTTTTGTCGTGTCCCCGGCATTGAAGGTGACGCTGCCTGCGGCCGCCGCGTAATCGCTATCAGCAGTGTTAGCAGTAACGTCTGACGTGGCGTAATTGACGGTGACGGGCAAGCTAGAAGCTGCTGATAGGGAGACGGCAAAGTTGGCGCTAACAGTGCCGGTATTTCCTTCGGTAACAACTACATCACCGATCGAGATAGGAGTATCATCATTGGTGATGGTAGCAGTGGCGGTGCTGGTGGTGACAGTCGAACTTTCCGGCGCTGGGGTCAAATTTGGGTTGCTGAGGGTGACGGTAATTGTCTCGTCAGGTTCAACTGCGGTTTCGCCCAAGACATCCACAGCAATAGTTTTAGTTGTTTCGTTGGCGGCAAAGGCGATCGTCCCGGAGGCGCTAGTAGCCCCCGCAGCATTGATAATATTGTAGTCTTCGCTGTTGGTCGCGGTACCAGCGATCGCATAATTTACTGTACTCGCTACCCCCGTGCCGCCGCTGCGAGTGACGGTGAAAGTGACGGGTTGAGTGCCGGAGTTGCCTTCTGTTAAGGAACCTGTGGCTGGATTTGTGAGTGCGATCGCATAAGAAATCGGGTCGTTGGCGGGTATAGTTAGGGTAGTTTGGTTAGTAGTTCCAGCAACGGCATTAATAATAGTACCGAAGTTGAAAACGGCTGTTTCATCATTTTCTGGGATGTCATCAGGATTGATAGTAACAGTGAGATTTTGGGTAAGGGCTGCACCACTGCTACCAGCATTAAAAGTGATAGAGCCAGGGGTAAAAGTGTAGTCAGAACCTGCGCCTTGGGTAGCCGTACCTGTGTTAACTAATGGTACGGTGACATTGGCAAGGGGAGTAGCGCTGAGAGTGACTGGGATAGTAACAGTATTAGCAGCAATTCCTTCTGTACCTGAGAAAGTGGGAGCACCAAAGTTAACTAGAATGTCGGGATATTCATAAGCACCAATGTCAACGATGCCGTTGCCGATGCGGGCAAAACCAGCACCTCGTTGATCGTTAGTTGAAACACCAGTGTTGTTGCCTGCGTTGAATGCTGGACTACCTGAGAGTAAGGCGCGAGTAAACGTGAGGCCGCCGTTATTAGCTAAAGCATCAAGTAATGGATCGATCTGGCTGCCAGCAGTGCCTACTTTATCGTTATTCGTGCCATTGGTAAACCCTGTACTGCCAGTGCTGTTGCCAATTAAGTTATTGCCTTGACTGACGAATTGCCCTGAAACGTCGGGATGTATGGTTCCGGCTGCTGTGTTATCAATGTTGGCAGCGATGATGGTATTTTTGACGTTAACTGTGCCGGCTTGCCTGAAGATTCCGCCGCCATTGTCATTAGCTTGGTTGTTATTATCGGCATCGGCGGTGTTGTTAGCGATCGTGCTATTGTTAATAGTTAATATGCTGCCACCGGGTTTGAAAATGGCACCGCCTTCAGCGTTTGCTGTGTTGCCAGAAAAGGTGCTGTTGGTGATGTTTGTGTTGGACGGGCTGCCGTCATAAATGGCACCCCCGCCTGCGAAAACGTTGGTGTCGCTAGCTTTATTAGCGGAGAAAGTGCTGCCCGAAATATCTAGATTGCCCTCTGTATAAATAGCGCCGCCGCCTTGGGATGTCACTTCGTTGTTGGTGAAGTTGCTGTTAGTGACTGTCATGGTGGCTTGGTTTCTGATCGCACCGCCGCCAAATCCGGTTGCTTTGTTGTTAGTGAGGGTGCTGTTGCTGACTGTCACCGTGCCATTATTGTTATAGATAGCGCCGCCACTCAGGGCCGTGTTTGTAGTAAATGTACTGTTGGTGACAGTTACGGTTCCACCTTCGGTTCTGATACCGCCGCCGCTGTTAGCTGCTACGTTAGTGTCGAAAGTGACATTGTTAACATTAACTGTGCCGCCGTTGTTAAAGATGCCGCCGCCTTGGTCGTCACCAGCGATTATCCCGTTAGCGTTACCATTTTTAATTGATAAATCGGAGATGTTGAAGGTGATGCCTGCGGCTGTGACGTGGAAAGCGCGATCGATTGTAGCGGCGTTAATTGTTGTGGCTTGACTTGCGCCTGTAATGGTGAGGTTTTTAGTGATGTCGAGGTCGCCTGTAGCACCTAAGTTTTCGCCTGTCCCCGCGATCGCTAGGTTATAGTTGCCAACAGGCAGAATGATGCTGTCGCCAGCCGCAGAGTAACGAATGGCTTCGCGCAAAGAGATGCCGCTACCTCCGCCTAAGATGCCATTATCTTCGTCGGTAGTGGTGGTGACGTTGATGGTAGGTAAAACACGATCGTAACTTGCCATCGCCTCTTGGGTGAATGCCAAAGGTGTCTCAATCGAACCAATTGTTACTTCTAAATCCCAGTCACCGCCTAATGCAGCACTTCCTGTCAGGTTTTTGGAAGCGGCGATGTCTGCACCTGTGAGTTGATTGAGGCGTTGCAAAAACGATCGCCCCGCTATCGGTGGGGCGATTTCTGCCGCCACGTTGCAACCGTACAGGAGGATATCGGCGTTAGGGGCTAATGCCTTTTTCCACTGCCCAAGTCGATCGCCATATTCGTCTAGGTTGTCAGAATTTAGCTGAATTGACCCCAGTTGCAAATTTCCAGGCCCGCCGTGAGAAACAATGTGAACGGCGGAAATATCCGTGTAGCTAGCTAATAACTCTGTAATTTGCTCGACTCCATCCCCCGCCCGATCGAGTATAAAAATCTCTTTCCTTGGTTCGGCGCTTGGTGCAAGGCTTTGATAATCTTCAACGGTTGGGTCAATGACAACTATTTGCGTAATTTTTTCCATGATCGATTTTCCTCGTAGATGCAAGGGAAATGGAGCTTAAAAGCCGCGATCGTCTTGCCAAAAGAATTCAAATTAATATTGACAAATAATCATTTGAATCCACTAGCTACGTTTGGGAAAGCTTGTAAAAGGCAAGATATAATATTTAAGTCATAAGCAGCTTAGAGTCTTACTAAGACAACACTTAGAGCAAATTTGTTCCCCATCGTAAAAAGTAGTCAGTAAATAGAGCGATCGACCCGATCGCGCATTCGAGCCCCGACTTCTTTAAGAAATCGGGGCTCTGGGCGTTCTGTTTTTTCAGGTGGGCTTACTTATTTGGAGATACTAGCGAGAATGCTTTCCATCTCAGAAAGCTCGATCGCCCCGGAGAAAGTTTTACCGTTCATAATAAAGAAGGGAGTCCCTTGAATGCCCAGTTGTTGAGCGAGTTGCACGTCTTTGGCAATGGCGGCTTCGGCAGCGGGGCTGTTGCGATCGGTGTTGAATTTATCTAATTTTAGATTGAGCTTTTGGGCGATGGATGCGTACAATGGTTCGCCTAACTGTTTCTGCCCTTCAAACAAAGCGCTGTAATATTCCCAGAATTTGCCCTGCTGCCCAGCAGCCCAAGCTGCTTTAGCTGCTGGCAGCGCTTGAGGGTGAATTGAAGTCAAGGGTAAATGCTTGTAAGCTAAAGTAACTTTGTCCTGGTGTTTTGCCATAAACTGCTTGACAGTATCGTGAGCGCGCGCGCAAAACGGACATTGAAAGTCAGAGAATTCTAAAAGTACAATCTGCTGCGAAGCTGAACCCGTGCTGGGAGAATCCCCAATCGCAGATTTGGGATTAGTTTTCATCTCCTGCAAAAATGATTCCTGCGCTGCTTTGAGAGACTGCTGCTGCTGTTGCTGGTACGCTTGTACCGAATCTAAAATTGCTTGCGGATTTTCGCGGATAATCTGCAAGACTTGCTCTTTCAACTTGGGATCGACTGAATTGCCAGCCGCTGACTGTGCGGGGGAACAACCGATAAATACCAGGCAACCTGCCAGGAGTGCAGCCAAGCAGAAGGCTTGCTGGCTGCGGAGTTTTCGCCAAATAGTGGATACGTTCATCTTTTTTTCTCATTCACGGCAACACTTAATCGTACATTTAATTTTGCGGAGTGTCAGGTATACCGCACTTTACTGTTGTGCAGCTATTTTTAGCTTTAAGCAATAATTAGTAATTCGTAATCGGTAATTGGCAAGGTTTTTTACTTACCCGAACAGCTAAGATCCCAATAATTAAGATTTAAACACTCTGGATTTAGTATTATAATCTTATGTTCCGTCGAAGGACTGCCATCAAAGATGTTTGTAGTGAGGACTAAAGTTTGAGTGAGTTTTATGATGACTAAAATCCTTCCTAAAAACGCGATCGCGGTTATTTTACTACAGGACTACATATAAAAGATAAAAGGGCGATCGCCCGGGCGATCGTCCTTTTATTTGCTGCACGTAGTATCAGCTTTGAAACTTGTGTGAGTCCGAGACTATTTGCGGTTGTTGAGCCATTTAGCAGCAACTATTCCCAAAATACCCGCCACAATTGGATTTCCCAAAAACTTCATCAAACTCGGCTGTTCTGCCAGCACTTCTCGGAAAATATCCGGGTGATTGTGATAGGTAAACGAGGCAAGCTTGGTAACATCGTCAGCATTCATCCGGCTGGCGTGGTGGGTAGAAAGTCCTAGCTGCTTTTCTAATTGCCGATCGTCCAATCCTCTCTTGCCTAAATGCTTGAAGAATTCCCGGGCCACGTCGTCGCGTTCGTTTGGCTTAATTTGGGCGATCGCCTTTTGCAATTCCGGTTCCAACTGCGCCGGCGGGAGGGAGTCGTGATTCAGAGAACGCCCGAATAATTGTTTGCGCTGATCGGGCGAAGTTCTCTGAGCAAAATCGTCAAAATTTTCGTACTCTTCACCGGTTGTCTCCGGCATTATTTCTCGATTTCCTTGGGCCAAATCGCTCATGATTTGACGCTTGTAATTATCGCTGCTACTCATGATAAATCTCTTCCTATCTACACAACTGTTCTGTGTCTACTTGAGATTGTTTCGGCTTCAAAAAACTGCGAAATATTAAACCGCCGCGCCCCTACCATTCAAGCTGGCTAACCAGGTCAAGACTTGTATTCAATTTGATTTGATTGCTGGTCGTACTTAGCCGTCAAAATCAGTTTTTTGTCAGGAGCATAAACCAAAACACTTACATCCTGATTTGGGAAATTGCGGTGAAAACCTTGTGCTAAAGATTTCGCCAAATCTTTCACTTCAGTCGGGCGGACTTGCGGAGTAATTACAACGCCCAATTTGTTATTGTCGCGAACGTAAGCATCCTGAACCAGGCCCTTAGCCGTTTTTGTTACCCATTGACCAAAATCTTGACCTGCGGCGGTATTGCCACGTTCTAGCTGCGCGTAATAACCCTGACTGCCGCCAATTGCTACAGGTACATCAGTCGGTTTTTGGGTTGAAACGCTGGGCGCGCAGGCAGTCGTAATAGCCAGCATTAAAACCAAGAGTAAGCCCGCAATTATTTTGCGACTCTGCTGCAATAAACTCACCTTTTTTTCCTCCGTTCAAAAAACATTTGGAATACTTGAAAGGGTCAGGTTGCTCGACCCTTTCAATTAGTATTAGGCTTAGTCTAGTTTCTTTTTGAGCTCATCTTTTACATCTTCGATCGCGTGACCAGCTTCAGCTTTTGCCTGCTTGGCTTTGCCTTCTGCTTTATCCTTCGGGTCGCCAGTAACATTGCCTAGGGCTTCTTGAGCTTTGCCTGCGATGTTGTCGCCAGTAGCCTTTGCTCTATCTTCAGTGCTCATTGGTTTCTCCCTATCTGTATCTAATTTGACGTTTTTTACTTAATAAACTCATCATAGGTAACTAGGAGCTGCGTTGCACTCTACCTCTAGGAAGAAAGAATGAATAAAAGATGAAGAGGGAAGATGGAAGAGTTATTTTTCAGTCTTGGACAGACTGCCACTTTCATACTTACCGGTTTTTTTTACCGTTGTTGCTGGCTGCAATGAAGTATTTATGTGAAAAAAAAATTTTTTAAATTATAATTTTTTTATTTAATTCTGCCTTCAAAAAGCGGGTGTGGACAAGACCGCATCTTACCCACACCCTAAAAAAATTCGTATTAGTTTTAATCAACCTTGTGATGACATTCTGTATCTATTTTGTGCTGAAGTTCTTCTTTCAACTGATCCACAGCCCGCATAGTTTGAGCATCTTTTTGTTTGTGTTCACAGAGGGCTTTTTCTGTTTCTTCGCCCAGCAATGTTTCCTTTGATTTTGGTAGCGTTACTTGAGTATCGCTGCCAGTGTGGGTCGCGTTTTCTTCAATACTCATTTGTCTTGACCCTATTGTTGGTAAAAGTTATTTTTAACAAGGCTAGTTACAACTTAACCTTATATTTAAGATAACGCTAATCACGAAGCCTTCCCTCTGCCTGAAGATAGATAGGGACTGGGTAATATTTTGTAACTTTAAACTAAGAGAAATTAAGGAGACTTCCATCTGCCGGAAGAAAGATATGGGAAAGGGATGAGTTCGTGAGTGTGTGAAATTCTTGATGACTCACAAGGCTATCCCGTGAATGAGTTGGGGAGAGGGGAGGAGCGGGAGGGCGGGGGATGGGGAGAATTTTTCTGCGGCGCGATCGCATTAAGTGGCAAATTTTGTTGGATGAGGCTCTTTCGACATCCGTAAAAGATGAAGAGAGAAATAGGCGACAGGTTAGTGCAGACTTAAGTCAGATGTAGCAGTTTGACCGTTAAAATCAACAGGGTGCAGCAATTGGCAAGTATGGTGGCGATCGGGTTAAATAATCTGCTAAACAAGAGTTAGCATCAAGGCTAATTTTCTGCGGAATCGAACTAAAATTTCTGTTATTAGTAATAAATTATCTAAAAACTTATGGGAGCAACGAGCAGTAACCCCCTCGAAACAGCCGGCCCGACTCGTGAGCCGATCAAAATAGGCGTTTTGCATTCGCTGACGGGCACGATGTCCATCAGCGAAATTTCTGTGAAAGACGCAACGCTGTTGGCTGTTGAGGAAATTAATGCGGCGGGAGGGGTACTCGGACGCCCCTTGGCAGCGGTTATAGAAGATGGAGCCAGCGATTTGCAGACTTTTGCTCAAAAAGCTAAGCAATTGCTCTTAGAAGCTCAGGTGGCGGTGGTATTTGGCTGTTGGACTTCGGCGAGCCGCAAGGCTGTACTGCCGATTTTTGAGCACGGCAGAGGGTTGCTGTTCTATCCGGTGCAGTATGAAGGGCTAGAACAGTGTCCGAATATTTTCTACACTGGTGCTGCCCCGAACCAACAGATTGTGCCTGGGGTGAATTACTTGCTGGCACAGGGGAAGCGGAAAATTTTCCTGTTGGGTTCGGACTATATCTTTCCCCGGACGGCAAATCGGATTGTGAAAGCTCAACTGGCGGCACTGGGGGGAGAGTTGGCGGGAGAAGTGTATCTGCCGCTGGGTTCTAAGGAAGTGGGCGAGGCGATCGCACATATTTTAGCAGTGAAACCTGATGCTATTGTCAACACTCTCAACGGCGACAGCAATGTGGCATTTTTCCAAAAGCTGCGGGAAGCTGGCTTGAAACCTGAGGATTTTCCGGTGATGTCGGTCAGCATAGCAGAAGAGGAAGTGCGGGCGATCGGGCCGTCCAATATTGCCGGACATTTGGTGGTTTGGAACTATTTTCAAACGGTGGATACACCGGAAAACCGTAAATTTGTCAAGGCTTATAAAGCCCGATACGGGGAAAATCGAGTCACGGATGACCCGATCGAAGCGGCTTATTTGGGCGTTTACCTGTGGAAGCAAGCAGTAGAAAAAGCTGGTTCGACAGATGTGCTTAAAGTCAGGGCGGCAGCTAAAAATATCGAGTTTGCAGCGCCGTCGGGCAAGGTAAAAATAGATGCCCAAACGCAGCATATCTGGAAAACAGTGCGGATTGGTAAGGTGAGGTTGGACGGTCAAATTGAGGAGATTTGGAATTCGGGTGTACCGGTGCAGCCAGATCCTTTTCTCAAGGGCTGTGCTTGGGCGGCGGCACTTGCTCCGAGGCCGATTTCTCTGGGAACTCGGGCGTCTTTGAGCGGGCTGTTTGTCATCTTGGTACTGATAACTTGGATGGCGGTGGGAGTGGGGTGGATGGGTTCTGTGGAGATGAAGAACTATTTGCTGACAATAGAGGCTGCCTCAGGTTCGGCGGCGGGGGTTTCCGAGGCAGCAATGGTGGTGCTGGTGCAGCAAACTCTCTTTGTGGCGAGCCGCACTCAGCACTGGCTGATGGGGGCTTTGGTTTTGAGTTTGATCGCGGGGATAGTGGCTTTTGTGTCGGTGTCGGCAATTATTCGGAATCTCGGCTTGCTGCGGGAAACTGCCGAACAGATGGCCAGCGGTGATTTGACGGCTCGATCGCCGGTGGTTTCTAATGACGCGATCGGCGTGCTATCTTCTACTCTCAATACAATGGCTCAGCAAATTAGCAGTTTGCTCAACGGTTTGGAAGTGCGACAGCGGCAGCTAGAGGAACGATCTCGCGAATTGGAAGTTGCTAAGAACGCTGCTGAAGCTGCCAACCGGGCGAAAAGCACTTTTTTGGCAAATATGACTCATGAGTTGCGGACGCCCTTGAATGCGATTATCGGCTACAGCGAGCTGCTGCAAGAAGAGGCTCTGGAACTCGGCGAAGAAGAGTTTGTGATGGATTTGGCAAGCATTAATATGGCAGGCAAGCAGTTGCTCACCATTATTAGTGACATCCTGGATATTTCTAAAATTGAAGCAGGAAAGGTGACTCTTTTCTTGGAGACTTTTGAGGTGTGGGATTTGATCGAGGAGGTTGTCACTACTGTTCAACCGACGCTAGGGAAAAATGGCAATACTTTGATCGTCAATTGCGATCGCAATATTGGCACGATCTACTCCGATTCGTCGAAGCTGCGGCAAGCGCTGTTGAATTTGGCGAGCAATGCTGCTAAGTTTACCGAGCGAGGCAAAATTACGATTAATGTTTGGAAAGAAGAAGGAGAAGTTTTGCCGATCGACAATTCCGAAGAACTCTCGGCAGATCCTTCTCGGTGTCAAAAGCCTTCGATCGTGTTTCAAGTCACCGATACCGGCATAGGCATGACTGAGGATCAGGTGTCAAGGCTGTTCGGAGCTTTCACCCAAGCGGACGATTCTACTACCCGCAGGTATGGCGGCACCGGTTTGGGGCTGACAATTAGCCGGAAGTTTTGCCAGATGATGGGCGGGGATATTACGCTTGAGAGCAAGTTTGATTGCGGTTCTACTTTTACGATCCGCTTGCCGATTGAGGTTAAAAGCCAGAAAGAAGTTGCGCCCGATCGAGAAATCGCAGAAATCCAGGCCGAGTCTTCTCTAGAGTTAGAGACGCGTGCAGCGGCGACAGCAGTGAAGCAAAAAGAAGTGCGATCCCCAGCGCTGGATCTGCCCGATGCTGCTACTGTGCTAGTGATTGACGACGATCCGGACGCCCGGGATTTGATCGCCCGGTGCTTGTCGAAACAGGGATTTCGGGTGCGATCGTCGGCTAGCGGTCAAGCGGGGCTTCTGTTGGCTAAGGAGTTGCTGCCGGATGCGATTACTCTGGACGTGATGATGCCGAGTATGAACGGCTGGGCGGTGCTGTCGGCGTTGAAAGCCGATCCGGATTTGACTGATATTCCGGTGATTATGTTGACTTTTTTGGACGACAAAAATCAGGGTTTGGAATTGGGAGCTGCGGAATATTTGGAGAAGCCTTTAGATTACAAGCGCTTTGCTGCTTTATTGAGCAAATATCAGGGTCTGGGGAAGTAGTTATTAGTCCATAGTCAATAGTCCTTAGAACTCTGAAATCTCAAAGGTGAACTGTTAAATTTTGTGAACTATTAACATTTATAGCAACTGCGAAGACGCTGAGGACGTTATTAATTGTTGAAATTATTGCTTGGATAGTTTTCTGCAGAAGGCCTTCTGCTATAAGTATTACCACTTACAAAAAAAAAATCAATAATATTTAATCGAGATCCTGCCAACGGCTCAGATACTGTTGTTGTAACTAAAAAGTGAGATTTTGTGGATTGAGTAGTTCGCTTTGGCAGCGAACTCAAATTCTTTGGCTAACCTGTGACCGCATTAGGAATAGAGATTTGCAGCGCTTTTGCGATCGTGCTTTTCCTGACCCAGTTGAGCTATTTAACAATGGCGAAAGGATTCTTGGCGTTGCTGAATCACGGTATGAAAATAGATAAGTTGGAAATTCCGAAGATGTTCTGACGCGCTTGTTTCATTTTTTGCAGATTGAGTCGTTCATACCATAAATCAGCAACGCCACTCTGGCGTTGGTTGAGCCATGGTTCCAGTGAAGGTAGGTTACGAAGGTCGATCGCCTGCATCGCTCGCCACAGTTGCATCGGGTGCTGCCGATTCTAGCTCCGGTGGCAGATGATTGGTAATGAAGGAACTCCAATGAGCTATCCCACCTGAATCAAATTGCATCTGCAAAATTGACGCATTCGGTACTCGAAATCCTCGCGAAAATCCCAAAAGCCGATTCATCGCAACGGCATCAATTACCGTTGGGTTAGCCAAAATCTGCCACAGCATTGCTTTGATAAAAAATCCATGTGAAAAGACAACTACAAAACCGGATTGTTGTTGTAACTGGTTCAGGGTACTTCGGACTCGTTCCATCAGTTGAACCAACGATTCGGCGTTGGTTCCATCGACATATTCAGGGTCGCAGCGGTCCCAGTAAGCTTTGCTCAGAGGTTTGCGATCCATGATTGTGGTTGGTTGGTCGAACTGTAGGCCCAGATAGGTAAATTCCTGAACTTGCCAAACCTCAACGGGTGTATGTGGAAATTGTTCAATCAATGGTTGAGCAGTGAGTTGTGTTCTCAGATAAGGTGAAGTCACAATCAAGTCTGGAGTTTGTTTAACGGCGGTTGGAATACATCTTGATTGTCGGTAGCCCAATTCACTTAAGGCATTTTCATGGGATCCAATAGTTGCAAACCCTGCATTGGATTGACTTTGACCATGACGAATAATCCAGATAGACACCGTTTGATATTCCCTCTCATTTAATGGGTAAAAATCTCTTCGCGTTGCTGAATCACGGTAGGAAAATATATAAGTTGGAAATTCCGAAGATGTTCTGACGCGCTTGTTTCATTTTTTGCAGATTGAGTCATTCATACCATAAACCAGCAACGCCGATTGTTAAAAATTGCAGGATTAAATAAATCACTTTAGACGATTCAATTGCTCGATCGCCTTTGTCAAGAACTTCTCTAAAAAAGCTTAATTAGTCATTAGTTAACAGCGAAAAACTAATAACTAATGACCAATGACTAACTAATCTAAGAAGCCCATTAATGTCGAGCTATCGTCAATTTCATTTGAGGCAATGGGGCGGTTTCCTCCCATTGTGGAGTAAACTTCATCAATGTGAAGAGTGCTGATTGCAATAGGGCGAGCACCGGACATACTGAACATTTCACTGACTTGCATGGCGCTGGAGCCGATCGGGCGATTGCCGAGTGTAGCAACCACTTCAAAGTCGCTGGATTCGACCGGGCGATTGCCTACAGTGCCGTAGGTTTCGCTGAGGTGCAGGGTGCTAGTGCCGATCGGGCGGTTCCCCGAAATCGAGACGGTCTCGCTGATGGTAAAATCGTCCGGGCCGACGGGGCGGTTGTCATGCATGAGTTGCGGCCGATAAAGTTGGATTCCTGTTGCTTTGGCATCCGTGGGTTCTGTCGCTTGGCTTTTGGAACCGCCTTTGCCGCGGCGGGCGATCGCTTTGCTTTTGCTTGTACCTGTACTGCTGGTATCCATAATTCTTTTCCTCGCTTATTTTGGGACGTTGATTGCTGGGTGCGGACAACTGCTTTTCTTGGCTTTCTGCTTGCTATTTCGGCCGATGATTAAAATAATATTACAAAGTCTAACTATTTTTTTAACGAAATTGCAGAATCTCTGCATTTTTGTTAAGATTTATGGGTAATAGCTACATTTTCCTATGGTAACTGCGGCAGCATCTTTTCAATTGCAAGCGCCCTTCCAGCCCACAGGCGACCAACCGCTAGCGATCGAGCAACTTGTCAAAGGCATCGAAGCTGGGGATCGATTTCAAACCTTACTCGGTGCCACAGGTACGGGCAAAACCTTCTCCATTGCCTCGGTGATTGAAAAAGTCGGCAGACCCACCTTAGTCTTAGCACACAACAAAACCCTGGCAGCTCAACTGTGTAACGAACTGCGAAATTTTTTCCCGAACAATGCAGTCGAATACTTTGTCAGTTATTACGACTACTACCAACCTGAAGCATACATCGCCGTAACCGATACTTTCATTGAGAAGACGGCAGCAATTAACGACGAGATCGATATGTTGCGGCACTCAGCCACGCGATCGCTCTTTGAACGCCGCGACGTAATTGTAGTTGCTTCAATTAGCTGCATCTACGGTTTGGGAATGCCTGCAGAATACCTGAAAGCGGCTATTCCTTTGCGAGTAGGAATGGAAGTCAACCAGCGACAAGTTTTGCGAGATTTAGTCAACGTTCAATACAGCCGCAACGACATAGATTTAGGCAGAGGTAAATTTCGCGTCAAAGGCGATGTTTTGGAAATTGGCCCCGCTTACGAAGATAGAATTATTCGCGTCGAATTCTTCGGCGACGAAATTGATGCCATTCGCTACGTTGACCCCGTAACAGGTAAAATTCTGCAAAGTTCAACGGCTTTAAATATCTATCCAGCGCGCCACTTTGTCACGGCCGAAGATAAATTAGAGGCTGCTTGCCAAGGAATAGAACTCGAATTAGAAGACCGACTGGCAGAATTTGAAAAACAGGGGAAACTATTAGAAGCTCAGCGGTTGGAACAGCGCACGCGCTACGATTTGGAAATGCTGCGCGAGGTAGGTTACTGCAACGGAGTCGAGAATTATTCGCGGCATTTAGCAGGGAGAAATGCGGGGGAACCGCCAGAATGTTTGATTGATTATTTCCCGAAAGATTGGATGTTGGTGATAGATGAATCTCACGTCACCGTGCCGCAAATTCGGGGAATGTACAACGGCGACCAAGCGCGCAAAAAAGTATTGATCGAACACGGTTTCCGCTTGCCCAGCGCGGCAGATAACCGCCCTTTAAAAGCAGAGGAATTCTGGGCGAAAGAAAATCAGTGCATCTTTGTTTCTGCTACGCCTGGGGATTGGGAAATGGAAATATCCGAAGGTAGAGTTGCAGAGCAAGTAATTCGCCCTACCGGAGTAGTAGATCCGACAATTTTTGTGCGCCCGACGGAAGGACAAATTGATGATTTGTTGGGGGAAATCAAGGAGAGAGTAAGTCGGGACGAGCGAGTTTTGGTGACGACTTTAACGAAGCGGATGGCGGAAGATTTAACCGAATATTTGCAGGAGAGGGCGATTAAAGTCCGGTATTTGCACTCGGAAATTCAGTCGATTCAACGCATCGAAATTATCCAAGATTTGCAGGATGGTAAGTTTGATGTATTGATTGGTGTTAACTTGCTGCGGGAAGGTTTGGATTTGCCGGAAGTTTCGCTGGTGGTAATTTTGGATGCGGATAAAGAGGGGTTTTTGCGATCGGGACGTTCGTTGATTCAAACGATTGGAAGGGCGGCGCGGCACGTTCAAGGACAGGCTATTTTGTACGCGGATAATTTGACGGATAGTATGGTTAAGGCGATCGACGAAACCGATCGCCGCCGGGGGATTCAGCTAGCGTACAATAAGATGCACGGGATTACGCCGCAGCCGATCGCCAAAAAGCGATCGAGTAATGCGATTTTGGCATTTTTGGACGTGTCGCGCAAGCTGAATTCTCAGCAGTTGGAGGAGGTTTACGAACAGGTAAACGAGTTATCTTTGGATGAGATTCCTCAGTTAATCGGGCGGTTGGAAGCGCAGATGAAGGCGGCGGCTAAGAAGCTGGAGTTTGAGGAGGCGGGTAAATTGCGCGATCGGATTAAGCATTTGCGGGATAAGCTATTGGGACATTAGACTTCTGATGAAAAGCAGAGTCTTGAGCAGGCAAGATGCCTGCTCCACAAGAATTATGCGAGACATAAATGAGCAAATTTCAATTATTTGATACAGTTAATTTAACCGAAGCAGTCGCCCTCGCTGATGGCGAGATTGCACCGCCAGAAACAGCCGGGGCAATTGTTGAGGTTTTCAAGAACGGTGAAGCTTATTTAGTAGAATTATTTGGCGGATGGGTGAAAGCGGAAGTTGACGGAGATTTTGTGCCTGCAACTCAGGATGAACCGGGCGCATTTATGGAAACGATTGGTGTTGAAACAGTTTATCCGCATCAGTTGCAATTAATAAAATCGGCCGACGAAATGATGGGGATTCGAGAGCATTTACTGTCGGTTTTAAATAATTTACCTGACGAGTTAGTGGCTGAAGTCTGCGATTTTGCGGAGTTTTTGCAGGAAAAACAGCAAAACGTGCGATCGCATTAAGCATTTAGGTGAAGTGCGATCGCCTTTTACCATTCTCCTATTTTATGGATGGAAAGGGCGATCGTACTTTCTATCAGCTTCCTAGTCTTTCGGCTGAATATTTGCGTTCCAACGAGTCGGCTTTTGATGAACCATTGTTATCCCAGGAATCTGACTCGTACTCCCATCCACGGTTTTTATCTTTCCGATCCTCATCTTCCGAGTGTAACCGTTCTAAGGTAGTCACTCTGTCTTTGAGTTTTTGCAGATCGCGGTGAATGTCCGATGATGTAAGCTCTTGACTGTTTGGGTGCGACCCATAAACCATACGGGCTATCTCCAAACCATGAGGATGAGCGAGCAGCTTTTCGAGTAGCGTTCGCGCGTGATTTTGTGGTATCATTGTTTTGCATAAATTAAATAACATCCAGAATCCTGAGAACGGCTTAATGCAGTTCAAGGCTACCCTTCTCGAATTCATGGTTTGCATAGAGCGTCCCTAACACCTCCAAGTAGTAGGGACGTTCTTTATTTATTATTAGCACATTAGCTGGCTAGTAGTCAACAAAATTTTGTGATAAGTTATGCTTTTTTTTTTGTTTATCCTGTGTTACCAGTACAGCAAAACGGGATAGAGAAAAACGAAACAGGATAGGAAATGAGATAGTAATTGAATGTGAGGTATTAATTAACTTAATTAAGAATTGAAACCGCAAAGCGGGTATTTAGCGTTAAATCCTGCATAGCCACAATTAACCTAAATCCCCATTAGGGATTGAAACAGCTTTATTCTCTGTCAAAAGCGCACAGGGATGCGTTTTTGAGTGGCAATTAACCTAAATCTCTATTAGGGACTGAAACCGATACATTTAGCAAGATGTGGGACGGAACTTTTAAAAATGCAGTTAACCTAAATATTTATTAGGGATTGAAACTTGTCCGTCATTATATTAAAAAAGGTCGCTCGCCCAAAACACCACCCGAACCAACTACTTACTCAATACCGCAGCATCCGTACTGCTAGCAAAAGCTGGACGAATAAATTCCTCCTTCTCTTCCAACGTGATGAAACCCTTATCTACAGCTAGCTGCATCACTTCCTGAAGAAAACCTCTGAGCACATCTAATACTTGAGTGCGATCGAACTCAAAATGCTTTTCCCAGCACGAAGTCCCACACTTGATCCAAGTGCAGTTAATCTTATTGTTGATCTGTACCAACATAATAGTGAACCAACTCTCACCAAAGTCTATTTCTATTGGTTTACCTTGCGATAGCTTCGCAATTTCCTGGGGAAAGTAATTGTCAATCATCATACAGATATCTGGATCTAAAAATACCTCTTTTTGAGCATCACCTATTTCTATGAAAACTTTATGGTTGTATTCAAAACAGAAACATCGCCATCCCATTTCAAAATGAGAAAGCTCTCCCAATGGATCTTCAGGAGGATCTGCGTAGTTTTCTAAGAAAAGCTCGGATAATTTAAAATTAAATTTTTGACTGCTATTCATCGCTGTTCATCCTAAACGATATAAAAACTTAATAAGTTGGGTTTCGTTTCGTGACCTCAACCCAACCTACTAATACCAAATTCGCGGTAAATTTTGCCTCTATTTCTTAGTCCGCGAAGGCGGAGTTTGTTGGTGTAGAAGCGGTTTCAACCGCCGAGAGAGCGAGGAATAAACTTACGGTGTCGGATTCGGATACTTAGCGTGCACCGCATCGATTTCCGCTATGATCTCCCGATCCAAATTCACCTCCAAACTACCGATATTTTCCTCCAACTGTTCGAGACTTGTTGCACCGATAATGGTGCTAGTTACAAACCAGCGCGATCGCACATACGCCAAAGCCATCTGCGCCGGACTTATCCCATGTTTCCCCGCAATCTCAACATACGCTTTCACCGCATCATTCAGATTAGTTTTATCGTAACGCTGCCCGAATCCCGCGAATAAAGCCAACCTAGAATTTTCGGGAATTCCATCCAAGTATTTACCCGTTAACAGCCCAAATCCCAAAGGACTGTAAGCCATCAATCCCACATTCTTAAAACGGCAAGTTTCTGCTAAATTTAGGTGAAATGTCCGATTGCTCAAACTGAAAGCATTCTGAATCGAAACAACTTTCGGCAATCCGTGTTTTTCCGCCAAGGTGCAAAACTCGCAAACTCCCCAAGGCGTCTCGTTACTCAAACCCAAATAGCGGATTTTGCCAGCTTTAATCAAGTCAGCAAATACCTCTAATTGTTCCAAAATCGGTACTGTTTCGTGCTCTTGGGCGATGTCGTAATCCGGCGCGCCAAATAGCGGGACGTAGCGATCGGGCCAGTGGATTTGATACAGGTCGATGTAGTCAGTTTGCAAGCGCTTCAGGCTGTCATTCAGGGCTTTTTCGACATTTGGGCGATCGATCTGATTTTTCCCTTCGCGAATCCACTTTAATCGAGAACTTCGACCCGCCACTTTAGTCGCTATAATGACTTTATCCCGTTGTTGT
The DNA here is from genome assembly GCF_036702515.1 of Microcoleus sp. BROC3. NCBI lineage: Bacteria > Bacillati > Cyanobacteriota > Cyanophyceae > Oscillatoriales > Microcoleaceae > Microcoleus > Microcoleus sp. BROC3. The sequence goes on from NZ_JAUBTQ010000001.1 coordinate 228,987, forward strand.
TTGACCAACCATTCCCCGATATATTCCTCTGTTTTGCCCTGAGTTTCCGCCTTTCCAGGGACGGGATACATTTCTGCCGTATCGATAAAGTTGATGCCTCTATCGATCGCAAAATCGAGCTGTTGGGCCGCTTCCTCAACGGTATTCTGCTGGCCGTAAGTCATCGTGCCCAAACAGATTTCAGATACTGATAAGTCGCTGTCGCCGAGTTTTTTGTATTCCATAATTGCGATTGCTTGCTGCAAAATTATCTGCTTCTATATTACCGAAAAAAAATCATTTATTTGCTGAGTCAAAAAAAGTACGTGAGGCGCAGCTCTTCCGTAAAAAATCTCCATTTCCCCTCTGCTACTGTGCGCCCTCTGCGGTTAAAATATTTTAAAAGCTATTTGCCCTTAAATGTTAATATAAATAATTAGGTTCCGATAGTTTATGAGTAAGCGCCCGCCAAAAGTTCCGTTTGTAAATCTCTCCCTGCAACACCAGCCAATCCACTCCCAAATAGCAGAAGCTATTGGAAAAATTATCCAGGAAGGAGACTTTATTTTAGGTCAATCACTGACAGAATTTGAAACAGCATTTGCAGCAGCTTCAGGAGTAAAATACGGCGTAGGAGTGGCTTGTGGAACAGATGCGATCGCTCTGGGACTCCAAGCTTGCGGCATTAATCCGGGCGACGAAATTATCATACCCGCTAACACTTTTATCGCCACCGCGATCGCCGTCCTCCAAGCTAAAGCTGTACCTATTCTTGTAGATTGCGACCCGGAAACTGCCCTGATTGACCTCACAGCAGCCGAAACAGCAGTTACCTCCAAAACTAAAGCAATTATTCCCGTACACCTCTACGGTCAAATGGTATCACCTGGGCAGCTTTTAGATTTTGCGAACCGCCACGATTTGATCGTATTTGAAGATGCCGCCCAAGCACACTTAGCCGAAAGAGAAGGATACCGCGCGGGTTCCATTGGGAAAGCAGCAGCATTCAGCTTTTATCCCAGCAAAAACCTCGGTGCTTTTGGCGACGGCGGGATGTTAATTACTAACGATGCAGAGCTCGCAGAAAAAATGCGAACTCTCCGCAATTACGGAGCACAAAGCAAATATTTACACACAGAAATTGGCACCAACAGCCGCCTCGACAATTTGCAAGCGGCCGTGCTCAATGTTAAATTACCTTACTTAGAAAAATGGAATCGCGATCGCACCGACGCTGCTCAACACTACAATACTCTACTAGAACCCCTGAAACACAAAGGCATTGTACCGATCGCCAACCACAGTAACAGCGGTCATATTTATCACCTCTATGTTATCCAAATTACTGAGGAAAGCTCGATCGACCGCAACACCCTTCAGGAAAAACTCGCCCAAGACGGCATCCAAACAGGTATACACTATCCCGTACCTTGTCACCTGCAACCCGCCTACCAAAACTTAGGCAATCGGGGCGACTTCCCCCGCGCAGAAACCCTGTGCCAACAAATTTTATCATTGCCAATGTATCCTGGATTGAGCAATACTCAGATCGAGCAAGTTGTTCGGGCGATCGTACTATCATTGAATTGCTAATTGTTCGTAAAAACTTATGCTGCAGGTGTTTCAAGCAGTAAGGTGCGGTTCTCAAAGCGTTTTTGTGGGGAATTAACAATTCTTTAACTGACAGTTCCAAACCGCACACCGTTGCGAATCCAGCGCGGCAACCTCAAAACTTCTCAAACCATGCACATCCAGCGCAGAATTCGCATTGTTTTCAAGCGATACCTCCTGGGGGAAGGTATCACCGTACTCCTAGTGCTGCTGTACGCCCCCCTGCTAGTACACTGGTACGACGGTTGGTTCAACAAAAACATCAGCATCGAACACGAATATTTCAGCCACGGACTAATTGGTTTGCCTTACGCTGCTTATATTGCTTGGATGAACAGAAAGTCCTGGCGCAGCTTGCCCAACTCACCGCATCCTTTGGGAAGCTTTTTGCTGGTACTAGCCACGCTTTTTTATCTGAGTCGCTTGAGCGATTTAGTAAATTTATCATTGCTAGTAATGTTGGTGAGCATTTGCTTATCTTTAAAAGGAATTCCCGGCTTGAAATTGCACGCGATGCCGCTTTTATTCGTATTTCTGGCCTCGCCAAACCACATTCCTTACCTCATAGAACCCTACGCATTGCCGTTACAGCACTTCATTGCTGAAACATCAGGCTTGATATTAATTAAGGTTGGTCTCAACGTGAGAGTGGAACAAATTTATCTGTACGTAAACGATCGCATTGTAGAAGTTGCTCCCCACTGTGCAGGCTTGAAAATGCTGTTTACCAGTCTTTACGTCAGCTTAATTCTGCTGGATTGGACAGGAGTTTGGCACGACCAAAAAAGAAGCCTTTTGTTTTTAGCAAGTACATCCATTATTAGCATCACTTCCAACATTTTCCGCAACACTTTGCTAACTTACTTTCACGGAACTGAGAGAGAGACGCTTTTTACTTGGCTGCACGCCGGATGGGGCGGAGACTTGTATTCTGCTTGTATACTAGGCTTATTGGTACTTATCCTCAACGGGATGGAAAAGTATTTCCCAAGCCAGTCTGTAAATTAGTGAAACAAATGATTTCAGCACGCAAACTACTGCGACGGTACCAATTATCTAAAATTTTGGTACTGGTGTTTTTGCTGGTACTGGTTGGGACAGTAGCAATTCCGGGCTACGGCACAGGAAGGTGGCCTTGGACAAACCCGCCAACCGTTGCCAACCTCAAGCAATTGAAAAGTTTGCGCCAAAACGGGATGACACTTCCCGGCTGGGAGGTGATCCGCATCCAGAATAACGTCCAAATTGGCGGTCACAGGTGGTTAGTTGAAGAAATTAAAAACGATCGAACAATTGCCCTTTTATTGCTGTTGCCTCAAAATGACCCCAAAAACCAGCCGCAGGTAGAATGGCTCGATATCGATGGATTTCATCAGTGGCAAACAGATTCTCATCGCATTTTGAGGTTTACAGTTAAATTAGCGCCAATACCCGACAAGCCACCGACTAATGTTGAGGCCCGGTTTTTCCGAAGCTGGACTCCCCAACAAACTTTTGCTGTCGTGCAGTGGTACGCTTGGCCTAACGGGGGTTCTCCAACAACCAGCCGCTGGTTTTGGGAAGACAGCATTGCTAGACTGTCGAACCGCCGCGCCTCTTGGGTTGCTGTCAGTATCATCCTTCCCATTCAACCGCAGGGCAGCATTAAGATAGCTCAACCCTTGCTCGAATCTCTCGGCGAAATTGTCCAGGCTAAATTAATAGCAGAAACTTTCTGAGTATAGTATAGTTTTGACGGCAATTTTATGCGGGGGATATTTGAATATTATAGGGAAGTTATCATACCCAATACCACGATTAAAACCCCTCTCCTCGGCAATTAAAATCCGTCTTATACTATTTTATATAGTCCTGGACGCATCAATACCAAAGAAACCGAGTTTTGACCATTTTTCAATGTCTGGATGCAGTATTTTCGCAATAAAAACCCGGTTTCTGACCGCCCGTGCGTCCAGGAATATTATACTAACAAAGCCCGCCCGCGCAGGTCAGAAAAATCAAGGGGGAAAATTCAACCGATTTCAGTTAATACCTGTTGAAAAAAACTCTGCAATTACAGGGAATATCCAAACCATTATTTCAGCAGTCATTTCCTATTGTAAAATCTCAAGGATCAAATGCTATAATTTGGGATCTCGAATAGAGATTTTCAGTTGAGATTTGCGGAGAGGAAACTTAAAAATCAACGAATCATTCAAAATAATACTCTTTTTAATCATCTCAAAATGCCGGAAAAATTCACAATTAAAAATCGCGTCGCTTTTTCCTTGGCAGGCCTGTATTCAACGGCTTGGACTATATCTTTTGCTGTTGTATTCTGGGGCTTTAACGGCAAAGTTTTTCCAGAAACGGCTTTAGCCCAATCTGTTGTTCCTAGTTCCGAACAGTTCGTGCCGCCACCGCCACTGCGCGTACCGCCACTGCCGCCTGCCAACTTCAACCGGGAAATTAACCCCGCTTTTCGGAATCGACCCTACCGCCTGGGCCCGGCAGACCAGATTTCTGTTCAAGTTCAGCGCTTCCCAGAGCTAGGTTTTACAGGTGCAATCAGCCCTGAAGGGGTAATTGTACTGCCGCTAATCGGAACAGTAAATGTGCGCGGTCTTACCGTGGAACAAGCGCAGCAGCGCCTCCGGGAGCGCTTTGGCCAATTTATCAAAAATCCTCAAGTCTCGGCTGCTTTGCTGGTTCAGCGCCCCGTAGTGGTGACGGTGACGGGGGAAGTCGCCAGACCGGGTTTTTATCCGCTGCAAACCCCCCAACTTCCGGCGGCTCTGGCTGCTGCTGCTGGGACTACTCCTACGGCGGAACTGCGCGCAGTGCGGGTACGGCGGACTTTGCCTGAGGGTGGTGTCGCGGAGCAAATTGTGGATATTTTGACACCGCTGCAAACTGGTATTGCTCCGCCGGATTTGCGTTTGGAAGATGGAGATGCGATCGTCGTACCGTATAAACAGGTTACGCCCGATCGCAAATCGGATCAAGATTTAGCATCCAGGTACAGCCTCGCTGCGGCCGCTGTCCCCATCCAAATCACTGTCACCGGAGAAGTCAGCAAACCCGGTTTTTACACGCTTCCGGCCGGTTCTGGTCGAATTTCGGCTGCTTTGGTGATTGCAGGTGGAGTCACGGGAAAAGCCGATTTACGGGCGGTGCGAGTGCGGCGCACCCTCGTGGACGGCTCGTCGGTGGAGGAACCCATCGACCTCTACACTCCCCTAGCAAAGGCTAACGATTTGTTCGATTTTCCTTTGGCCTCGGGAGATGTGATTGTCATCCCGGAATTGGACGCTAGTACCAAAAACCTAGACTATGACAAAGCTCTAGTTTCGCGGTCTACTTTGATTAAGCCCAGGATCTACGTTCGAGTTTTGAGTTACGCTAGTGGTGGTTTGACCTCGTTCTACCTAGAAAATGGCAGCAAGTTTTTGGATGCTATCAACAACTTGCCTGTTAATCTTGCTGACTTGCGGAAAATAGCCCTGATTCGGTTCGACCAAAAGCAAGGTAGAGCTATCAACCGTTCCCTAGATGCTAAAGCTGCGTTGGAGGGCAATGTTTCTCAGAACCCGATGCTCGAAGATAATGATGTGATTGTTATTGGTAGAAATTTGGTAGAGCGCATTGGTTATGTAATCAATACTTTTACTCGACCATTCCGCGATACTTTGGGATTTATTCTGTTCTTTGAGCAGTTGAGAAATGGGGTGACAAATCTGTTCGGGCCATCACGTAATGATAGGTAGTCATACTATTTTCGATTTTCGATTTTCGATTTTCGATTGGGAATGACTTATGCGATATGGGTTTAAATCACGGGCCGAAAGTTTTAAGGTTTTGGGGAATGGGTATCATTTGTCAGGAATCATTAGTTATCGTTAACAATTAGCCATCTAAAATCTAAAATCTAAAATCTAAAATCGTCATGACTTTATCCGTTGTTAAACGTTATTTAATTGCTTTCGACCAATACAAGTGGGTGGGACTGGCTACTCTCGCGGTGAGTGTGGGCGTGTCGGGAGTAGTGGCCCTGCAGCCAACTCCGCCGCCAGTTTACGTTGCTGCTGGTACGCTGGCCTACCGCAGGCCGAGCGTGATTTTTTCATCGACTACTACTAAAATTCAACAGGAAGGACAAGAAATAACGAAAGATATGCTGCTGGATAAAAGGGTGGTTGAAGCAGCAGCGAAAAAAGTAAATGTTTCTGCTAAAAAGCTGGCAGATAACGTGCAGGTAAAGATGCCGAGTAAGAATAATGACCCCAGCGCTTTGATTCAAGTATTGTACAAAAATGCCGATCGCAAAAAAGCAGAAGCGGTAGTAGAGGCGCTGATGAAGGAAATGGTGGCTCGCAGCCAAACTATTAATACTTCTAGACTGCGAGAAACCATCGCCCAAATTAACAACCGTTTGCCGAAAGTCACTCAGGATCTCAGAGAGACGGAACAAAAATTAGAAACCTACGAAAAACGACAAGGAGTCTCGATTTTAGCAGCTCAGAGCGGTGCCCTGCCGCAAGCGATTACCAGCAGCCAACAGCAGCAGCGGCAACTGCGAGTGCAGTTGGGAGGAATAGAAGCTCAAATTAACAGTTTGCAGGAGCGCTTGGGATTGAATGTGGAGCAAGCTTACGTCGCTCAAGCACTCTCTGCCGATCCAATTATTGCGCAACTGCGAGTGCAATTGTTTTCGATCGAATCTCAGCTCAAAATTCTCCGCACCGACTTGCAGGAGGAACACCCGAAAATTGTAGAATTGGTCAAACAAAAACAAGTTTTTGAGCAGCAGTTGCAGCAGCGCCAGTCTGAGGTGCTCGGCGGTAACGGGGTGGCCGCTCCGCTCAGAAGTGCCGATCGAATTCGGGTAGACTCTTCTTTAGACCCGGCCAGACAGCAGTTAGCTCAAAGTTTGATTGCTTTGCAAACGCAGCGCGATATGCTGCAACAGCAACTCCAAGGAATCGAGAAAACTGAACAGCTATTACGCCGGGAACACGCGACAATCCCCAACAAGCAGTTAGAACAAGCGCGGTTGGCCCAGCAAGTAGCCCTGAAAAAATCTCTCTACGATAAGATGCAGTCGGCTTTGGTAGATGCTGAGGCTGCGGTAGTTGAGACAACCGGGAGTTTGACAATCGCCCAACTTCCCAAAACTGATGACGTTGAGTCAAACAAGAGAGGTTTGCCGGTGATGCTGGCGGTGGGGGGATTTGTGGGATTGCTGCTGGGCGGCGGGTTGATATTTTTGTTGGGGATGCTCAACGGCAAGTTTTACAGTTGGGAAGAAGTGCGGGCGGCTTTGGTGGAAAAAGAGGTGCCGATACTGGCAGTTTTGCCTGAAGTGACGGTGTTTGATTCCTACGCCGATGAAATGCCTCTGGCCCTGGAGGCAAATTCTCCCTATTTGGAATTTTACGAGCGATTGCGCACTAATTTGCGGCGGATCGGGGACAAACCGGTGAAGGTGGTGCTGCTGACTTCGGCGGCCGGTTTGGAGGGGAAAAGTTTTAGCGCTTACAATTTGGCAATTGCGTCGGCTCGATCGGGTAAGCGGACTTTGTTAATTGAAGCAGATTTGCGATCGGCTTCTAACGTTGAATCTTTGAAAATCGCTGCCGATCCTCTGGCGGCGGTGGAACCTTTGCACTATTACGGCAATATTAGCGAGTGCGTTTTTTTGGTTCCCGAGGTAGAGAACCTATATGTGGTACCGAGTCCGGGCTTTTTGCGGCAGGCCTCTGCTGTACTTGAATCGAGCGAAATGCGGAGATTGTTCGACGATGTTCGCAACCGCTTTGATTTTGTGGTTGTGGATTCTCCGGCCTTGAGCGAGTGCAACGACGCGCTGACGCTGGAACCGTACACGGACGGTATGATTTTGGTGGCGCGGCCTGGTTACACTCTGTCTAGTATGTTGTCTGAAGCTGCCGAGCAGTTGCTGGAATCTGAGGAGGAGGAGTCGCATAAATCCGGGCCGCGGCTGTTGGGAGCGATTATTAACGGTGCTGATATTGCGGTGAAGTTCCGCAACGATATGGATGAATTCGAGTTGCCTTTAAGTGCGATCGGCGATCGGGCTATTGAAGTGCGATCGAGGCAATTACCGCAGCAGTCAAAGCCCAAAAACAAAGCTATTAATAGTAAATTGAGCTAATTTATGTGGCTCGATTCTGGTAAAGCAATCCTCAAGGAAATTTGAATATTTGAATATATTGTAGGGTGCGCCATCAGCAGCTTAAGCCGAAACCACCGCTAACAGTCAGTCGATTTTAGATTTTAGATTTTAGATTTTAGATTGAAGAATCTACTCCACAGATGAATCTGGGAGGTTGAACTTCGGTCTAAAATTTTGCGCCCTGGGCAACTCCGGTCTTCAAGCAAGTATCGGTTTTTGCGCGAGTTCAACAGTCAACAGTCAACAGTCAACAGTTAACAGTCATTACTTGAAAATGTGTCGATCGCACTATTGATTGGATTCCGGGCGTTTCTGGTGTTTGCTCTGGATAAACTGTTCCAAATCGGCGATCGCATCTTCAAAATCCGACAAATTAATTTTCGCAGGTCTAGTCTTCTTCGGCGGACTCGAAGACTGACTCGCAGACTTAGCCTGAGGCGGTGGAGATATAGGTTGTGCAGCTTGACTGCTGTTCGATTCTATAGAATCGAACAATTCATCAAGGGACTCAAAAAATGATTGAGCCGAGGCCCGGCGTAAATCTTTCTGGTAGTCGTCATCCGTCATAAGCCACTCCATAGACTCTAAAAGTTGCCAAAAAACTCTGCCCGCCCCGGCACGTGCAGACATCAAAACCCGACTAAAACAAGCAGGCGGACACAATTGAACCGGACGGTGCAATGCCTGCTGCTGAACTTGCTGCCCCAATATAAAATTCACAGCGAGCATTGTCAGCCTTCAAACTATATTTAACTCTACACCCGCCTACTGAGTGATTTGAGACTTGTGCAGACCCAGCTCAAAATCATCGACCCTGAAAAAATCTCAGTTACTGCTGTTTCGTTGTCTAATTAACCCTAGTCTAGTCGAGAATAAGGAGACAGGACTTATGCAACTATTACCGCTGTTCAAGGGTTGCGATGGCAACGCGCCACCTCGAAAGGACGGAGAGACGGTATTTTTTGCTTGAGTCCTAAGATTTCAAAGGCATTAGGAGATTTTAAGGTGACTCAGGGATTTGATTACGATTTAGCAATTATCGGCGCTGGCGTGGGCGGACACGGCGCGGCCATACACGCGGTTAGCTGCGGGTTGAAAGTGGCAATTATCGAAGCGGGGGACATGGGGGGGACTTGCGTCAACCGCGGCTGCATTCCATCGAAGGCGCTGTTGGCGGCTTCGGGGCGAGTGCGAGATTTGCGGAATGCCCACCACCTGAAGAATTTGGGAATTCAATTGGGAAGTGTGGATTTCGATCGCGGGGCGATCGCAAATCACGCTAACACTATTGTTAGCAAACTTCGCGGCGACTTGACCAACAGCCTCAAACGTTTGAACGTCGATATTATCCAAGGTTGGGGCAAAATCGCCGGTTCTCAAAAAATTACCGTCGAAACGGATAAAGGCGAGAAAACTATTACTGCCAAGGATATTATTCTCGCTCCAGGTTCGGTTCCCTTCGTCCCCCCCGGGATAGAAATTGACGGCAAAACTGTATTTACCAGCGACGATGCTGTCAGGTTGGAATCGCTGCCGAAGTGGATCGCAATTATTGGCAGTGGCTATATCGGTTTGGAGTTTTCGGATATTTACACGGCCCTGGGCTGCGAAATTACGATGATTGAAGCTCTAGATCAATTGATGCCGACTTTTGACCCGGATATTGCTAAGTTGGCAGAACGAGTGTTAATTGCACCCCGCGATATTGAAACAAAAGTTGGGTTGTTGGCGAAAAAGATTATTCCTGGTTCGCCGGTAATTATTGAATTAGCTGATTTCAAAACTAAAGAAGTTGTGGAAGTTTTGGAAGTTGATGCTTGTTTGGTAGCAACTGGTCGGGTGCCGGTGAGCAAGAATTTGGGGTTAGAAACTGTTGGCGTGGAAACGATGCGCGGTTATATCCCAGTTAACGATCTGATGCAGGTTTTGGCGGCGGGAGAACCGGTGCAAAATTTGTGGGCGATCGGCGATGTTAATGGCAAGATGATGTTAGCGCATTCTGCGTCTGCTCAGGGAATTGCTGCAGTGGAAAATATTTGTGGCCGTGCCCGCGAAGTTGACTATTTGAGTATCCCGGCGGCGGCGTTTACTCACCCGGAAATTAGCTATGTGGGAATGACTGAACCTGCGGCCAAAGAGTTAGGAAAAGCTGAAGGGTTTGAGGTCGGTTCTGTCAAGAGTTATTTTAAGGGAAATTCTAAGGCTATTGCGGAGGGTGAAACCGACGGTATGGCTAAGGTGATTTACCGGAAAGATACTGGGGAGTTGTTGGGAGTTCACATTTTCGGTTTGCACGCTTCAGATTTGATTCAGGAGGCGGCAAATGCGATCGCCCAGCGCGATTCTGTTAACAATTTAGCATTCCGAGTTCACACTCACCCGACGCTTTCGGAAGTGCTGGATGAGGCGTTTAAACGGGCGGCTGGAGCGGGTAGTCATTAATATGTAGGGGCTGTTTTCTTGTTTTATATCCCCGACTTGTTGAATAAGTCGGGGATTTCGGTATACTGTTTTAGGGCGGTGGTAGAGGAAGTTAAAGGTGATGAAAGTGCTCGCAATTGCATCTTTTAGCATTCTCCAGAACAGGCAAGATGCCTGTTCCACAAAGAGTAAGTTTTTTTGTTGGTGGGCATCCTGCGCGCCCGTCAAAGGCTTATTGAGGAATGACATTCCCTCTTTGCGAATGTTCCGCAATAAAGGCCCGTTATAGTGCGTAAATCGCTGTTCGTCCATAAACAGACAGCTAATGACTTCATCATTTTGGAGCGACAAATCGGCTCGAATGTGGCTGGTTCTTTTAATTTCTTCGCCTGGGTTTACTTGCCCTTTGAGGACGACTAAAATATCAATGTCAGAGTCGGGGCGTGCATCGCCTCTGGCTTGGGAACCGTAGAGCACCATTTGGGTGAGGCGATCGCCGTAGAGTTGCTCGAAGTGCGATCGTAATTGCGTCAGTATGTTTTTAAGTTTATCGTTAATGCTCATATTTTTTGTTTTAAATGATTGGAGGGCGATCGGACTTTGACTAATTCACTTAAGATTAGATATTTTTCAGGAACCACTGTTAAGAATTACCTCAGCAATGTCTTGGCGTGTAGCACCGAAGATAAGCAAGGTGCGAATCAGGAGATCCAGGGAAGTGGAAGGATCGCCAGCTTCCATTTTAGCAACTCTTGACTGGCTAGACTTAATTTTCTGGGCAAGCTCATGCTGAGTCATCTGTTGGCTAATCCGGTTTTGTTTGATGGCTTTACTCAGTGCAAGTTTCATTTCTATGAAAGCAATTTCTTCTGATGAAAGTCCGAGAAATTCCTCTACTGTCCCGATAGTCCATCCTGCTGCTTCTAAGCGTTGGCGTTTAGCTATGTCCATAAAATACCTTCTAGATTTAACTTGAAATTTCGTCGTATTGCTTCAAGCGCTTTTTACATTTTTCAATTATCGAATCCGGTGTTTTGTTCGTGGTTTTGTTAAATACATCCACTATAATAATAGCATCTACATCAATTCGATAAATGATGCGCCAATCCTTGCTTGTCTGTGAATCGGCTAGACGGATTTCGTGACAATGAGATCCGATGCTTGGCATAGGGCGAGAGAATGGCATGGATAGGCTTTCACCATCCTGTAGCTTTCGCAGCAGAAATCCCGCTTGAATACGCGCATCAGTAGAAAATGGCGGTGTTTTTACTTCCCCACTAAGCCAGACAAGGGGTTTGCTTTCCGAATCTACCATCTATATTTTGGGTTTTTTTAGATTTTATGTCAAATCAGACATATTGGCAAGGCAGCTTGCCTTATAAAGAGAAGGTCGATCGTACTTCAATCAGAATGTTGCAAATTTGGCTGACTTTTAGCAATAATAAAAGGAGATTCTAGGTCGATCGACCAGTTTTCATCAATAACTTTGAGATTGGGATCTAAAATTAGAGTCAGTTCGCCAATTTCATCATCTCCATGATCGCTAACTAAGTTGTTTTCGCCAGCCGATAAATTGGCTTTAAGTAAAAATTCAAGTTTAATCCAGTTAGAAGTGGAAGGGTTGTTGATGATATTCGTGCCGATCGATCGGGCGATTAACTCAGCCTGACTATAGTTTGTCTTATGAATGGTTGTCAAAGCGGTAAAAATTCCCTATGGTGTTGAATAAACAGAATTAGTGATACTCAAAAAAAGAGCGATCGCACTCTCAGTAAGGAAAGGGCGATCGCTCCTATTATATTACAAGCACTTTAGCCACCAGATGATGCACACATAAACAAGGTTTCTTTACTACCTCCCTTTTCCCCAGCCATACAACAAGCGAATGTTTGATTACCGTCTTCAGGCTTGGTGGGAGGAAATATATCTACTTTGAAAATATAATTGTTGGTTTCCTTTGGCAATCCCAGTAGTTCTAGGGAGTCGGTAAACTGAGTATTTTCAGCATAGTAAGCTAGTTGTTTTTTCTGACAAGTATTAACGTAAGTAATGCCCTCTACTTGTTTAGCTTTATTTATAAATTTCAACATTGCCCCCATAGATATAGTAGCGAGAATACCTATAATTATGATAACGACTAACAACTCTACTAGAGTAAAACCTGAGTTTTGCTTACGATAAAGCCGATAAAAAATTATTAAAATATATTCCATTTTACCTTAATTAAACAGTAAAATTAACTAGGCACAAAGAGTTCCTACTGGAAGCCCAGGTTCGTAGTAGGAACTTTTTCAGCCTTATAGATATTGGTATTTACCCTGATTGACTAACAATCATAAGAATGTTAACCGCGACAAGATGACGGTAAAATTACTGCCAAAACCATCGCCAACTGTAACATTTTGTGTCAAAGCTAAACCAAACAGACTGGCCCCATACATTGCTGACACCACGATGTTTCCATTGACAGAGCTTGTTCCTATCAGGAGGAGGTGAAGGTTTATCTTGGCTTCCCTGTGCTCGCCAATAATTACTATTGTCATTTTCCGTAAGGCGACCCAGATAAGTGTCTTTTCTAAACCAGGCAGCATCGGCTGGCTGAGTGTGAGAAAAAAGAACTACACTACCAACTAAGGTAGCCATCGCTATTTTACTAAGTTGCGCTGGTTTTATCATCAATTATGGTCTCCTATTTAAAGAATTAACCTTTGAACACTTTCTAATAATATTATTCAACTAAACTGTTAGAAATGCAAATTACAATATGTCAGAATAAGTAACTAATTTAGTCAGCCCAAATATCAGCCAATGTCATCTACTATTGCTAATGTCATAAAATGTAAGATATTTGTGATAATATGATATAAATCATTGACAAATCAAAGCAATGGACGTAAAAGATATATTGCAGTTTACAGATAGTCTATTTTTTTCCGAGACGGGTAAACATATAGATCGTCTGCAAGAGACAATTTTGAAAGGAACCTGGGAGGGGCAGAAATATAGCGAGATTGCAGAAGAAGAACATTGTACAGAAGGTCATGTAAGAAATGTCGCCTCGGAATTATGGCAAATTATTTCTAATGCTTTAGGTCAAGAAGTTAATAAATCTAATTGTAAACGTATATTACAAAGGTCTTATTTATCTATTCGTTCATCACCTTTTACAAATATTAGTAATGTTAATTTTTGCAATAATAGTAATATAAAAGACTCAGAAGTTATGAATAATGGCTCGCCTACCTCTCTCCAAGACACCCAACAAACCCCCAAACAGCCCCATATAGACTTAAGCAACGCACCCAAAATCTTCACCTTTTACGATCGCACATCCGAACTCGCCACCCTCAAACAGTGGATTCTCCACGAAAACACCCGCCTACTCGCCATACTAGGCATAGTCGGCATTGGCAAAACCGCACTCGCCGCACACCTAGTAGAACAAATCAAACATGAATTTGATTTCGTCATCTGGCGAAGTCTCGCCACATCTCCACCACAGCCAATACTTCAAACAAGTATCATTCAATGTTTCAGTAGGGGCGGTGCCCCCGTGCCCGCCCCAAATTCCGATGGCGTGGTTGTCCCAGAGAATGGGGCAACCACGGGGGGATTGCCCCTACTGGATTACTTGCAAAAATATCGCTGTCTGCTGATACTCGATGACGTACAAATGGTAAATAGCAGCGGACAACTCGCTGGCAATTACCAACTTGGATATGAAGATTACGGCACACTATTCAGACAGGTAGGAGAATTATCTCACAATAGTTGTTTAGTGTTGCTCAGTTCGGAAAAGCCTAGAGAAATTGCCGCATTAGAAGGCAAAAACCAGCCAGTGCGCTCATTACAACTCAATGGCTTAGGTGCGGTCGCGGGGGAAATTCTCAGAGAAAAAGGTTTAGCTGAACATGAAAAATGGTCTGAACTAATTGAACAATACAGAGGCAATCCCTTGTGGTTAAAAATAGTTGCGACAATGATTCAAGATTTATTTAACGGCAGCCTATCGGAATTTTTGTCTGACGATCCACTATTTTTAGGTGATTTAGAATCTTTACTGCATCAGCAATTTAATCGCTTATCCGAGTCAGAAAAACAGGTAATGTCATGGCTAGCGAGTGAAACCGCGCCAGTTTCCCTCTCAAAAGTGCCAGATAATCTGCAATTATCTCGATCGCAATTTTTGAAAGTTATGCAATCCTTGGGACGGCGTTCATTAGTTGAAAAAATCCCGGAGGGCGATCGCACATTTTTCACCCTTTGCCCGATACTAAAAGAGTATGTCAAAACTAACTATTCCCGCCCAAACATAGAAAAAGAAGCCCGATCGCCCTTTTAGTAAAATTGGGGTTTTAGCCGTTCGCACTTAAATTTGATAGAATTAGGTATCTGCAAAACATCTGAACGATCGCTAAATGCACGTTATCAGTCGCAAAAAATTAAGAGACTACTGCCAAAATCATGCTGATTCCTGCGAAGCCCTCGATGATTGGTACAAGATTGCTAGTCAAGCCAACTAAACTAAACTTATTGAAGTTCAAACTATTTATCCTCAAGCTGAAGCAGTTGGAAATTTTACAATTTTCAACATCCAAGGAAATAAATATCGCTTAATCGTAAGTCTTAACTATCAAAAGCAGATTGTTTATATCAAGTACATTTTGACTCATGCAGAATATGACAAAGACAACTGGAAAAATGACCCTTACTTTTGACTCCGACAGGTACAGCAGCCTGCTATCTCAATATCAACCTCGAATCATCAAAAATAAAGATGAAAACGCGACTTTTTTAGGAATAGTTGAAAACTTGCTCTCTCGGAAAAATCTAACTCCCGAAGAAGATACTCTGTTAGAACTTTTAGTCAAACTAATTGAGGATTATGAAGAAACTCACTATCAACTGAATGCTTCAACTCCCCACTCAAGACTTCTTCATTTGATGGATGCTAGAAGTTTAGAAATAGCAGATTTAGTAGAAATTATTGGCACAGTTGAGACGGTAACTGAAATCGTTAAGGGTCAGCTAGAAATTAGCAAAAAACAAGCGGAGGCTTTGGGAAAATTTTTTCATGTAAATCCGGGTTTGTTTCTGTTTGATTAATCGTAATAGAAACTTCTATCATAATAATAGATTGACACTTGTGACGATCGCCCTTTATCCCCATATCATGCTTCAAATCCGCCACCGTCCCCCCAGCACATCCGTCTTCGTAGTCTACTTAGGCCGATCGCACCGCAGCAGATTCAGCAACAATTTCTTCATCTTTGTCGCTCAAACCAGTTCCAAATTCAGTATATTGTCGCACTTGAGGATGCCTAAAACCGAGTACAATATCTTCTTTAGGAACACCTGCCGCCAGTAAATCAGTCGCCACTCCTTCTTCAGTATCATCATATTGAATCCAGATTTTATCGCCGATTAAATCAAGGTGGATTGGTGTGGCGTGAAGGTACTGGTTCTCATTCCAACCAATATCCAAAACTAAATAGCCTCCTCGTTCATCATCAAATAACATTTGAGAATGATAGCCATCAGGTATAGTATTGCGGAAGTTAGCGTGTTCCTGAAGTATGGTTTTGATAATTTCTTGGTATCTCAATCGGGTATCCATTGAATTATTGCCTCACTTTTTTTATCAAAAACAATCAGTTTAACTGTCTGATTTTTCAATAACACTTCCCCTAATTCTATAGTAAATACACTATTAAAAACCTCTTCATAAATAGCAAGATAGAGTTTTCTATCGCTCTGCATTTCATTAAGCACATGGCGGTAAAGAACGTACTGTCCCAAAGCCTGTTCCAAATCTTTTACATCCGAGCGTCCCACAAAACTCTTAACCTCAACAACAATTTTTTTGGTTCCTTTTTCCGCATTAATTAGACGCTCTGCACCCAAGTCTGCTGATAAACGCTTGCGACCAATCTGCATGGGAAATGGATCGTGAGTAATCGTCCAGCCATCCTTTTGTAGGGCACGCTTAACTGTATCGTGATAAATATCTTTAGCTGACACGCATTAGCACTCTGATTAGGAGGATTTACTGTAACCATTATATAATACGTTGAAACTTGTTACGATCGCCCTTTATCCCCCTATCATGCTTCAAATCCGCCGCCGTCCCCCCAGCACATCCGTCTCCGTACTCTACCTCAGCTACCAAATCGCCGTACCCGACGCCGAACCCCAGCACATCCTCGAAGAAATCGTCTGGCAAAAAGAAGCTGAAGTGGCCCAAAAGCGCGATCGCACTCCCTTATCCGAACTTCACAAAAAACTCCCCTTCGCACCGCCAACTCGCGACTTTCTTGCCTCCCTCAAAAACGGCAAAACCACACCCGCTATCATCGCCGAAGTTAAAAAAGCTTCCCCCAGCAAAGGCGTAATTCGCGAAGATTTCGACCCAGTGGCGATCGCCCTAGCTTACCAACAAAACGGCGCTAGCTGCATCTCCGTACTCACCGATGAAAAGTTCTTTCAAGGCAGCTTTGAAAACCTAGCTAAAATCCGTGCCGCCGTCGATTTACCCCTGCTTTGCAAAGAGTTTATTATTTATCCCTACCAAATCTATCTAGCCCGCATTCACGGCGCTGATGCTGTTTTGTTAATCGCCGCCATTTTATCTGACAAAGACTTACAATACTTTGTCAAAATTGTCAAGACTTTGGGCATGACAGCTTTAATAGAAGTTCACACTCTCGAAGAACTCGATCGAGTATTAACCCTAGAAGGCGTCAACCTGATCGGTATCAACAACCGCAACCTAGCAGACTTTTCCGTCAGCCTAGAAACTACCACTCAACTATTAGCCGATCGACAAACCGAAATCCAAGCAAAAGGCATCCTCATCGTCAGCGAGTCAGGAATCCACACTCCCGACGACTTAACTCAAGTTGCCAGCGCCGGAGCCCAGGCCGTCCTCATCGGCGAATCTCTAGTCAAACAGCCCGATCCGGGTGCAGCTTTAGCCTCGCTGGCCGATCGCCCTCCCAGCCTGTGAAAGGCGAGACCGCTTGACAAACCACCCTTAATTCTGATAAAAAATGATTAAGTAGGTAAATAATGAGAATTTCTAGCCTGCATCGACTCAAGCGCTTGACTGTAAAAAAATAGCACTCCAAGCTATATTGCAGAGAAACATTTTGCCAGAAAGCAATTAAATCTATTCTGTAAGCCTGTCGATCGCCAAATTAGCGCGTCCAACGCACCCAGCCCCGAATATTCGATCGGCAAAGCAGGGGTTGCTGTACGGTTAGAAAACAAATAAAAAATCGGGCATCTAATGTTCACCTGTGATGCCTCATGCAATTGCAGTGGGGTGTCGGTTCGCTGAGGTATATTAGCTTTCATGGAGCCAATCCCCCTTCCTTCGTACATTCATTATGAATTGCTACTTCAATTGTTAGAACGCAAAACGATGTTTGCTGTCAGTCCACAATCGCCGCAGCAGCAACAAGTTCACCAACTTATTATTACACTGCGTAAAGCCCTGGCCATTCAAAAGCAATTAGAACAAAGCTGCGAGCGATCGAACTTAGCGGTAGAACACCGCTGGTCTCTAAATGAAATTAACCACAAGGGAGTTAAAAGTTAAAAAAGTTAGAGTAGCGACGTGACGTATCGTATTTGATTTATTCTATATAACTCCCACAGAAAAACTTAGGACAATATCATGGACAACAAATTAATGCTGATGATTCCCGGCCCGACGCCGGTACCTGAAGCGGCCTTGTTAGCGATGGCAAAACACCCGATGGGCCACCGCAGCAAGGAATTTGACGCGATTTTTGCAGAATGTACCGAAAACTTGAAATGGCTGCACCAAACAAAAAGTGACGTGCTGAGTTTAACGGTTTCTGGTACCGGCGCGATGGAAGCTGGGATAATTAATTTCTTGAGTGGGGGCGATCGAGTTTTAGTCGGCACTAACGGCAAATTTGGCGAACGTTGGGCTGAAGTTGCCGAAGCTTACGGTTTAAATGCCGAAATTATTAAAGCCGAGTGGGGCCAACCTTTAGACCCCGAACACTTCCGCGAAAAACTCGAAGCAGATACAGAGAAGCAAATCAAAGCTGTCATCATCACCCACTCAGAAACCTCTACCGGCGTCCTCAACGACCTCGAAACCATCAACCGCCACGTTAAAGCCCACGGTGAAGCTTTAATTATGGTCGATGCCGTCACTAGCTTAGGCGCTGTCAATATTCCGATGGACGCTTGGGGAATCGATGTCATTGCTTCGGGTTCTCAGAAAGCTTACATGATTCCTCCAGGTTTGGGTTTTGTGGCCGTCAGTCCCAAAGCTTGGGAAGCTTACAAAACTGCGAAACTGCCCCGCTATTATTTGGATTTGGGTAAATATAGCAAAGACGCTGCCAAAAATACCACTCCTTTTACTCCCCCTGTCAATATGTTTTTCGCCCTGCAAGCATCACTGCAGATGATGAAAACAGAAGGGTTGGAAAATGTTTTCGCACGACACCAACGCTTAATGAAAACTACTCGCGCTGCTGTCAAAGCTTTAGGTTTGCCGTTGTTTGCTGCTGACGATGCCGCCAGCCCTGCGATTACTTCGGTTATGCCGCCAGCATCCGTAGATGCTCAAAAAGTGCGGACTTTGATGAGAAAGAGATTTGACATTGCTCTGGCCGACGGACAAGACCATTTGAAAGGTAAAATCTTCCGAATCGGTCATTTGGGCTTTGTGTGCGATCGCGATATTCTAGCAGCAATTTCCTCTTTAGAAGTGGTACTGCGAGAATTGGGTCATGAAGGCTACACTCCTGGTGCAGGCGTTGCCGCTGCTGCCAAGTTCTTGGCTGAATCCTAAACTCAGTTGTTAAAGGATTTTGGATTTTTGATACTCTCTAAAATCTAAAATCCTTTTAATATGCTTCGGATAACCAATCAAAGATTTTATCCAACTGTTCGAGAGTGACTAAACCGTATTGCCACAGAACCATCGGCAAGGAATTCGGGTCTTGATCGCGCTGCCGCTGTTTGTTATCGCCGACACGTTCGGCGACAGCAATTGACGCGGGCGAAATTGCCAAATCTTCTTGTAAAAATCGAATTAATCGAGTGTATGTAGCGGGTGCCATGTGATTTCACCTCTAAGTATAGGACACCATTTTCTGATGTGAACCTGATGTTTTTGATGAGTAATAAGCCAGTTTTAAATTTGTCTTGTTACGGTCGATAGCTTTTAAAACGCTATCAGCGGTTGAACTGCCAAACGTAATGCTGAGTGCGAGCGCACAAACTAACCTTTCCCAAAAAGTGAAAGGTTTTGCAATTTTGCTGATGTCGGCCCGATCGACTTGCGATCGCGATCGAACCTAAACTGAATACCTCGGCATCTTTGCAGCGCGAATCAGAATAAATTCTGCTACCTAAAACTACTAAACCAAGTTCAGAGTTTAACTTCATCTGCCAAAATGCAGAATCCGCAAATCTACTTCGGGAAAATTAGTTAGATATTTCGATCAAACCCGAAACTGCTACCAGAAGTTAAGTTTGCCAATTACCGCCAATTAAGTTGGCTCGTAGCATATTACTTTAGATAGGTTTAGTAGATTTAGCTCGATCGCCAGAACTTCCAGAGAATTTCTTTTCGTGTTGCTACACCTTGAGGCTGAGTATCGTCTCTCAGGATTGGTAACGAGTCGCTGACTCGTCTCATACCTGCGACCAACCATCTACAGCTTCCGGAAACAAGCTCAAGTCCTGACTGACTGAGATCGACATCGTAGCAAATCTTTGGGTGTTTGTACTGAATGTTACATTAATATCTTAACAAATTTAATCAATTTTTGTAAAGTTTCTAAATTTTCGCCGGTATTCCGAAGGTAGGGGGAGCTCTGGGCGATGCAAACCGGGGGATTGTGTCTGTCTCCAGGTTTTACTTACTGAAACAGTCCGAAGTTTTACTGGAAAAACTCGATTTCAATACGATCGCCCACTTTGACACCGAGTTCAGCAGCTCGCCCGCCCCGGAGTTCAATCACTCGATCGACAACTGTATCGGGCCCGTAGGTAGGACAAGGATCTTCAGTACAAGGAGGTGCAGAAACTTCGATCGCCTCAACCACCCCATCCCGCAGAAAAATCATATCCAGAGAAATCTTGCAATTTTTCATCCAAAAATTGACCCGCCGCGCCGCTTTAAACTCAAACAGCATTCCTCTGTCATCCGGCAAAGAAGTTCTGTACATTAAACCCATAGCCTGCTGTTCCACTGTTTTCGCCACTTCGAGTTCGATTGGGCGATCGGCTATCCGAGCTCTAGCAGAAACAGGCAGCACTTGACCCGATGTTGTCGCCGTCGGAGACTCAGCCGCCAAAATACCAGTAGCACCAGCATTCGCGACAGGTAAAGTCGGCGAACATCCCAGCAAAAATATACTTACTCCAATACCGAGCAAAGTAGCTAAATAATTCATATTGATTTTAGATTTTAGATTTTAGATTGGTAATTGACCATTGGACATTGGAACTAGCCAACAGTCAACAGTCAACTGACTGCTTCAAGCTTCTCGCATCACATAGCCAACACCGCGCACCGTCTGAATCAAACGCTTTTCGCCCTCATCTTCAATTTTGAGCCGCAGATAGCGGATGTAAACCTCAATTACATTCGACTCGCCCAAAAAGTCGTAACCCCAAACATTTTCCAGAATTTGTTCGCGAGTCAAAACCTCGCGGGGATGTTCCATCAAATACTTTAGCAGCTCAAATTCCTTCATCGTCAGGTCGATCGCCCGTCCATTGCGTAGGGCCCGCCTAGAGGCCAAATCCAAAACTAAATCGCCAAACCTCAATTGTTCGTTGCTGCTGTTATCCGGCTGCAAATACAGGCGCACCAACTGCAAAAACTCCTCAGTGCGGTAAGGTTTAAGAAAATAATCATCCGCCCCAGCTTCCAGACAAGCTACGCGATCGTCAACTGTATCGCGACCGACCAGTAGCAGCACCGGCACCCGATTGCCAATACTTCTGAGGTAAGAACACAGTGACAGCCCCGACTCAGCGCCAAGTATCCGGTCAATTACAATCAAAGCAGGCTGCAATTCACGGGCTAAATTTTGGCCGGTGGCGGTGTTAGAAGCTACTACGGGTTCATAGCCGGAGGATTTTAAGTCGAGACTCAAGTGTCCGGCGAGAACTTCGTCTGTTTCAACTAGCAGGACACAGGGATTGCGATCGAGAGTAATTGCAGCCATTGAATTGACCGGTGAAGACCATAACTGTTCTAGCACGTTTGAGGGTTGTTGACTGTTGACCGTGGTCAGTTGACTGTTGACTGTTGTCAGTTGACTGTTGTTTGTTGGCTGTTGACTGTTGTCAGTTGACAGTTGTTTTTTATTAGACTTCTCCTAAAAAGCAGATTTTGAACAGGCAGGATGCCTGTTCCACGATAATTATGGAAGATGTCTATTTGTTATGGGTTATTTGCGAGTTGCTACACATTATCAATTCCCAATTCTATAATGCCCCATGCCCCATGCCCAATTCCCCATGCCCAATTCCCAATTTAAATTATGACCATCATCGTATTCGGCAGTATCAACATCGACCTAGCAGCAAAAACTCCCCGGTTGCCACAGCCAGGGGAAACTATCATCGGTAGC
Source organism: Microcoleus sp. BROC3 (assembly GCF_036702515.1). Lineage (NCBI taxonomy): Bacteria > Bacillati > Cyanobacteriota > Cyanophyceae > Oscillatoriales > Microcoleaceae > Microcoleus > Microcoleus sp. BROC3. Next base: position 250,809 of record NZ_JAUBTQ010000001.1, read on the forward strand.
AATTTTTTCACAGCAGGCGGCGGCAAAGGAGCAAATCAAGCCGTCGCCGCCGCCCGTCTCGGCACTTCCACCCACATCATCGGTCGCGTCGGCAACGATAAATTTGCTGAAGAATTATTGACAAATTTACAATCTTATGGTTTAAATACAGACAATGTATTAATAGACCAAAACACTCATTCAGGTGTGGCAATTATCGCCGTAGACGAGACAGGTCAAAATAATATTATTGTGATTCCGGGCGCGAACAATAATGTCGGTGAAGCAGATATCGAACGTCTCCAAAAACTGTTAACAGCAGCTACATCTTTGCTGTTACAGTTAGAAATTCCCCTGGAAGTTGTCCAAAAAGCTGCGAAAGCTGCTCGTCAAGCGGGGGTGCGAGTTATTCTCGATCCAGCACCGGCTAGGGCGGATTTGCCACTGGAACTTTATCCGCTAATTGACATTATCACGCCGAATGAAGTGGAAGCAAGCCAGTTAGTCGGTTTTCGGGTGAATGACACCGAAACAGCGATTGTAGCTGCCAAACAGTTGCAGGAGCGCGGCGTCAAGAATGTTATTGTCAAATTGGGCGATCGCGGGGCTGTTGCTGTTACTGCAGATGAAACGTTTTTTGTACCGGCTTTTGCTGTGGAGGCGATCGACACTGTGGCCGCTGGCGATGCTTTTAACGGCGGGTTGGCCTCCGCCTTAGATGCCGGTCTGTCCTTGTCAGAGGCGGTGCGGTGGGGCGCAGCAGCGGGCGCTCTGTGCACAACTAAAGTGGGTGCTCAAGGTGCTATGCCCGATCGGGCAACTTTTGATAAATTTTTGCAGAATTTAATTTGAATTTGTAAGGTGCGCCGCAGAGCACCCTACTTTAACTATTTTTATTTAATCGTCGTCTTTGAACTCTTTGGCTAAGCGATCGAGTCTGTCGTTCGTTTCTTTTGTAAACTTGAGTAACTGAACGCTGACAATCTCTGATGCTAACCCGCCAGCCGTGGTAACTGTTCCTTCTGGGATTTTTCCCGAAAACAACATTCCGATACCTAAAATACTCATAGAAGCACTTAACATTGTTAACCCAAGAGTCGCATTAAAACTGGATTTAGCTTGACGTAAACGTTCTCCAATGACATCACGCTCGATTTTGTCGGAATTATCAGAGGGCGATGGTTGGTTGTTTTTTAATTTCTTGTTAGGCATTGGTTTTATTTGAACTCTATAATCCTATGGAAATGCAAGGAAAGTTGAGTTCAAGGTTAAGATCAGTTGAGAAAGAAGGTTGAGGGAGTTGACTTTTGGTTGACTTGTAGTTGAGATTGGATTTATAATCACATTAATTTTCTCTGGAGGCATCATGGGGCGCTCGCTAAAAGTTTCTCCAGGGTACATAGAAAAAGTCAAATCGGCTGTAGGGCGCAACGGCTTCCCCAGTCAGAAGCTTTTGGCTGAGGAATTGGGATTATCCCTATCGACTGTCAAGAGCTTTCTGAGGGGAGATCCTGTTGATTATATAAATTTTGTTGAAATTAGCCAGAAATTGGGGTTTGAGTGGAAAACCATTGCGGATCAAGAAGTAACAGACTCCCAGTCCCCTCAGCCGAGATCACAACAAACCTGTGAGGACATTTCCCCCTTCATCACGGGCACTCCCATCACCCATCCGCGCTACTTTTTCGGGCGACAGAAGGAACTAAAACGCCTATTCGACTTACTGAAACGCCGTCCCCTGCAAAATGCTGCCATTATCGGCAAGAGGCGCACTGGCAAGACTTCTTTACTGCACTACTTGAAAAATATTACCACCACCCCAACAGAACAGTTGCGCCCCGGTCAAAAATCTGACTGGTTGCCCCATCCAGAAAACTATCGTTGGATTTTCGTAGATTTTCAAGATGTGCGACGGCAAAATCGGGAAGGGCTGCTGCGCTACATTTTAGAATCCCTGAAAATGTCAATTCCCAGCCCTTGCGACTTAGATAGATTTATGGATGTGGTTAGTAGTAATTTACGTCAGCCTACAGTCATCCTATTAGATGAAATTGGCGCAGGATTGCAGCGCTGTCCCGAATTAGATGATGGGTTTTGGGAGAGTTTGCGCTCTTTGCCAAGAGAAACCAATGGAAATTTAGGGTTTGTCTTGGCAACTCCAGAATCGCCGATCGACTTAGCACGTCGCACCGGACATAGTTCGCCTTTTTTCACTATCTTTGGATATACCGCAAATCTGGGTGCTTTGACTGAATCTGAAGCGCGCGAGTTCATAGCCAGTTTGCCCATGCCTTTTGCGGCTGAGGATGTCGAGTGGATTTTGAGTCAAAGTATATGCTGGCCTCTGCTGCTGCAAATCCTTTGTCGAGAACGATTATTTAGTCTGGAAGATGGGGAAATGGGGGATGATTGGCAGGAAGAAGGGTTAAAACAGATGCAGCCCTTCGATCATTTATTTAATCCTTTATTTGATCTACTTTTCTAGCGATCGTTATATTTATGAAACTACTCAAAATTAAGTAAGTAAAGCAATTTGATCGCAAGCCCTGCAATCAAGCAGATGCAGCAGGATTAGCTATTTTGCAGTTTTTGGCAGCACGAGGAGAAGGGGCAACAGTCAGCAGACTAACTATTTTGCAACACTTTCCCGATAAATACGATGCTCTCAATTTACTTCTGCAACGCGAATTGATTGAGGAAGTTAGTGAGGGCTACCGTTTCCAAGTTGAATTAATTCGCCGCTGGTTTGCATCATCTCTGTCTGTCCAGTAGTCTACGGCGAGATGAAGATATTGCCTGTAGGGACACAACAGTGTTGTGTCCTTCATAACTTTAACTACTTTAGCTTTAACCCTGCGGCCGCTGAATAATTGTTTCAACTACTCGCCGCTTGACTTTTGGATCGATACCAATCAGCCGCACGTATTCGCCGCCGTGTTCGGCTAAACAAGTTTCTAAAGATGCAACCACATCTTTTTCCTGTGCAGTTTTAATCGTCGCGCAACTTTGCCAAGAACCAGTCTTAAATCGGCGATTATCTGCATATTCCATGCCAATTTTGCAGCCTCTTGCTAATAACTGTTTTACTTGTTCCAATACCTCGGAACTCAGCCGCGCCGCATGACCGTTACCGACTTCAGAACTTGGCTCGACGTAAGCCTTATAATATTTGGATGACGGGTCGTTTAATTCACTTTGCGTTGGCCCAGCAGCAGGAGCATTGGGGGTTCCTTGAACGTTAAACAGGCGCGATTGGTTGTATTCATCTACTAAGCGCATTTCCTGAATCCGCTTTTGTTGGCCCACCATCAAACTGCCCATTTCTAATAAATGAGCGAGGCTGAAATTCGGGTTCTGGAAATCGGGCGCTGCTTCCAAAGTGTTTACCAAACGCTTGGAAACTCGCTCAATTCCTATTTTGTGAATGAATTCGCGGATTTGTTCGTCATAAATGCGCGATCGCAAAGCGCTAAAAAAGTCGATCGCCTGATCGGGAAAATGATCGACTAACCCCACAATCTCGGTTTTTGACAATTTGTCCGACTCAAAAATTCCCCCAACAATCCCAATTTTATCATCCCGGCTGGGTTCCCAATAAAACTTTTCCATCCGCCCGTCGCGAATCAGCGGCGCGTACAGCGTAGAAAAATCATTTCCGGTGACAATAATCGGCACTCGATCCAGAGGCGTACTGTCATAACTTCCCGGTAACTGCACATTAGTTGGATTATCAGCAATATTCATCAGAGTGGCATTGACCATCTGAGTATTGACAGTATATTGAGTAGTCGAATCGAACCTGCCAGCACCAGCATCCAAATCGTTAATAAAGATGGCGCACATCTCGCCGCGCACACGAATTTGCTCCGCAGCTTCCCGGTAGCGCAAGCGAATTAAACGCGCCGGATCTCCGGCATCCGGGCTTTCTAATTCCCCGCCAGATATCATCACCGGTTCAAAGCCCATCCGCCGAAAAACCAGTTCGGTTTGAAAAGTTTTGCCTTCTCCTTTGCGGCCATGAATTCCCAAAATTAGGGGGACTCTTACTCCGGGCAAATTTAAAAAGTTTTTAGTGATGTGCACCGCAACTTTATCGAGAAAGTTAGGAGAAATGTAATAACTCATCAGTAGATTTGTGAGGGATTAATTGAGGTTACTGTTATGATTTTATGACAAAACTAACAGCCTGCACCGCTAACCGGGATTTTTACCGTACAATCGAGGTCTACATATTATCTGTTAAGGAGCCATTCGTGAGTCCAGAAACTTTACTAAAAGAACCAATCGTGCAAGCCGAAGCCAGTCCCTTCAGTTCTGAGAGCTTCGACAACTATGTAATGTCAACTTACGGGCGTTTTGCGATCGCCCTAGAACGGGGCCTGGGCTGCCGCGTTTGGGATACCGAGGGCCGCGAATATCTCGATTTTGTGGCTGGTATTGCTACCTGCACTCTGGGACACGCCCACCCGGCAATGATTGCAGCGGTAACTCAGCAAATTCAGACCCTGCACCACGTTTCTAATCTTTATTACATCCCCGTACAGGGCGAGCTGGCAAAGTGGCTTGTAGACCATTCTTGCGCTGACAGAGCCTTCTTTTGCAACTCCGGTGCGGAAGCTAATGAAGCGGCAATTAAACTCGCCCGCAAGTACGCCCACGAAAAATTAAATATCTCGAATCCGACGATCGTTACCGCTGTTGCGAGTTTCCACGGGCGGACTTTGGCGACAATTACGGCAACGGGACAGCCTAAATACCAGAAGGGTTTTAGCCCTTTGGTTCCCGGATTTCACTACGTGCCCTACAACGATATTAGTGCGATCGAAAGTGCGATCGAGCAACTCGACAAAGACGAACGCCAAGTAGCAGCAATTATGCTGGAAGCGCTGCAAGGCGAAGGCGGAGTTCGCCCCGGAGATATCGCCTACTTCCAGCGCATTCGGGAAATTTGCGACGAAAAAGGCATTTTGCTGATTCTCGACGAAGTGCAAGTCGGGATGGGACGCAGCGGCAAATACTGGGGCTACGAAAACCTCGGCATTGAACCGGATATCTTTACGTCTGCCAAAGGATTGGGCGGCGGTATCCCGATCGGCGCTATGCTGTGCAAATCTTTCTGCGATGTATTTGAACCGGGAAGTCACGCCAGCACTTTCGGCGGCAATCCTTTTGCTTGCGCTGTAGCTTTGTGCGTGTGCCAAACTTTAGAACGGGAAAACCTTCTGGAAAACGTGCAGCAGCGCGGGGAACAGTTGAAAGCAGGCCTTAACAAGTTGGCGGCAGCATATCCGCATTTAATTGCCGAGGTGCGCGGCTGGGGTTTGATTGTGGGGATGGAATTGCAAGCTGACATCGAACTGACATCGGGCGATATTGTCAAATCTGCGATCGCCGCAGGAGTTCTGTTGGTTCCTGCAGGGCCGAAAGTGCTGAGATTTGTCCCGCCGCTGATTGTCACTGCCGCTGAAGTCGATCGAGCTCTGCTGGCAGTGGAATCAGCGTTGCGTTCTCAAGCGGTACAGTAAATCTAGTTAGTTGATTTTTGTTAGCTGTAGCGCTGAACCGGGCGATTGCCATATCTAGACGCACTGTTGCGACTAAACCCGGTTTCTTTCCAGATTTCTCGTTACCAAACCCAATAGTTTCCCAAAAACCGGGACTCTTAGCATAAGTCCGACCCGGGTAAGAGTAAACCTGCCCCTCCTGCAAGTCTGTCGGGGGTGTTGATGTGGAAAAACCCGGTTTCTTTAATCCCTGTACCTAAGTCTTAAAGTTAATAGACTCCGGGTTTGGGATTTTTAACGGCTGCGGAACGCCGATCGAGGCAAATACATCAAGATAAAATAGACTTGTGTCATCGACTCGAATATTCTCTGTGAAACCCGCCCCGAAACAGTGACGGCTCGTTAAACCGGGATTTTACCAAAGATTAACGCGAAAATATTATTAGCGATTGTAGGTGCTAGTCTCGCTATCTGCCTGTCTGTTGCGACTTTTGAATCCTGGTTTAACTGATGCCATCCTTTAATCTACAATCTCTCGGAGACTCGTACCTCCGGTTAGGGATTGAAATTTAAATCAGGAAGTGATTTAATTGCTGCACGGAAGCAGCTATCGGCTAAACACTCGACCGTGCTGGATAACCAGTACATTCGGTGAGAGATAGGCCCAGCAGGGCCACTGTTTGCCTCCGTTATTCCGGTCATCAGACCAAAGAGTCCTCTGGTCTCTGTCGCTCAATTTTAAACATCAGTATTTAGCTGTATGGAAGTGAGTTGAGCATTACAAGCCTGATTAACCTTGACTGCAAAAAAAATCACCTGAGAAATTCAGAGGGAGAGAAATCTCTACAATCAAAGGCCCTACCCGAAAGCGGGTCATCCCCGCAACAATATCGACAGCCCCTATCCTGTAATGCCAGCAGGTATGCCAGAAAAAATTATCACTTGTGGGGCCGGGAAGGTTTTTATTTGTATTCTTAGTCCGTTTGTGTCCAGTGAATTAGTGATTAGAGGCGTAGCGATCCTATCGTTAATAGTTCGGCGGAATGCACGATGGACGAACAGCGTCGCAAAACTGATGTTAATATGCTCCAAGCGCTGCTGGAAAATCCTGTGGACTCAGGAATAGATTTGATTTTGAGGACTGACTCAAAGTCGATCGACTGTGGGTTCGTAAAAACGCTTTATTTGGAAGATCTGGCACTGACGCGAGAAAGTTTGCTGAAAGCTGCAAAATTTTTCCAAAGGGCGATCGCACCCTTAGAAGCTGCAAAGGGCAATTCTCAATTGCCCGCAACCGGGACAGCATATCTGGCTTTTTTAGCAGAAGTCTTGCAGGCAGTGGCGCGCGGCGCTGATTCGCAGCACGTGTACCCGTTGCTGAGAAGCAATTTAGACAAACTCGACCAGAATTTCGCACAACTGCTGCGCTGCTGGGCAACTTTGGTGCTCCCTGCTGCCAAAGAATCGGAAACCAGGCGCATTGCAGCCCTAATCGGCAATCTGAGCAACAAAATTGGGCGGTTTCCCCTCGGCAGCAAGGCTAATAACTTGGAAATCGAAATTGCCGGTTACGAAACAGTTGCTAAGGTGTTTACCCGCAAAGATTTTCCGCAAGAATGGGCGGTGATGCAAAACAATCTGGGCAACGCTTACAGCGATCGCCCCAAGGGTGATAAGGCTCAAAATATCGAACAGGCGATCGCTTGCTTTGAAAATGCCCTGCAAGTGCGCACTCCCGAACAGTACCCGGAACAGTGGGCGACGCTGCAAAACAATCTAGGCAACGCTTACAGCGAGCGCCTCAGGGGAGATCCGGCAGACAATCTAGAACAGGCGATCGCCTGCTATGAAAAGGCGCTGCGAGTTCGCAGCCGCGAGGCTTTCGGGCAAGAGTGGGCGAGCACTCAAAACAATCTCGGCCGCGCTTACAGCCGCCGGCTGCAGGGGGACAAAGCCCAAAATCTGGAACAGGCGGTCGCTTGCTACCACAATGCTTTGCAAGTCTACAATCGCAAGGTGTTTCCCCGGCGTTGGGCCACGACTCAAAATAATTTGGCAAATGCTTACTGCGAGTTGCTGCGGGGCAACCGAGCTGAAAATCTCGAATACGCAGTTACCTGCTATCAGAGAGCTTTGCAAGTGCGGACTCGGGAAGCTTTTCCGCTGCAGTGGGCGACGACTCAAAGAAATTTGGGCCGGGTGTTTGTCGATCGCATCAAAGGCGATCCGGTGGAAAATGTGGAAATGGCGATCGCCTGCTTTCAAAATGCTTTACAAGTCTACACCCGCATCAAATTTCCCGAAGCCTGGACTTCGATCCAAACCTACCTAGGCAGGATCTACAGCCTGCGGGTGAAAGGGGAAAAAGCCGAAAATATCGAAATGGCGATCGCCTGCTTTCAAAATGCTTTGCTCTTTTGCAACCGCCAAAAATCTCCCGAACGCTGGGCAATGCTGTGCGCCTACCTCGGCCGCGCTTTCAGCGAACACGTGAAAGGGGAAAAAAACCGCAACCTCAAAAGCGCGATCGCCTGCTATCAAAATGCCGGCCAAGTCTACACCAGACAGGGATCTCCCAAGCGCTGGGCAATGCTGCAAATTTATCTCGGTAGGGCTTTTTCCGAACTGACGAAGACGGAAAACTCGTCCCACCTGGAAAGTGCGATCGGCTGCTATCACCGTGCCGCCGAAGTCTACACTCGCGACACCTATCCTCACCGCTGGGCTGAAATTTTATTTTATTTGGGTCAAGCTTACCGAGTTCGAGGCGAGTTGCTTCGCGCCTACGGCGTTTTTACTGCTGCTGTCGATACTGTTGAATTCTTGCGATCCGAACCAGAGGTTGATGTGACCGATTTGGGCGATCGGGCCAGTACCGCAAAACTAAAATTAGCCGGCACCTGGACTGGACTCTATAAATGCCTGGTGCAAGTTTGCCTGGAACTCGGCCGCGCCCAACCTGAATATTGCGCTAAGGCCCTGGAATACACCGAACGCCACAAAAATCGGAATTTGGTAGAACTACTGGTTAAATGCCACTTGACTCCGAAAGCCGAAATTCCGGCAGCGGTGCTAAGCGAGTTGGAGTCGCTGCAACTTGAAATAGCCAGGGAACAGCGGCACCAAGAACAGCGAGAGATCGAGCCGAGCACTACCTTGATTTCTGAAGGGGACAGCCAAGGTTTAAACAGCGGTTCTCTGCTGCCGAACTCGGACTTCATGCACTTAAATCAATTGTGGCGGAAGTTTGATGGGTTGATTGCTCGGGAGGTGCAGGCAAACGACCCTTTCTTCAGCCTAGCTCGCAAAGTTGAACCGATCGCTTTCGAGCAAATTCGCCAATTGTTGCCTGATGCCAATTGCGCTGCTGTGGTGTGGGGGAGTTTGGGGGAGGTGCTAGTTGCTTTTGTGGTGGTCAAGAGTGCACGATATCCGGCCGTTCACCTGTGTTCGCCGGCAAATGCTTTGGCTGCCGAAAGTTGGGCCCAGGAGTACCTCAGCGCTTATTCCGAACAAAAAGGTCGCTGGATCAATCATCTCCCGGCTCGCCTCAAACGCTTGGCGGCGCTGCTGGAAATAGATCGAGTGGTGGCGCTGATTCCGGAGAATTGCGATCGGCTGATTTTTGTGCCGCACCGATTTTTGCACGCTTTGCCACTCCACGCTTTGCCTCTGGGGGTGAGAGACGGGTTTGAGGACGGCGGGGGAATTTTTAGGTCTGGGTGGAGCGATCGCAGCGGTTTTTCTCAGGATGCCCACAGCGTTTCGGATTTTTCTCAAGCTTCTGCTTTTGGCGAGGTTGCAGCGCCTGCTGCTTATTTGATCGATCGATTTGCTGGAGGGATTCGGTATGCTCCTAGCTGTCAGCTATTGCTGTTGAAACAAAGCGGGCGCGGAGCAGCTATTGGCCGATACAGACCGGGTTTGGATCACCTTTTCGCAGTTCCAAATTTCACCAGAGATGCGCTCTACAGCAATATTGAAATCGGCAATATTTCGCAGTATTTTTCCAGTGCAGAACTTGTGCGCCACAAGCCTGGAATTAAAGAGGCTTTTTCCCCAGCCATCTCTGCTAATAATGGGAAGTTACCCCAGCAAATAGGGCATTGGCAGCAGAAAAAATGCGCTCATTTTGCTTGTTTGAGTTTGCTTAATTTGGCTTGGTCTCTGAAATCCACAGTGTTTTTGAGAAATGATTCTCTGAGTTTAGAGGAAATTTTTAATCTCGATTTTCGGCAATATTTTTTAGTTACTTTATCGGCTTGCGAAATTGCGGCCGGCGGAGTCAGCGGTGCTGAAGATTTTGTCGGTTTGTCGGCGGGTTTGTTGTATGCTGGGACGCCTAGTGTTGTCAGCAGTCTTTGGAAGGTGAACGATGTTTCGACGGTGCTGCTGACGAGCAAGTTTTATGAAAATCTCGGACGGTTTTCTCGGTTGCAGGTGGGAGATGTGGCGATCGCGCTGGCGGACGCTCAAAGGTGGCTGCGGGATTTGACTAGCGAGGAATTGGAGGTGTTGTTGGCGGATTTTCAACCTCAAATTTCGCAAATGTTCGATCGGCTTTCTCAAAGTTCTCGCCTGATTGCTGAAGCTTCTTTGCAGCAAATTCGCAACCGCAAACCCTATCCTTTTGCTAATCCTTATTATTGGGCAGCTTTTACTGCGACTGGGGTTTAGTCATTAGTTATTAGTTATATCAAATCTGTTAACCTCGAAATTATTCCTATCTCTCCGATCTTCATCTGCGTGAATCTGCGTGAATCCCTTATCATCTGCGGTTCAGAAATTCTTTTTTTTACCGCAGATGAGGGCAGATTAACACAGATTAACGCAGATGAATTAGCTCAATTCCGGTTGCACCATCCGTGTCTTTTGACCAATAATTTCTTGATGGTACCCGCCACGTGATTTATCCGTGTAATCAATCCCTAATCCAAAATCCTTGCATCCTCAAGCCCCCGGATTTATCCGTGGTGTCAATCTAAAATCTAAAATCTAAAATCTAAAATCGAATGACTGTTAACTGGATTTTACTATTCCGATGCTACCGGAATTAATATCATTAGTCATTAGTCATTTAAAAACCCAACACTAACAACTTATTTAAAGTTGTCAGTGTCGGGTAATAATTCAACAAATTACAGCAAAAGTTTAGGATTTTTTGCCTAAAATTTGTTCTTTCAAGGCTTGAATTTCTTGACCTAATTGTTGCCGGTTGGACGATCGCAGCAAATAGCGGTAGACAAACCACACGGCGTATCCGATACCAATTAGCTCAAATGTGGGTGCTAGCAGGGGGATGTCGTTGAGTTCGTCTACTATGCCCAAAAGCACTTTCAAAGAGATAATCGAGGCTAAAATTACACCGACAACAGTCAGGGGACTTTTGTACTGTTCGTAAAAGCTGCCGATGTAAGCGGGAAACTCGGACAAAATTGCGATAATTTGTTCTTTGATCTGCTGGGTCTGACTTGGCGGTTCTTCGGTAATTATGACTTTTGTTGTACCGATCGAACTGTCTGCTTCATTTCCGGCAGGAATGTCGGTGATGATAACGGTTGTTTCTGGTTCGTTTGATGAAGTCATTTCTCCACTCGCAATAGTTTTTTGCTGGTTGGCGGCAGGTATTTCAACTGCTGCTGCGACTGTTTCAAGAGCCGGTATTTCGACTGCTGCAACCTCCCCGTCGGTTGGTTCAAGAGCCGACACTTCGCCTGTTTCTGAAGTCGGTATTTCGACTGCTGTAACTTCCACTGCTTGTTCGACAGTCGGCGTTTCGACTGTTTCGATCGCAAGTTTTTCCACTTCTGAAACCTCTGCTGCTGATGGTTCAACAACCGGGGTTTCGACTGTTTCAAGAGTCGGTGTTTCGACTTTTGAAACCTCCACTGCTGACTGTTCTGTAGCAGAACTTTCGGCGACTGTTTCTGCGTGTGGTTGTTCTGGGGTAGGAGTTTCGTCCGCGACACCAACAGCAGGCCCATTCAAGTTGCTAATGGCATCAAGCAAACGGGTTTTAGCCGTTCCTCGCTGGTGAAGGATTACCCAAGATTCTATCAGGTCGGGGCCGTGCATTGCACCTGTCAGAGCGGCTCTGAGCGATCGCATAATTAGCCCTTTGTTAAGATTTTTCTCTTTACTGAGCTTTTTAGTGATTTTCTGAGCTTCCGCTGATGTCAGGGACGAATGACTTTCCATCGCTTCTACAACTGCTTGTAAAGCCTGTGCAGCCCCTGTTTGCTGCAATTGTGCGAGTGCTTCTTCTTCGTATTCCACCGTGGTGGAGAAGAATACCTTACACATATCCACAGCATCGGTTAAGCGAACGAGACTCGGGCCGATTAAAGCAGCTATTTGTTCGAGCCAGGGGCGGTCTGCCTCCAAGTCAAACTCATAACCGCCTTTCTGCCACCAATAAGGTATCAGCAAATCTGTCAATTGCGGCACTGGCATTTTGTGCAGGTATTGACTGTTTAGCCAATTGAGTTTATCCCAATCAAATTTTGCACCAGCTTTGTTGACTCGATAGAATGTAAATAATTCTGCTGCTTCCGACAGTGTAAATATTTCCTGCGTTGAATCCGGCGGAGTCCAACCGAGCAAAGTCATGTAATTAACTAAAGCTTCGGGGACGTAACCCATATCTTTGAAGTCAGAAATCGAGGTTACGCCGTCGCGTTTAGAAAGCTTTTGCCCTTGGGAGTTTAAAATCAGCGGCGTGTGGGCAAATTCTGGGATTGTCGCGCCCAAAGCTTCGTAGAGCAGTATTTGTTTCGGAGTATTGCCGATGTGATCTTCGCCGCGGATGACGTGGGTGATGCCCATGTCGATGTCATCGACAACTACGGCGAGGTTGTAGAGGGGTTGGCCGATAACGCCGCCGCTGGATGCCCTGGCAATTACCATGTCGCCGCCGAGGTCGCTACCTTTCCAGGTTACGGTGTCGCGTACCATGTCGTTCCAAGCGATCGTGCGATCGTCGTCGATGATAAACCGAATCACAGCTTGTCGCCCTTCGCCTTCAAAAGCTGCGCGCTGTTTGCTTGTCAAGTTGCGGTGCCGGTTGTCGTAGCGGGGGGCCTGTTTGTTGGCTTTTTGCGCTTCCCGCATTTCGTCGAGTTCTTCCGACGTGGTGTAGCAGCGGTAGGCGAGTCCATTGTCGAGAAGGGTTTGGACTGCTTGGCGGTATATTTCCAGACGTTGAGACTGAAAACTCGGGCCTTCGTCCCAGTTCATACCCAGCCAGGTGAGTCCTTCGAGGATGTTATCGGTGTATTCGCTTTTAGAACGTTCTACGTCTGTGTCTTCTACCCGCAGGATGAATTTGCCGCCTTGGTTGCGGGCAAACAGCCAGTTGAATACGGCGGTTCTGGCGGTACCGATGTGTAGGTTTCCGGTGGGACTGGGCGCTAGACGGACTCTGACATTCATGTAGATTTTTGCTTTTAGATTGGGGGCGATTTGCTGGTTGGGGGAATAGCTGATGTTTAAGACTTTAGATTTTATTATATTTTGTTGCCGAATTAACAGTTGTGCTTGGCAGGTGCTTTGCCTCGATTTGTTTGATATTCGACTATCGGGCGATCGGGCGAAAGTCTCCGGCATAGCAGGAGAGGGCATCTTGATGATAATAGCTTGCGGGTGGCCAAGACTGGATTCACCTTTGGGACTATTTTTCACAACGCAAATAACTGTCGTAGGAGTACCCAAGGCCCATCTGATAACTCTTGCTTGATGCTTGTAAAATGTTTGTGTGCGATCGACGACATTAAAATATATTTCCCTATGTCTGCTGCTAAAACTGAGTTTTCCGAATCTGTTGGGCCCTCACCCAAGTCTGTTCCGCCTGCTTGGCAGATTGAGTTGCTGTACGACGGTGAATGTCCTCTGTGCGTGCGGGAGGTTAATTTCTTGAAAAAACGCGACGCGGGGCGAGGTTTAGTGTCGTTTGTGGATATCGCGGATGATGGCTACAACCCGGAGGCCCACGGCGGAATCGACTACGAAACGGCGATGGGGCGAATTCACGCGGTGTTACCCGACGGTACGACAGTTAAAAATGTGGAGGTTTTTCGCCGCACCTACGAGATTTTAGGTATGGGCTGGGTTTATGCTGTGACTAAGTTACCAGTGCTCGGGGCGATCGCCAATTGGCTGTACGGAATTTGGGCCGACTGGCGGCTGAAGCTGACGGGAAGGCCGGATTTAGCAACAATTATGAGCGATCGAACTCAGCGGGTCGAGTGCGAAATTCAGGGCCGCTGCCAACCCAACTCAAAATGAGTCATATTTAATAAGTTCGATCGGTCTATCAGAAGAGGTCAGCAGAAACAGACTGCAACTAACCTTAAAGATGGACTACTATTAAAAGTGGGAAAAAAAAATGCAAGATGTAGGCTATACAGTCTTCATGGGCTTCGGCGGCCTCTGGGTACTCATGGGAATTGCCGCTGTGATTTTCCTGTTCAAATCGGACGGTCAAAAACTTAGGTTTGGCAAATGGGGATTGCTAGTTGCTATTCCGATCCTCGTGCCCATCGTCCTGGTTTTGACATATCAGATCGCCCGACCGTTTATTATTCCACACCTTTGAGCGCTGCTGGGAGTCGATCGTCCGTGGGAGAAAGGAATTAGTTAAATTAAGTTTAGTATTATTGCTCGCGATCGGGCGATCGCAACTGCTCGTTTGCCCATTGACGCAAAGACCGAATTATGGCATTGTCATCTTGAGTTTCTGCCATCTGCAAGAATTGATTGAGCATTGCTACAGAAAGGATGGGAAATGTCGGACTGCGATCGCAGGTAATATATTCCCGATTTTGCAATTGATAAATTTGTACAGTTTGTCCCCGATACCGCCAAACTTCAGGGATTTCTAGCTGTGTGTAAACTACAAATCGATTAGAAGAAGGACTGGTAATATCAACTTCAATTACCAAGTCTGGGGGAGGAGCGGTTGAGATGTCAAGTCTTCTCCCTAGAATGCGATCGACATTTTGGATATAAAAACATGAATCCGGTTCTGCACCTTGTTCTAAATCTTCACGGTTGAGAGTCGTAGAACCAAATCCCTTAATCTTCAACTCCAACTCCTCAGTCAAAGCTGTAACAATCCGTTTGAGCAAACAGTTAATAGTTTCATGCAAGTCCGATGGTATGAGAATTTCTAAGACTCCTTGAGAATATGAAAATCGCGAGGATCTCTTGTCTCCTGCTTCTGCTAATAAGCTTTCGTAAGTCTGCCAACTGATATTAGATAATACTACCCGTTGTGTAGTTTTTTCCGGTGAGGGGTTAATGGTTGTAACGGTCATATTTTCCCGCTCCTTAATCATGTCTGGCTATATAAATATCATAAGATTCGCAGTCAGGACTTTAGTCCTTTTTTCTCCGCATGAGGACTGAAGTCCTGACTACAAACGAACTCAATTTAGAAAGAGATTTATGAAAGGTTTAAACTTTCTATTTACGAGAGAACGGGACAGACGGGGCTCGAACCCGCAACTTCCGCCGTGACAGGGCGGTGCTCTAACCAATTGAACTACTGTCCCTCGTTTTGCCGTTTTTTCAGGCACAATTTCTATTATGCCTATAACTTCACCTTTTGTCAAGAGGTTTTTTGAACTTTTATTTGAAAGCCCAAAATTTGAGTCTCTTGCAGGGGACTGAAGTTGTTGTCGCTCACCAAAATCAGACCTCTGCTAGCATCCGCCAGGGCGGGGCCAAATGTCAACCCCTCAATGTTGTCTAGGGGAATTTTCAGCGTTTCCAAATCCAGCAGCAGGCGTTTTTGAGCGGGAGAAACCTCGCTGATACGGTTTTGGAGGCTTTCGAGTGCTTCAATACGATCGACCTTTTCCAAGGAAATCTCAAAGAGTTTAACAGTAATTCCGGTTTCCAGGGAGAAAGCACGCTCTAAACTCAGCAAGCGGTTATCGTCGATCGCCAACAAATCCACTAAACCGTTGCTAGTTAATTTTCCCACAGGATTCGCACCAGCGGGTAGCGGTTCGGTGATGTAGAGAAATGATGCTTCTGGATTGCCGCTCACCGCATCGTAGCGCAAAATCCGGCACGGACTCCCGGTTTCCAGGGAAGGTACGGCCCCATCTTGAACTGTAGCGTTTTCGGTAGCGGTGAATAGATATTTGCGATCGGGCGTTAAAGTTAAACTTTCAAAAGCGAAATTGTTGCGGATGCCTTTAGTGCCTTTGTCATCCGGCAAAAATAGTTCAGGAATTGCCAGCGTTTTCAGGAGTTTACCATCGAGGGAGAACTCTTTGATAAAAGGATTTATTTGGCGATCGACATCTCCCTCAGAAGAAACAAACACGCTATTGCCAGTAAAAGCTATCCCTTCCGAATCTAAACTTAATTCAGGAAAACCTTTGCCGTTTTCATCTAATAAAGTAGTGACACCAGTAAAAGTAATTTGCTCTTTTTCCAGTTTACCAGATTGCAAGTTAATTTTGAGAGTATAGAAGCGCGCCGGAGCCTTGCTGCTGCGGTCATCAGAAATGGCATAATAAACTTGTTTCTCGGCATCATAAGTAATGCCCGAAAGTCCGCCAATTTCCGTCCCCTGAAACGGAGAACCTGTAGGAAATATTGCTCTGCCAATAAAATCTATTTTCGTAACAGCGAAAGATTGAGCAGATTGGTGTACCCAAATAGCAACAGTTGCTGCCATCAAAAAACAGACAATAAATATAGTTACTTTTGCTAGCCTTCGCATTTTACCAATAAATACACAATTACCTACCTTCCTCTTCCCTTTCTTCCTTCGCGCCCTTCGCGTCTTCGCGGTTCGTTAAATCTAAAAATCACGGCTCATGATTCAGCAAAAAATTGGTCAACCAATCTTTAACCACATAAGTAGCACGACAGTCGTCCTCATTGTAGCGGACGATCGCCTCCAAGAGCGAGCGATCGCCAGTTTTGAGCCAATCGTCGTACCAGCAGACGCACTGAGCACCATTAGCCTTAGCATCTCGCCAGTCAAAACCCAGCCAGCGGGCAATTGGTTTGAGTGCGTAACTTTCCACCGGCATAATCGCCTTTTGCGTCACTTGTTTGTGAATATCTACAAACCGTTTCAGCACGGGTTTCCACAAATAAGCTGGAGTATTGTAAAGTTTAGCCAGCCGCTTAAAAGTCTTGACTTCGTAGTCGCAAAAGTGGAAAATCGGAGCAATGGGATAAGCCCACATTAATTCTAAAAATTGCTCCCAGATTGCACCTTCCTCTGCTGCTGATTCTGCTAAAAAGCCGTGGAATTTTTCCGTATTGTTGGATCTGTCAACAACTAAAACTCCGTGGAGGTAATCCAAGTTTAACTCGGGTTCTGCTTCAATGTCAAAGTAGAGTTCGATTGGGGCGATCGGCAAAAAGACAGATTGGGAATAGGGAATTGGTTTCTTGCGGAGAATTGGCGCAGGTATAGAAGATGTCGCAGGTTTATTTTCTCTAATTTTTACTTCCTCAACTTCGATGCCATTCAAGATATTGTCTACAATATCTGGTACGATTTCAGATGAGTTAAGTTCTTCTGAATTCTCACTTCTACCTTCTTCTCGATCATTAATCCGTGTATCCGTGTCAAAATCCGTGTCGTGCCTTCCTTCTTCCTTCTTCCTGACATCCGTTACACAATCCGTTGCCGAACTTCCTTCTTCCTTCTTCCTTCTTCCTTCTTCCCGCAACAGCGGTTGATTTAGCAAGTGCGATTGAGCTTGCTGCACCACATCAAAAGCAACTCTGTCGGGGAATTCGGGATACTCAGCAAGCAGTTTGGAACTAGCATTAGCGAGAGCTTCTACATCAGTAATTTCGAGAGTTTTTAGTCTAGCATAGCGGCTGGCAGTAACTCCCGGCAATAACGAAAGATGTTTAATAGATTCGGCTTCGGCGTGACAGATAGTATACCAACCGCAAAGATTGCACTTTTGCCGGGAAATGAACACCTCTGGTTTATCCCGATTTTCTATCATCTGAATGCAATCATCTAAAATCTCGAACATCTGAGGAGTTCGCTGGTCGAGATGCACCGCCCACAGCCCTTTTTTTCGCAGCATCAGCCACGCAGTCTCTGGCATTGTTTCTTGCACGGAAGCTAAAACTTGGGCGTGAAAAGCTGCGATAATTTGATACTCTTGTTTTGGTCGCTTGCTAAGCCAAATATCCGCAGTAATATAACTCCAATTGCCAAATTTTGATTGTCCCGGCTGTTTGATTAATAAATGGGGGCGGCTGATCAGGGTAATGTTTGAAGAGGGAAGATTCGAGGATGAAAGATGAACGGGAGTTTCGGGGATTTCGCCAAATTCTGGGAAATATTGACTGTCAATTCCTACCAGAGAAGTTGTTGTGGCGTTGGTTTTGCCGAATTCGCCCTGGATCAGAACTCCTCGGTAAATGCGATCGACCCCTTGCTGCATTAAACTCAATGTAGCGGCCGCGCCAGCTTCCCAATCCCCTCTAGGATAATATGGTTGTTGGTAAGTCTCGTGTTCCAAAGCTTGCTGCTGGTATGCCGCGCTGTCGCGCATCAGTTTCAGCAAAAAGTCGCTGGGGGGATCTAGTTGTTTCCAGTCTCCGCAGGTGTCTAAAAATGCTCGGAGATGGCATCGCTGATAGGAAAGTAGCAGTTTGTCAGTTATTAACATTTAGTATTCGCAAGGCATAGAATAATTAGAAGGAAAGCATGACAGGGATTTTGACAGGGGTACACGGATTGATTATTTAGCTTGAGGCACAAGTCAAAGGATAGAAAGTTCACACCATCAGTTATTCAATTTTAACGCTATGAATAATTCCCCAGAAAAAATGACAAAGGACAATCACCGGCAACAATTCCCAGCTTTGGCCAATAAAGCTTATTTTAACTACGGCGGACAAGGGCCGCTGCCTGAGCCTGCTTTAGACGCGATTTATCAGGCTTACAAAGGGCTGCAGCTTGGGGGGCCTTTTTCGGGGGAGATGGGGGCTTGGGTGGTTCAGGAGGCGATGCTGACGCGACGTGCGATCGCATCTGAGTTGACGGTACCTCCTGAAACCATCGCCCTGACTGAAGATGTTACCGTCGGCTGCAATATTGCGCTGTGGGGCATTGACTGGAAAGCAGGCGACCATTTGCTGATTTCTGACTGCGAACACCCCGGCGTTGTAGCTAGTGTAATGGAACTTCAGCGCCGTTTCAACATTGAGGTTTCGATTTGTCCGTTGGCGGCTACTTTGAATGAGGGCGATCCGGTGGCGGTGATTGCTAATAGTTTGCAGCCAAATACTCGCTTGTTGGTTATCAGTCACATTTTGTGGAATACTGGCCAAGTTTTGCCTCTGGCTGAGATTGTGAAAGTATGTCATGAACCCCCCCTAACCCCCCCTTGCCAAGGGGGGGGACAAGAGGAGTTTTCCCTGATTCAATCCGAGGGGGAAACAGATATAAAACCCCCCCTAACCCCCCCTTGCCAAGGGGGGGGACAAGAAGAGTTTTCTCTGGTTCAAGGGGATGGGCTAGAGGATTTGTCCCTGATTCAAGGGGGGGAACAAGAGGAATTGCCTGTAAAGAATCACAAAGTTAGGGTGTTAGTTGATGCGGCTCAATCTGTGGGGGTTTTGCCTTTGAATTTGATTGAATCGGGGGTTGACTTTTATGCTTTTACTGGTCACAAATGGTGGTGCGGCCCGGAAGGTTTGGGCGGGCTTTATGTGAGTGCTGAAGCTTTGGCAGATTTGCACCCTGTGTTTATCGGTTGGCGGGGAATTGTGCGGGATCCTAATACTAAAGTCCTTGGCTGGAAGCCGGGCTCGCAGCGCTATGAAATTGCGACTTCGGCTTATCCTTTGTATGCGGGTTTGCGGAGTGCGATCGCCCTGCAACATGAATGGGGTACGATCGAGGAAAGGTATGCAGAAATTTGCCGTTTGAGTAAGTATCTCTGGGAGCGTTTGTCGGAACTTCCCGATGTGGAATGTTTGCGAAAATCTGCGCCGGAAGCTGGTTTGGTTTCGTTTCGATTAACTAACGGGATACCGCACAAAAAGCTTGTCGATTTGTTGGAAAAACAGGGAATTATGGTAAGGACTATTCTTAATCCTGATTGTGTGCGGGCTTGTGTTCATTATTTTACCACTGAGGCGGAGATTGATAAGTTGGTTGGGGCGATCGCCATAGCGTAGGGTGCAGCGCCACCGTTAGCTATTTCAACTAGCTGGAAAATCTCACGGCGAGGCACCATAAAAATTGGTTGGGGCGATCGCCCCTAAGTCCGTATATTGGTTATGGTGTGCTTGAACAATTATTATTAAGAAGATTTTGGGTATTCCTGAAGTATAAATGTCTGGGGGCTACCTTTAAGATTCTGTTTCATCACCCGAAGCAGACGATTGTCCATTGGCTGTTTATCTTGAGTGAAAAAGTCGTGGAGTACCTGCACTTTGCCTGCATAGTCTCGATCGGCTTTACAAATTACAATTCCTGCATGATTTGAGGTTGTAAAGTGGAGATTGATAAAATCTTGACGATTTTCTGTAATGACTGTGCGCCCTGCATTTGTCGCGTACATCAAGACTTCATCATCTGGAATTTTTCGATTGGCTTGTCCCGCTTCATAGGATGTCAAAACATCATAGCCACGCGATCGCAGTAAATTAACCATTTCGATCGGGAAGTTTTCATTTGAGTAAAACTTTAGCATTGGCAGTTATTCATTTTCAGCAAGCCACAGCTCGATTTCTTCTCGGTTATGTTCGTAATAGTTCGCAACCGCTTGCAAATCTTGAAGGGTAAGTCCTGGATAATTAGAGAGAAGTTCGGCTTCAGTTGCGCCCTGTTGTTGGTAGGCGATAATCGTCCAGACGGGAATGCGGGTATCGCGAATTCGCGCTGCACCGCCACAAATTCCTGGAGTTTTGTGAATGGGATGTTGAAGGGTTTGGACGAATTGCAGCGTTTGTGCTAGCAAGTCATCAGGCAGTGTTTCAATGGTTTGGAGAAGTTGTTCTTTGATGGTCATAATTGATATCCAGATGCAATAGCGGTTTAGACATTGGCAGCTTCGATAATTTGCTCAGCGGCAATAGAGGCATCTATTTCCTGAGAGTGGGCTGCATAAAAAGCGAGAACATCGTTCACTTGAGCTTCACTTAAATCATACTCAGCGGCAATTTGGTTTGGGGAAAAACCCCATTTCTGGGCTGCGATGACTACTGTTTGCACCCGCAAGCGAGTGCCGCACAAAACGGGTACGAGTTCGCCATTAGGGCCGCGCACATAGGTGATTTCAGCAAAAACG
The DNA here is from genome assembly GCF_036702515.1 of Microcoleus sp. BROC3. Lineage (NCBI taxonomy): Bacteria > Bacillati > Cyanobacteriota > Cyanophyceae > Oscillatoriales > Microcoleaceae > Microcoleus > Microcoleus sp. BROC3. The sequence goes on from NZ_JAUBTQ010000001.1 coordinate 271,588, forward strand.
CGATCGTCTGATTTATGCAACCCCGCGAACTTCATGCTTTTACAATAACAAGGGATCTATTTTAGCTTGTACCTCTTCAATTACATCTTGAGATACCGACTCAACCAATCGAATACCGCGAGCTTTCCAGTCTAAACACTTAATTTGATCTGCAAGAATTACTCCCTGAACTTTTAATCCAGTGGGTACGATAACTTCAAAAGGATACCCTTTTTGTTGTTTTGTAATCGGCATAAATAGAGCTAAGGAGCTTTTCTCGTTGTAGGAACGAGGCGACAGCACAAAAGCAGGTCTAAGTCCTTTTTGCTCGTGTCCCTTAGTTGGGTCAAAGTCTAAATAAACGATATCGCCTCGACTCGGAATGTAGGGATTTGATTGTGTCACCAAACTTCGTTCCCGATAGCAACTCCAGTATCAATCTCATTATGAACATTCTCTGGCGTCATTGCCTCGATCAGCTCCTCAAGCGAATACCGCCGACGAACGATAGGCTCGATCGTCAGCTTGCCATCTATCAAGACAAGCTTCACTTCGGAACCCTCAGCCAAGTTAATCTCTTTAGCTAAATTCTGTGGAATCCGAATAGCAAGACTGTTTCCCCACTTTGCGATCGTCGCAACCATAGCCTGAACCTCTAGTTAGTGATATCACTCTGAGGAATTTACCCTTTCTCAGAGAATGTATATACATAGTATCTACAGTGTAGCAACTAAGCGGATGTTTGACAAGCACAGAAAATTTGATCAAAAAGAAAATCGCCCTTTCTCTAAAACAAGCAAAGGACGATCGACTTTTTAACTCAACTAATTAATGACTGTGCCCGTGCCCGTGAGAATGGCCGTGCCCCCCATGAGAATGACCGTGTTCACCATGAGAATGTCCACCGTGAGAATGACCATGATCTCCATGAGAATGGCCGTGCCCTTCATGAGAATGACTGTGCTCGCGGTGCGCCGCAGCCAAACTCGGATTAACAGCAACCGCAGTCTCACTCAACAACGCTTCAATCTGCGGATTTGCCCACTCGGCCGCCATTTTCAGAAACTCTGGATGGTCGTTAACGCAAGGCAATTTGCGGTAAGTAACTCCTTGACGCTGTTTCTGCAAAGACTCAATAATGTGGTCTACATCTAACAATGTTTCGTGATTTTCTGTGGCAAATCCGATCGGCATAAACACGATCGCAGTTGCACCCAAATCAATCAAATTCTTCGCAGCCAACGTCGCATCTGGCTGCGTCCATTCAATCAGCGGCGTGTCGTGATTCAGCCAACCCACCGAAATCAAAGGATAGCGATACATCAAACGTTCACGCACGCGATCGTACAAAGCTTGACTTTCCACAATACCGGAAGTAAAGCCCTTCGCCTTGTGCGGACAACCGTGATTCATCAGCACAATCCCAATCTGAGAAGGCAAATGCGCTACAGCTAAATCGTTCTTAATTTCCTCTTCAACCAAATCCGCCATTAGCTGGATGTAAGCAGGTTCATCGTAAAAAGAAGGAATGTAGCGCTGTCCTTTTACCCAATGTTCCTTACCATCAAAGGTTTGTGCTAAAGCTTTATTCACCTGTTCGACTGCAATGCCACTGGTGAAAACAGAATCAACAACCAGCAGCGGATAAATCAGAATTTTGTCAAATCCTTCTGCTTGAATTTGAGGGATTACTTGTTCCGGCAAAAACGGCGCGCAAAAGTTAAAAGCTTTGAACACTTTTACTTTATCGCCCCATTTCTCCTGTAAATTCTTTTCAATCCCAGCGCGCTGCTGTTCAAAAATTGCATTGTGCGGCGAAACGAATTGGCCGTGTTGGTGACTCCACTCGTGCAAGTCAAAGATTGCTAAAATCTTCGCCAGCGGCGGATAAATCCAAAGCGGTACTGGCGCAAACTTTGCCGTAAGCAAATTTAAAGCTTGTTCGTTGTAGTTGGCAAAATCGTCGTAGCTTTCGACTTCGCCGTAACCCATCAGCAATACAGCAACCCGATCGTTACTTGCGGGTGCTGCAGATGTTTTGAAATCGATTTTTTCTGGAGAAGCAACCACTTTGTATTCCTCAATTTTATTTATTCTAAGAGATCCAGGCAGGATGAAGGGTGAATGGGAGATTTTTCATTTTTTGCGATCGCACGACTGACGTGCGCGGGGCTGATTCCCGGTTTCTGCGCCCATACTTCCTGGTCAAACCTCTTATTTATTTATCCTAGAAACCGGATTGATGGGCATCAGTCCTAAGTAGGTTTTTTGACCAAGAATTTCTTGATGGTACCCGCCACGTGATTTATCCGTGGAATCAATCCCAAATCGAAAATCCTCAAGCCTCCGCATTTATCCGTGGGGTCAATCTAAAATCTAAAATCTAAAATCTAAAATCGATTGACCCTGACCCGAAATTCGTAGGGCAGCTAAGCTGGCAGGCCTCTAATTTTCACAATCCTGTTTCTTTAAGCTTTTGTGGGGTCGGCTTCGACGCCGCCGGAAAAGTTAAATCTAAATACAGAACTGCTTAAAACTAGAATCAGCCTTTGCTAAGCTTGACAGGAGATGGGGCAGGGGGGGATAAGTTTCATGTTTTCTTAAGACTCCCTCACCTTGCCTCAGATTAATGCGGTTTAGAGCGTTCCCAGCATTTAACTTGGGGGGATACTCTTCAAACTAGACTCTATTATAAGTTTAACACCCTATCCCCTGGGGTAGTATATGATATAGTAGGTATATGATAAAGTTATGTTGCGAACTATATTAACTTTCTTGACGAACTATGAGACTGGTAATTTGCCCCGGAGTCCACGAACCAAAGCTAACCGACTGTTTCCTGGCGGGACTTTCGGGGCTTTGGGAACTGGCAGCCGATCGCCAAAACCAGCAAATAGTCGATCGTGTCAAGATTTTTCCCGCTCATAAATATCCGCCTTTTTCAGCTCTTGACATATTGCACTTTTTGTGCAGGGAAGAGTTAGCAGGAGAAAGTCTAGTATTTGTCAGCTTTTCGGCAGGAGTAGCCGGGGCGATCGGGGCGGCTTGGATGTGGCAGCAACTCGGCGGCAAAGTCGGGGCTTTTTTTGCCTTAGACGGTTGGGGAGTACCCCTGGGGGGCAATTTTCCCATCCACCGAATCAGCCACGATCGCTTTACGCACTGGAGTTCGGCAATTCTCGGTGGCGGTGGAGAAAGCTTTTATGCAGATCCGGCGATCGAACATTTGGATTTATGGCGAGATCCCCAAACGGCAAAAGGCTGGCACGTCAGCCAAACCGCCGCCGGCATTGAGACTGTCGCACCCACAACCGCAGCAAAATTTTTAGTCCACCTATTGAAACAATACGGAGTCCAATCAGTTGTTTAATCTTAATTTAGTATCATCCGCGATCGCACCTATTGCCACCATCGCCCGCCTCGACAATTCAGTCACTTCAGGCACAACAAACAGCATCAAACAGTGGTTGATATTTAGTGCCTCTGCATTTTTAGTCTCAATTCCAGTCTTCGTGCAAGCACCGTTAGTTCGCTTATATCCCACCATCAGTTTGCTGTCAACTATCCCCTGGTTCGTTCTCAGTTTAATTCTAATTTTCCGCCCCAAAACCCAACTTTGGGGAGATTTATTATTAGGATTTGCCGGATGTTGGCTGGCAGGTTCTATCTATTGGGGCTGGTTTAGATGGGAACCAATTTTACATCTACCTATAGAATCAATTGGCTTGCCTTTTGCTATTTGGTGCTTGGGCAAATCTTGGGGAAAAGTGGGCGGCTATTTTTATTTAGGTTCGCTCTTGGGCACTGCCATTACTGATTTATATTTTTATTTAACTGGGTTGATGCCCTACTGGCGGCAAGTGATGCACGCGGAACCGGAATTAGCAATGCCGATTTTTCAAAGTGCGATCGGTCAAATCGAAACACCTTGGGGCATAGGCTGTGCTCTAGTTTTAATCGCTGTGTTGTTAACAGTCGGTTTGCTGAGTTTGCGCGATCGACAACTGCACTGGCGCGCTTTCAGCGGAGCAGTTTTGAGCGCGCTTTTAGTAGACGGCTTATTTTGGCTGGCTGCTTCTGCGGCTTAAGATTTATGATTGGTTCCTATGTTGGTAATTTTTGACCGCAGATGTGGGCGGATTGACGCAGATTAACGCTGATTTTTTGATAGATGTAGTCTTGAGATTCCTGACTTCTTTAAGAAGTCGGGAATTTTGGTATTTAGTGAACAATTATGAGTTAAAATCTAAAATCTAAAATCTAAGAATCCAAAATCAATATCATGTCTTTCATTTCAATTCGCGGTGTAGAACATTATTACGAGTGGATAACGGCAGATAACAGTACCCAACCCAGCGGCAAACGAGTGATGGTATTTCTGCACGGCTGGGCGGGATCAGCGCGCTACTGGGAAAGCACGGCACGGGCTATTGCTGATGATTTTGATTGTTTGCTCTACGATATGAGAGGTTTTGGTCGATCGCCCTTGCCGAAAGAGCCTCCTGAGTCCAGCTACGAACTCGAAACCTACGCCCGGGACTTAGCTGAATTATTAGAAGCTTTGAATTTAAGCCGCGTCTTTCTCAATGCTCACTCCACAGGAGCATCAATTGCTACTTTATTTCTCAATCTTTACCCCGAAAAAGTAGAAAAAGCAATTCTCACTTGCAGCGGGATTTTTGAATACGACGAGAAATCTTTTACAACTTTTCACAAATTCGGTGGCTATGTGGTAAAATTTAGACCCTCTTGGCTGGCATCCATCCCGTTTGCCGATCGGCTATTTATGGCCCGGTTTTTGCGCCGTTCCCTGCCCACAGAGGTCAGTCTGGCGTTTCTCAAGGATTTTTTAATGGCAGACGAGCAAGCTGCTATAGGTACAATGGTGACGGCCGTCAGCAAAAGAGCAGCCGAGGAAATGCCCCAAGAATTTGCGCGGCTGAGTGTTCCCACACTGCTTGTGGCCGGAGAATTCGACCAAATTATCCCCGCCGTCATGGGAGAGCAAGCAGCCTCCCTCAGCAAAAAAGTAGAATTTGTTATAATTCCGAATACGGCTCACTTTCCGATGCTGGAGGATGCCGCAACATACTTGCAGCGAATTCGAGAATTTTTGCCAGCAGCGGCTTAGCTGAGTTATTGTTCATCTAATGTACGATCGGACAAGCAAGCTTTGAGAACGGCTTTTGCTCCGATCTTAATTTTTAATTCCTAATTTCTTAAAGCGAAAGGTGGTACAATGAACGACCTCGACCAATACTATAAAGTGCTGGGACTGTTGCCCGGAGCTTCCAGAGAAGAAATTAGCCAAGCCTACAAGGATTTAGCGTTCATTTGGCACCCCGATCGCATCCCCAAAGATAATCCCAGACTACTACAGAAAGCTGAAGAAAAGATTAAGGAAATTAATCAAGCTCGCGAACAATTGCGATCGATTCAACCAAGAGGTCAGAATCAGAACGTTCAGCAAAAACATACTCAGCACAAACACACCCAGTACCAAAACACCCAGCACAAACACACCCAGCACCAAAACACCCAGCAACAAAACGCTCAGTACAGAAACACTCAGCAACAAACTACCCAGCAACAAAACGCTCAGTACAGAAACACTCAGCAACAAAATACCCAGCAACAAACTACTCAGTACAGAAACACTCAGCAACAAAATACCCAGCAACAAACTACCCAGCAACAAACTACCCAGCAACAAACTACCCAGCAACCCAATACTCAGTACCAAAACACTCAGTACCAAAACAATCAGCAACCCAATACTCAGTACCAAAACAATCAGCAACCCAATACTCAGCAACCCAATACTCAGTACCAAAACACTCAGTACAGAAATACTCAGTATCCAAACACCCAGTACCAAAACACCCAGCCACCACCGGCAAACCCTAAAGAACCCCGCTACTCTTCTGAACCCACTTCAGGAAAATATCCTGGAAATTATCCGGGAAACTATGGGGGAAACCCTGCAGGACCCTATTCGGAGGCGTCCCGCTACCAATCGCAGCCGCCGCCATCTCAGTCTTACCGCCAAGCTGGGCCACAAGCTCCCGATTTAAGCGGTTCCAACTTCAAAGGAGCTTCCTTAAAAGAAAAGGATTTTTCAGGAAGAAACTTGAGCAATGCAAACCTGAGTGAAGCCGACTTAAGTGATGCTTTTCTACACAACGTCAATCTCACAGGCGCGAATTTGCACCAAGCAAACTTGTTCAGGGCCAATTTGTTAGGAGCTTGTTTGATCAATGCCAACTTGAGAGAAAGCAACTTAATCGGAGCCGATTTGAGCGGTGCTGACTTGAGCGGTGCTGATTTAACAGGAGCGAAAATCGGTTACGGCGATCGAGTTATGGTCAAACTTACCCGGACTACATTAACAGGTACAATCTTACCCGACGGTACTGTTCATAGCTAAATTATTTAGTTTTTAGTGAGTGGTTGTAGACGCGGGTTTTACCTGCAATATTTGCTGCAATTCCAAATACAAAAAAATCCGCCTTTCGCGAATTTTGGATCTAAACTTATATTCTGTCCGCTATAACAACCGCCATAAAATTGGTTCGTAGTGAGGACGTTCGTCGTCAAAATTTTATGAGGACTTGCATTCCTCGCTGCGCACCCATATAGGTTAAATTACTTGAGATTATATTACACGATCGCAATCAGCGCACAAACCGAGTTTTTTTAACGGGTTCAAAGACTGGAACGAAGTATTTTGGTTGATCGAACCCCGTCTCTGCCTCCAAGACTGTTAATCTATTTTTAGATTAATTATTTCCGACGACCGCGCAACTTTCGTCCAGCAGCCAGCATAGCCCCTCCCGCCATCAAACCCCCCACAGTCATCGGTTCTGGAACCGCCTCAGCTTTTTCTGTCCCCACAGAACCACCTTTAATAAATACAGCAGAATCTAGATTGCCGTCGCCCACATCTTTAATGCGGATGCTGAGAACATTCGTCTGATTTTGCTTGAGCAAACCCTCAAAACCTAAAACTTTAGTAAAACCGTCCAGCTTAATAATGTTAGCAGCAATACCTGTAAAACTTGGGTTGTCAATATAGTCCGGGTGATCTTTAGAGCGATTATTTGGATCTGGAACCAGATTATTAATCGTAACTGTTTTCCCGTCGCTCAACTTTGCCAAATTAGTGTCATTTAGCAGCAGTTCAAAATTGTCATTAAATTCAGAACCGCCGAACTCAGGAAACTCCTCAGAAGCAAATACATATTCAAAAAACAACTTTTCAACCGTGCTATTAGCAAAGAAGCTGAGGTTGAGCTGAGTCAAATCCCCCTCTTTACCCCTAGGCCCAAAGTCCGTGTTTAAATCGCTGCCGTTGGTCATTAGATTATCTTTCCCATTCTGACCCGGTATATCAGTGACTTTACCAGTGCTGAGAACAACACCTGATGTCAAACCGAAGGGGTCATCAGTGAAAGTACCAAAAGCAGCCTCATTCCCTGTAATTGAAACAGAGAAATTACTCAATCCTGCTGTATTAGTTCCTAACAACTTATTTTTCAAAGTCTCAATGTTATTAGTTGCTCCTACCGAAAATGCCATGGCTGGCGCTGCCAACCAGCTCAGGACACCAGTCAATGTAGTAGTTAATGCAGCAATTTTGTGAGAATTTATCATAAATTTTTTGTTAAAACTACAAAGCTGATTCAATGCACAACTTCATTTTCTCACTATATAACTATCAATGTCTAGTGCCTTTACAAGGAATTTATATCTAAGTATATTTACGGTTTTTGGAGTTATTTTTTTTTGTAGTTATTGGCAGTTAGTCAGTCAATAAACCTCACCACAAAAACAGGGATGCCAAAATATACCTACACAGACTAATAATTTAATGACTTACGCACTGGATACTAAAAGAAAGCGGGTTTTTATATCGTTGGCGATCGCGCACTCGCGTGGGATTTTGGTGAAAAACCCGCTGTCTGCGTAAGTGCGCAATTTATATCAAGTCAGCTCGATCGAGCATTCCGGTAGAGGGCGGGGCGGGTTTACTCAAGTGCTGGTGAGGAAGTCAAGGTGATGACAACCCGCCCCTAGAACAATTACAGTTCACAGATGACTAAAACCCTCTTGCTTCTCCTTCGCCGCGCCGATCCGCAGCCCCTTGCAACCAACCGTCAGCAGTCAGGACGATCGCATTGGCATTGCCCCAGCCGTCATCTTCCACAATCAGGTGTCCCCGCCGACGCAACTCCGAAAGCGTCGCAGCCTCAAAACCTCCCCGTTCCACCCTCAGGCGATCGGGCTGCCATTGGTGGTGAATTCTAGGTGCAGATACAGCCTCGCCGACATTCATGTCGTAAACCAACACATTCAGCACTATTTGCAGCACCGTGGTAATAATCGTGCTGCCTCCGGGAGCCCCAGCAGCCAGACGGAATTTGCCATTTTCTGTCACGATGATCGGCGTCATGCTGGATAAAGGAGTTTTCCCCGGGGCGATCGAATTTGCCTCCCCGCCCACCAAACCAAACAAATTCGGCACTCCACGCGCTGCGGCAAAATCGTCCATCTCGTTGTTGAGCAAAATTCCCGTGCCCGCCGCCACAGCCCCAGCCCCAAAACCGCCATTCACCGTAAACGTCAAACTCACAACATTGCGCTCTCGATCGACTACCGTCAGGTGCGTAGTTTCAGGAGACTCCCACACGAAGCGGCTCAAAGTTTCAGCGTCAACAGCTTTTACCTCGCTGAAGGGTCTGGCTTTTGACATTTGGATTTGCGATCGTCTCAATTTGGCATAATTGCTGCTAGTCAGAGCTTCGATCGGTACATTCACAAAATCCGGGTCGCCCAAATACTCGGCCCTGTCAGCATAAGCAATCCTCATGCTCTCCGCCAGCAAGTGCAAAGTATCTGGACTTTGCCTTCCCAAACTCTTGAGATCCGTATCTCCCAGAATATTTAAGATTTGCAACAAATGAACGCCGCCGGAAGAAGGAGGCGACATCGCGCAAATTTGGTAAGTGCGAAAGTTGCCGCAAACCGGATTCCGCCAAATCGGCGTATAGTTTTTCAAATCTTCCAGAGTGATAATGCCGCCGTTTTTAGCCATGTCGGCGGCGATCGCCCGCGCAATGTCCCCGGTATAAAAACTTTGCGGATTTTCTGCAATCTGCCGCAATGTCCGCGCCAAATCCCGCTGCACCAAAAGCTCCCCCGGCTGGTATAAAATGCCACCCCGAGTAAAAACTTCCCGCGCCGCCCGGTTTTTTTCGATCGCATTCTGTCGTTCCTGGGTAGCCGCGGTAAACCGCGAACTTACCGGAAAGCCTTTTTCAGCCAGGGCGATCGCCGGCGCCACCACAGCCGCCCAAGGTAACTTACCGTACTCGCGGTGCACCGTATAAAGTCCAGCCACAGTACCCGGAATACCCGCCGCCAAATGCCCGTCCAGACTTGCCCTTGGAAGCACCTTGCCTGACTTGTCGAGGTACATATCCCGCGCGGCCCTTTTCGGAGCTCGTTCTCGGAAATCCAGCGCTTGCACAGTCCCCGTTTCAGCCCGCCGCAGCAGCAAAAAACCGCCGCCGCCGATACCCGCCGAAAAAGGCTCCACTACCGAAATAGCCAAAGCCGTAGCAGCCGCCCCATCCACTGCATTGCCTCCCTGTTGCAGCAGGGTAAGACCCGCAGCGCTCGCCAGAGGATGAGCCGAAACAGCCATCCCCTGTTTGCTGCGCTGCAGCAGCAAGGTTGGCTGTAGCTGCTGTTGGCAGCCGCCCAAAACCAAGACAGTTAGGCAACAAGTATAAATTTGCACTTTGCTCAAGAACTTTGGCAACATTTTTTACGGGTGATGCGAGGATTTTTTACAGTATAATTTTACGCTCGTCTTCCCTAAGACCTAGCGGTACTGAGTTCAACCGCAGATAAATTACCTGTTATGGTAGACTGGGTAACTATTTGACCCTGGGAGGCTCTGGCAGCCCAAAAAACAGAGAAATGAGGGACAGCTTATGGCAACTTAATCATTCAATAAGTTTGAAAAAGCATCTTTATTTAGAAACCACTCATCTCAACAAAGCTGATGAACGCAGAATAGTTCAGTTGATAAAACCTCAAAAAAACTAATTATAAATTTTAGATTATTGCTTTTATTCTGAAACAAATAGCCGACATAACAGAGAATTATTTGGGGTAGTTATGCGACGAGCAAGTCAATCAATTAAATAGAAATTACGCACTTGAGAGCGAGTTTGGTTAAATAATTATAATTAGATTTGTAGTGAGTGATGAAAGTCTTCTCTAGTCCGCCCAAGGCACATGGAAAACAATTTTATTCTCAGCGGTTAACCGGACTAGATATGAGTCATAAAGTCGGTTTATTACTAGATATCTAGTTGTCAAACCAACAATTTTGGGGGAGGCCTGGTTTCTCTGGGTAAGTCCGATTAAAGCAAAAATATCCGATCGACTTTAGGAAAACTTCAATCCCCCGACAAAACCGTCAATGCCTCGCAGCCGACGCCTGTGTGCCAGAAAAATTGTCGCCCAATAGTCTGCACTCCCTCTCCTAACGCGTGTCCCCCCTTATGGTAGATAACACTGAGGTAGGTAAGCCTGTTATATTGGCAGTATGTAGGCAAGTTTCTGGAATACTGGTACTTACGCGTAAAAGAGTCAGAGTGTCTGCTTCTAGACTCTACTTCGGCGAACAACTACCAAACCACACCTAATGCAAGTTATGAACAGCGAACAAGTCAGTGTAATCATTCCTGCATTCAATGCTGCCGACACTCTAGCCGAGACAGTTGCCTCCGTACTCAGTGGTACCCACAAGAATCTAGAAATTTTAATTGTTGATGACTGCTCTACTGACGCTACTAACAAAGTTGCCGCTCAACTGGCGGAACAAGATTCGAGAATTCAATACTTCCGGAATCCCCAAAATTACGGGGTTTCTAAGGCGAGAAACTTAATGATATATCGGGCAACGGGCGACTATGTAGCGTTTATCGACAGCGACGATACCTGGGAGCCCAACAAGCTAGAAGTTTGTTTGAAGATGCTCGCAGACAATCCCGAAGTCAAAGCTGTGGCTCACGCTTTGCGGTATTTAGACAAGCGCGGCAACAAGTTGAGTTACATTCCCACCTATCCTACAACTAAAGCAGAAATGCAGGCGATTAAGGAGACAGGCGAAAGCCCTTGGGTTTTCCCGTCTTCTGTTGTAGTCGATCGCTCCATTCTTCTCAAAGAAGGTGGGTTTGCAGAAGATTGGGAGGTAGGAGAAGATACAGAGTTATTTACTAAACTTGCTCAAAAGTACGGCTTGCTAGCTACGACAGAACCTTTGGGAAATTATCGAATTAGAGGAAAGTCTCTCACGGATAAGCACTGGCTGAAAAAGCGCATAGCTTCTGATTGTGTCAAGGAAAACCAACTGCGGCGCTTGCAGGGAGAAAAAGAGTTATCACTCCACGAGTACGAACAGGTACGCTTTAAGAATTTGCCACTTTTGAAAAAGATTAACAAATTCCGAGAAGTTTTGGCACTGCACTACATGAGAAAGCTGGGGCAAAGTTTTTTAAATCGGGAGGTTTTGCCGACTATTGTTTACGGCCTCGCTACCACAGTGCTCAATCCTCAAGCTACTCTGAACAAGTGGAAATGGATGAAGGCTCACGAGAAGTTGAGTCATCAAACGGCAGAAGGCATCAGTAATTCGGCAGAATTAAACCCCCCGCGAGCTTCTGAATTCGAGGGGTTATCCTCAAAAAGCTGAGATTTTTATGTAGGTTTTAGTCAAGAAATTAAGCAGCATCTCATGTTTGTAAAAACACTTCTTCTGGCTCCTGCCTTCTTCCTCTTTCCTTCTGCCTCCTGCCTCAAAACTCCAATTTCTAGCAAGGCGGCAAAAGTGAGATGCTCCCAGAAATTAGGTGATGCCAATCAAGCCGCATCGAAGCCGATCGCGCAGGGGCTAGTTAATAGGCCCTGTTCGGGTTTTGAGTGGTATTTGTCTGTTAATATTCTGTCGGGTCAATTACCCGCAATAACAACCACAGCGGCTTGCCGCCGTGCGATGGGAGACGATATAAAAATTTTTGAAAGTCGCGATCGGATGTCAGCTTTAATTTATTCGGCCGCCAGCTTCAACCCTATACAGGGCAGAAATAGCAGCGTTCGCCCCCCGTGCTATTTGCCGCCAAAACAGTTACACTAAATATCATATATAAGTAAAGAGCAAAGTTTTTTGAAGGAAAAAATGGGTAGCCAAGCCCTTTTTGAGGCAGAAAGTAAAAGCAAAAAATTACAAAAAGTTCTGCCTTATACCTTCAGAGGACGATCGCCTTTTTATTTGGAATTAGATTGAATTTATGGACTGGCAAGAAATTTCTGGTAACTGGGTATTAATTCCTTCAAGACCGATCGCGATCGTACATTTTCTCGGCGGTGCATTTGTGGCGACAGCACCGCAACTCACCTATCGCTGGCTGTTAGAAGCTTTGGGGAACCAAGGATATGTTGTAGTAGCAACGCCGTTTGTCAATACTTTAGATCATATTGCGATCGCCCGCGATGTTCTCAACAAATTTGAAAATGCCCTCGATCGCCTGCGCGGCACTAAATTTCTCAAATCTTCCTATCTCCCCATCTACGGCATGGGACACAGCATGGGATGCAAACTGCACTTGCTGATCGGTTCTGTATTTGACGTAGAAAGGGCAGGCAATATTCTGATTTCGTTCAACAATTATGCGGCATCAGAAGCAATCCCGATCGTCGAGCAAATTTCCCCCGTCTTTAACGTTGAGTTTACCCCTTCCCCGCAAGAGACTAATCGCCTCGTCCAAGATAGCTATCAAATTCGGCGCAATCTTTTAGTTAAATTTAACGGCGACAACATCGACCAAACCCTGCTGTTGACCAAACTGCTAAAAGCACGATTTCCTGACATGATTACAGTTCAGACTCTAGCCGGCAACCATCAAACGCCATTGGGGCAAGATGTTAGCTGGCCTGTAGGTCAAATTTTTACGCCATTCGATGCGATCGGGCAATGGGTCAAACAAGAAGTGTATCGGGAATTAAATGAATTAAAACGGACTATTCTGCTGTGGCTGAATCCTCTGTCCCGCGTTTAAAAGCCGATCGATCTCATTAACCGGAAAGTTCCTCCGGCTGTTGCAAAATATCAGCTTCATCCTTCGGCATTGAGACAGGGCGAATAATTTTTGACGATCGACAAACAGTTCCGTCCATCAGCCGTTCTCTCGTAACTAATACTGTCTGCGATGTCTTTGATCAATTTTAGGCCCCGCCCGCCCGGAGAGTGAATATCGACTTTTTCCGAAATATCTTTGATTTTTTTCTCTAAATCAAACGGATCGCCCGAGTCCCAAATTTTAATCTCTAAAGATTCAGCGAACACAGCCACCTGAATGTCAACAGGCAAATCCGCTGGTTTGCCCTTGTGGGCGTGACGCACCGCATTCGTAAAGCCCTCAGCCAAAGCCAACTGACACCTTATCCACACACTTGTAGGAATTCGCGAGTCGTACAATTGTGCAAACCACGACAAAACCCAGCTTAATCCATTCAGACCTGTATTGACTTGAAGATCCGCTTTTTTTAGCATCGGCAACTTTTCGGAACCCTTTAATTCAATCACGCTCACCACACAAGTTCTTCATCGGCCGGCGGGCAAAATACAACGAGACAAAATACAACCAGATAAAATACAACGAGACAAAGTATAACGGCGGCAAAATTGAATGGTAGTTTGAGGATACTAGCTCTGGTGGGCCGTGGATCAATGTCTAATCGAATAATCGGTGAGTCACTTTACCATAAATAGCACTTCCATGTCAACCAGCGCCCGTGGCAAATAAAAGTCTATAAAATTTTATATTCTGAGTATAAACTGAGTGAAGTTCGATCGCGCCAAATTTCTATCAAATTTTAACGTAAATTGAACTCAACGACCCGCCGTCAAAAGCAATTACCTCGAAAGCGATGTCAATCAACTATACTCAATCTCAGACAAGGGCGCTGACAGGATATATTTTAAATGACCCCCAGACCTTGAAAAACTTGTAGTACCTAAGTGCCCATGTTTCAAATTCTGGTTATTGACGATGATACGGCTGTTCAAGAACTGCTGAGAAGAACCCTGAAAAAACAGGGTTACGAAGTAACAGTAGCAAGTAATGGCGAAGACGGTGTAGCCCAGGCGCAAAAATTGCGTCCGGCCCTGATAATTTGCGATTGGATCATGCCGCGCTTGACGGGCATAGATGTATGTCGTCGAGTTAAGGCAGATCCGGATCTGTCAACTACACAATTCTTTTTGTTGACTTCTTTGGGTTCGATCGCCGATCGAGTCAAAGGCCTCGACGCCGGTGCCGACGATTTTATCTCGAAGCCGATCGAACTCAACGAATTACAGGCGAGAGTACGCGCCGGATTGCGGCTGCACCAACTCAGCCGAGATTTGAAAATAGCCAAGCAAAGTCTGGAAGCAGAATTAGCCGAGGCGGCGGAGTACGTGCAATCGCTGCTGCCAGATCCGATGACGGAACCTGTCAGCATTGAAGCAAAGTTCATTCCCTCCCGACAGTTGGGGGGAGATTGCTTTGACTACAACTGGCTGGACGCCGATTATTTGGCGATTTACTTGCTCGACGTGGCGGGTCACGGTTTGCGGGCGGCATTGCCTTCAGTGGCAGTTTTGAATTTGCTGCGATCGCGCGCGCTCCCCAACATTGACTACTACAAACCCAGCGATGTTTTGCGCGCCCTCAACACCACCTTCCAGATGAGCTACCAAAATGACAAGTATTTCACCATCTGGTACGGCGTTTACAACCGCATTTCTCGCCAGCTCGTTTACGCCAGCGCCGGCCATCCCCCGGCCGTGTTGATTTCCCAGTCGCCTGCGAGTACCGCTAAAATCCAGCGATTAAAAACCCCCGGAATGCCTGTGGGGATGTTCCCCGACGCCCCCTATGTCGATAATTGCTGCGATGTCGAGGATTTAAGCACTCTCTACATCTTTAGCGACGGAGTATACGAGATCCACCAACCAGACGGCAATATCTGGGGGCTTGACCCTTTCGTAGATTTGTTAGCAGCTTACAACGGTGCAAGTGCCGACCAGTTAGAGCTGGTTTTGAACTACATTCAAAAGTTGAACGCTAAAGCAGTTTTTGATGATGATTGGTCTTTACTCAAGGTAAACTTTGGCTAGCTGACTTCTTGCATTGCATCTGCGACCAAACAGCAAGAAGGCAGCAGCCCAAAGATTTAGTTAGTTGAGAGAATTTTGCTATTAAAAGCATCGCGGGTCTGAAATATCTCGAAAACTCGATCCATGCTGGTGAGTTCAAATAAGATGCGGATTTGCTCGTTGATAGAACAGACAACTAATTGACTCCCAGCGGCCCGGACTGTTTTGAGCGCCAAGACTAAAGCGCCCAAACCAGAACTATCCATAAATGTCACATCAGTGAAGTCTATCAATACCACATCGGCTCCCGCTTCCACTAGGTCGCTAATCTCTTGGCGGAATTGACTTGCCTTGGTGCCGTCTAAAATGCCAGAGGGCTGAATAATTTTAACTACAGGACTCATATTTTGCGGTGGGAATGTCAGAATTTCTAGCCAGACTAGGCTAGTATAGCTGCGAGATGGACTCCGATCCAAATAACAGAGTGAAAGCGCCAGAGCCAGAGAGCGGGAAAATAGTTTTGAGTGCAAAAGATGGCGCTCGTCGCGGATCGCAACGCTGATGAGAGTCGCAGCGCTACGCCGGCAGTGAATTTTGAGAGGGGGACAATCTTTGTTCTGCTGAATACCTTCTGGTATTAATCAAACTCGGCTAACTTTGGCGCGGTAGAGGAGTTTGTCGCCTTGTCTGTAGCCTGTGTAGCGGACTTTGACGGGTTCTCCGGGCTGGGCTGTTCCTTCGATGAGCTGGTGCTGTTGCGGATTGTAGGGCAGTTCGGCTCCGACTGGGGCGATCGACTCCACTCCCCAATGCTGCAATAACTGCTCGACTGGCCGCAGCAACGGCAGCAGTTTTTGAGCCCGCAAGTGGTGATTTTCCTGAGCTTTGCTCGCAGCAGTCGGCCACTGCAACATCCAAGATTCTAAAATTTGCACGCTAGATAGCTGGAATTCCTGCATCAAAGATTCTCGCTGCTGTTCGATCGAAGCTTGCAGGCGCTGATATTCTTGTTCTACGGCTGTCGGTGGTGACTGTTCTAACTCTACATAGTCTGGTGCCAAGGTTGCGAGCAGTTCGGTTAAGGAAATTTGTAAAGCTTGACTGATTTTGAGCAGGATGTCGGCTCGGGTTTGCAGGGCTAAACCGCGACGCAGGCGACTTAGCTGGATCTCGGAAACTCCTGCTTTTTGGCTGAGTTCTCGATCGCTCGAAAGCCCCGCCTGTTCCATCAGGCGTTGCAGTTGAGGAGCATAATCTGGAATATTAGCTGCCACGAAAATTTCATCCAAATTAATAAATGGACATATTCTCGATCCTAAGCTCTCAGGAGCATTAACGAAATACATTTTTGGGGCGGGCCCAACAGCCCGCCCCACAGGAGTTTGGCAATTTATGAAGATGCAAGTTCAATTATTGAAAGCTTGCTATTTGACGGCTACTTTTTCCCGGGCGGCGGCTGTTGCAGTTGTCGCAGAACCTTGCAAATGCGCTTCTAGGAACCACAAACGCTTGTCAATTGTCCGCGAAATTTCGGTGTAGAGATCCGCTGTATCGGCGTCGCCGAGTTCCGCTGCTTTGTCGATGGCGACTCGCAGGTGTTGGGCGTAGGGTGCGTAGCGATCGGCCAAAGCCGTCACGTATTCTTTGCCGTCTACAATGTCGAAAGGAAATTCTGGCAGGATCGAATCTGCGGCGGCTGTGCGGGCTGTTCCTACTGCCAAACCGCCCAAAGCTGTGACCCGTTCGGCAACCGTATCAACGTATTCTTCGAGTTCTGTTGCCATTTCGTCAAACAGCAAGTGCAACTGGTAGAAGTCCATGCCTTTAACGTTCCAGTGAGCTTGCTTGACTTGGGTTTTTAAGTCCAGAGTCGTTGCCAGCGTGGCGTTGAGCAGCCCGACTACTTGAGAGCGGGTGGCGGCGGACATATCGATGCGGGTGGGGTAAAGATGTTGTTTGTGGTTGTTGGCTGTCATAGGTTTTTAGGTTGTTAGTAGTGATTGCCGATCGAATATCTTAGAAAGGTTTGGGCGATCGAATGTTTGCCTGTCGTGAATTGCTATTGAGAGGCTCAGGCTAAGTGCATCTGCAACACGGCACGGGGAGCTCGGCGTACATTACAGCGGATTGTTTCTAAACCGAGACGCTGGCAAGCTTCGTACCGGTGGCAGCCGGAAAATCCGTAATACTGACCATCTACTTCTAGCACGTCGATGGGTTCGTTTAAACCTACCTCGCGGATGGATTCCATGAGGGCGGCGACTTTGCTTTGGTCGTTGACTCGCGGCAGGGGGCGGCGAATCTGGTTGAGGGGAATTTCTTCTATCCTCATAGGGGCTCTCTTTTTTGCTTGTTATTAAATCATACTCGTAATGACTTCGCTTTAGCAAGAAAAATGTCAGGAAATTTTGAGATTGGCAAAACGGGGGCGTGCGATCGCCCGTTTGCTGTAGTGTCGGGGGATGGAGGGCGATCTGCTTTGGGTGGGAAAATCAGCATTAAAATTGCTGTCCCATCAACATCAACTTGGTAGATCAATTGATTGTCCGTGTCTTAACGTTTAAATGACCTAATTTGAATGCCCTCAAGTTATAATTTTGTTACGCAAAGCTTAGGCTAGTCGTTGATTTACTGCATCGCCAATAAATTTGCTGCGATATAATGCCATGATAAAAACATCCCAACCAGATATTGTTGTGACAAGCCAAGATGGGGAATATCTGATGATAGTTGAGGTAAAGCCCAAAGACATCAGTATCAACGCTCAACTTATTGCACAGCTTAAAAACAATATGGCATCTATTGGTTGTTCAGTTGGACTTGTCGTAACTGGAGAGCGCGTAATTCTGATCCGCGACTCCTTAGAAAAGTATAATGGTGAGTCAATTGATGTAGTTGGTGAAGCGAAACTTCCAGATTATTTGCTACCACCTGCAGATGAGCAATGGAAAGGACAACCTGGTGTTGAGTTTGAATCACGAGTTCAGCGATGGCTTGAAAAACTGAAACTGACTGCTAGTATGAACAACCTCCCAAATGATTTAAGAAACCTACTTGGCGAACCAATAATGAGCCTTCTCCGAATTGGGGAAGTGAGGGCTGCTGGCCCTAGATGGAGTAAGGTTGCAAACAGAAAAACTTACTGTTGATTTAATTTATCGACAATTAGATTACCAGAATCTAGTACCATCGGAACTATCTCTTTCAATTTCCTCAATTTCATGTAATGTCTTTTCTTGCTATTGAGAAGTGCTATTTCATCTGCCTCTGTGAAATATTTCTCAGTCCAGGCTGGTGGAGGGATAGTGTCTAATCTGAGAATCCCGTTTTCGTACTTAGGTTTTGATTCAAAGGTTTGAGCTTTTGATTTCAGCGCAAGTAAATCTTTGCAGTTCTCCTCGATACTGTCTAAGTGCTTATAAAAATTATGAATATGCCGCATCAATTCATCGCCACTCTGACTTAGAAGTATTCGACACGATATATCTTTCCATACACCACGATTTTGGCTGAGGCATGATTGCCACTTGTTAGATAAATAACCTTCCTCGTTGTGAGCGATAATTTCCTGAAGCAACTCGCAGTCTCGCTGTATCTCTAAACTAAGAAGATATCGAATTGATGCAACTTTCTGTCCCTCTTCTTTTTGCGGGTTTGCAAAGATATGCTCCCATACGCCATAATGCTTAGTGAGCAAATCATAATTATCTGGGTGTGCTAAGTAGCTACAGAGATCCTCCCAAAAAACTACATGAACAGTAAACTTATTTTGTAAGTGACGTTTATTATTTAGATTCCGAATATCATCTTGAATTTTTATGTCTCTTGATACTGTAGTTGCAATCAAATACTCGCTAATTTTAGAGGAAAATGACTCGGCTTTTTTAACCTCGGCTGCGATTGTTTCTCCATTGAGCTTATTGTCCCCATAGCATTTACATTGAACGGCAACATAATTATTAGAGCTATTTTGTTGACCGTATATGTCAATACCCTTCTGAGCTTGTCCAGTTCTACCGTACCTTTTAGCATTGGGATCTTTCCATTTTCGTGTGTAAATATCCCACACAATATCTTCAAACTCATCCCAAGACTTAGGTTTAGGCAGATCGCTTGTCGAAGGTGTAGGCATAGCCAATTATGAGTATTTTAAGTGAGGATATCACTATAGTAATACAAGTGTCCTACTGATGGATATAAAATACTTCAAAAAAAATAGGAAGTACGATCCTACCGATAACCTCAACATATGGAACTGAATTTTATCAAGTCAATCCCGCAATAATATTGACACTCATAGCCAGAATAGCGGTGTTAAAAAAGAACGACAGCACGCTGTGAAAAAGCACGAGATACCTCGTGGAACGAGAAGTAATCTGCACGTCTGCAACTTGGCAAGTCATGCCAATACCAAAGGAGAAATATAAAAAATCTTTGTAGTCAGGTTCCTCGTCGCCCGGAAAATCCAAACCCCCCGCCTGTAAGTAACTGCCGTGCTGCTTGCTGCGGTTTTTGTAGTAGCTGCGGGCATAGTGCATCGTGAAGATAGTGTGTACCTGCATCCAAGACCCAACAATTGTTAGGACAGAAAGCCCCAAGTGCAGAAATAGCAAATTTGGTGACAGACCTTTGGTATCGCGCAGCAGAAAGAAGATGGCTAACAAGCTAGCAAAAGCGGCTGCCACGATCGTACTTAAGATTGTTAAGCGGCCAGCATCCAACTGCTGAGCGTGGTGGCGCATCATTTCGGGAGTGCCTTGCAGCATCAGCATCCAAGTTAAAATCAGGAAACTGACCGCGCCCGCGTTCCAGATGCACAGCGTCCGAGTCAGGGGGAGATAGTCAGGTGGCAGCAACACAGCAACTGCCATAGCAAAGAGAAAAGACACAAACACGCGGTGCCGGACGCTCCAGACCCAGTGCATTTTAGATTGGGAAACAT
The DNA here is from genome assembly GCF_036702515.1 of Microcoleus sp. BROC3. Lineage (NCBI taxonomy): Bacteria > Bacillati > Cyanobacteriota > Cyanophyceae > Oscillatoriales > Microcoleaceae > Microcoleus > Microcoleus sp. BROC3. Next base: position 291,723 of record NZ_JAUBTQ010000001.1, read on the forward strand.
TTTTCACAATAATCTACTGTAATTTAGGCACAGTCAGGGTTAGAAAATCTCAACTACTGCCATCTTCGCAGGAACTCCCAAAAAATAGGTATGAATTGGTAACACGCAGCACAGGCAGGATTTTTCATGCCTTTCGATAGATCGATCGACCTCAACCTTCTAGGTACAGTAGGAGAAAAGATAAATTGTGGCTTGAAATTATGGCATCCTCCCAACCCCTCAAAGGCATTGAATTGATCGACTGCGCCAAAGCTAACGCCCAACAAGGAATCGCCACAGCCGCGAAGCTTTGCGGCTACGGAGGCGACCTCAACACCTTCGAGCGGGAACTGAAACAGGCTTGCCAAGACATCGGCGTCGAAGTCAAGGAGTTAAGCGACTTGATTACGGCTCAGCAGATGATGAAACAAGGAATGGGTATTGAAGTCGCTCCAGATACTCCCTCAGAACTCTAGGCTCAATCTCCACCGCACCAGTTTTAGAGCTAAGATTGCCCCGACACCAGTATTTTGAGTCTGCTAGCTGAGGCAGGCTAGAATGTTTTGCATGGGAGCTTCCGACTCTGGGCAGGAGTCGTGTTTTCTCCCGCGAAGAGGGTGCTTTCTGGAGGGTGCTGAGATTGTTAGGAGGACTGTCGTGTCAGATCAGCAAGACCGAATTATGCGTTTGTTTATAGAGGAGGCTAAGGAGCACCTCGATACTCTAGAAAATGGTTTAGTGGATTTAAAGTCCACGATGAAAGACCCCGAAAGCGTCCAAGAGATGTTTCGAGCCGCCCATTCCGTGAAAGGAGGGGCGGCTATGCTCGGCTTAGATAGTATTAAAACAACCGCTCACCGCTTGGAAGATTGTTTTAAGGTGCTCAAGGACGGGCCCGTCAAGCAGGTTGACCAAACGGCAGAATCCCTATTTTTAAAGGGAGTTGATACGCTTAAGGACTTGCTGGGGCGACTGGAGGGGCCTTTCGGCTTGAGGAATGAAGAGGGAGAAAAACTCGTGCAGCAGGTGATGCCTGTTTTTGCTCAACTGGAAACTCATCTCGATAAATTGGCGTCGGGCAAAGTGCAGCCTGCTGCTGGGTCTGGTACGCCCGCCGCTCCAACAGCGGGCGCTGTGCCGGCGAATTTTGCTGTTGAAGTGATGAGTTTACTCAAAGAAATGTTGCAGGTGTTCAAGCAGAAAGAATCGGCTGCTAGTCGCTCTGAGTTGACGGCTGTGTGCGTTCGCCTCTATAAGTTGGGAGGTAAAATAGAGACTTGGCAAAATTTAGTAAAAACCGCTAGAGCAGCGATCGTTAATCCCAAAAACTCTTATAAAGTCTTAGCTCCGCTGATTATCAAAGAACTCAAGGAAGCTGGCGATTTAGTACAAGTGGGGAAAGTCAAGACGATCGTTCCGAGTAAAAATTTGCTACTTTTGGCAGCAAACCCAAAACCAGCAGAGCCAATCGCCTCAACAGCCCCAGCAGCAGCCTCGAAGCAAGTAGCACTTCCCGCCGAACCGAAGGCGGTAGTCAAGCTTTTGCTCAAAACCTTCAACAAAAAGCAACTCTCGGACATCGCCAAGTTATTGGTTCACGCCATCAAATCCTCGAACTAGGAGTTGTTGCAGTAGAAGATAGAGTCGCAGCAATATTTGTGAGACCGAAAATTTTGTGGTGCGTGCTGGCAGCCTAAATTCAGCAGCAACTATAAAAAATTCACTCATTCGAGATTTTTGCCTTCTACCTTCTACTGTTGGGCAACCCTGCGTTAGAATTAGTGGATACATGATAGGCGTGCAATATTGTACAAACATTAAAATGTACAAAAATTAAAAATCGAGCAGGCTTTAGAAGGCGGTAGCTGTGAAACCAATTCGTTCATTAGAAGATGCTTTGAACCGCTGTCAGGCGATGGGAATGCGCTTGAGCCGCCAGCGTCGATTTATTCTAGAACTTTTGTGGCAGGCAAAAGAACACCTTTCGGCTCGCGAAATTTACGATCGCCTCAACCAACAAGCGCATTCGATCGGTCATACTTCTGTTTATCAAAATCTAGAAGCTTTGTCGAAAGCAGGGATTATTGAGTGCATAGAACGCTCGGAGGGACGCTTGTACGGCAATGTCAGCGACTCTCACTCTCACGTCAACTGTCTTGATACGGCTCAGATTTTGGACGTTCATGTGGAATTGCCGATCGATTTGATAGAGCAAATCCAACAGCAAACGGGCGTCAGAATTGTAGACTACCGGATAGATTTCTACGGATATCGATCGGCAGAGTCCGCCACGCAAGCATCGAGTGTCAGCGATACACCAAAGGCTTCGTAACGGATCGAGCAGCCGCTGTTGGAAGCAAAACCGATCTTTGTGCTAGGCCTGTCGGTCGTATAAAATCATTCAAGTATTTTAGCTGCGCTCGATCGGTTTTGTTGCGTCGCCCGCCGGAATTCGGCACAGTAGAAAAAACAGTAGAAAAAAAGGAAAACAGAAAAATAAAACTCGATCGGCAAGTTTGGCGATCGGGAATAAAATGTACAACTAAACCCAAAAAATCAATCCTACCCCCTACAGGTAAAAGTGTAGACCAAATCCGGCTTTAATACCCCCTTTATTTTTTAATCGGCTTGGAGCGGAGCAAAGTTTGTGTAGTTGCGGTTTCAAAAGCTGAGTCCGATCGGGCAATTTCTGAGCCGGATTTAATATGAGAGCTTAGTTGAAGCCCTCCCACAATTCATGTGCAGACTCAATTCTAAAATCTAAAATCTAAAATCTAAAATCTAAAATTGCTCGACTGACGGGGGCTTTATACTGTTTTTTCTGCTAAACGACCCCGGGATCTGTGAATAACTGTGTGATAACTGGTATGATTTACGTGCTTCGAGAGCCTAAAATACTCGGAAGCAACCAGTGGGGCTGGACACGAACCTCACTATAAAACGCCGTAGAGGGAAAGATTGCCAGTACCTTGAAGGAAGTTCTCGATCTCCTTAACAGGAGTCAGAAGCCGACATCACAATCTATGATTTGATGTGGGAGTGTCACATTCTAGTGCGCATTACAGGACAGGCTGAAGTAATGGCGAGACGACAATCTGACCAATTCCACACACCACCGCAATACAACCCATCCCCCAAACCGACGGCACATTTGAGTGCAGAGGCTACAGGCGATGCGAGTTCCTCAGCAACGGCGTCACCAATAGAGGGGAAAAGAACTTTTTGGCAGTGGCAGCTAATCTGGCTGAGTCTCCTGGTGGGATTTGGAGTAACGGGTGCCGCTGCATTTCTGTGGTTGCTGACGATGCCGCCGCCTCCCAATTGCCAGCAACTGTCGCCGCTGGCGGCGGACGGAGAGCGACTTTACTGCGCTCAGCAAGCAGCTAAGTCGGGCAAGCTAGAACAGCTAGAATCGGCAATGGCACTGGTGCAGGCTTGGCCGAAAGAACATCCGCTATACTCGCAGGGTCAACATTTGATAGGGGAATGGTCGAAAGCCATTCTGGGATTTGCCAGGGCAAAAATTGAGAGGGGCGATTTGAAAGGTGCTCTGGAGATTGTGGCGAAAATTCCGAAAACCAGTCCGTCTTACCCCGAGGTAGAAGAGGCGGTTACTGCTTGGGAAAAAAATTGGCAGGAGGGCCAAAAACTCTACGATACAGCCCTAGCAGCTTTGAAAAGTGAGGATTTAAGGAAGGCCTGGGATTATGCTCAAGCTTTATTTAAACTGGAAAATATTTTCTGGAGTCAGAAGCGTTACAACGAGCTGATCCAGCAGATTTCTTTGGAAAGAAACGGCTGGCAGCGGTTGCAAGAGGCTAGAGATTTGGCGAAGGAGGGAACTCCGCAAAAGTTCGCTGAGGCGATCGTCCTGGCTCGTAAAATAGACTCGCAGCTTTTTGCCCGCGCTAAAGCTGAGAAGGAAATTGAGGGCTGGAGCCGGACTTTGCTGGCAATGGCTACTAAGCGATTGGGGGCCAAAGATCTGCCGGGAGCGATCGAGGCTGCTTCTGTGGTCCCGCAGGATTCGCTACTGTTTGCGGAAGCTCAAGATTTGATGCAGTTGGGTAGGGCTCAGGCAGTGACGTGGAACCAGTCGATATCAACTCCGCTGCCACAACACATTTTTAGCTTGCTGGAAGGGCGGGGGGCTGCCAGCCAAATTGCTCCGGGCCGGCCTCTGTACAAGCAGGCTCAAGTTCAAATTGAAAATTTGCAGGTGCAGTTTCAAGATTTGCTGCGGCTGCAAGTGGCGAGCACGATCGCTAGTTTCGGTCAGATAGAGACGTTTGGACTCGCGATCGAGCACGCGCAAACCATCGGACTCAAACAGCCGCGGCGGGTTCACGCTCAAACTTTGGTGGCTGCTTGGCGGCGGGAAATTCAGCGGCTCGAAGACCAATCTTTTCTGACCCTGGCGAAGCAGTTGGCAGAACCGCAAACGGTTGAAGGACTCAAGGGCGGCATCGCTCAGGTACTGCTGATCGCTCAAAACCGCCCCCGCAGGATAGAGGCGCAAACTCTCTTGGCTCAGTGGACGAAACGCATAGAAGTTATTCAAGATCAGCCTTTTTTGGATGAAGCTATCGCCTTGGCGAAGCAAGGAAAACTTAGCGCGGCTATTGAAAAAGCTTCGGAAATTAAGAGCGGTAGGACTTTGTACGCCAAAGCTCAGGATAATGTCTATCAGTGGGTGAGCGAACTGCAAGTTGCTCAAGACCGACCGATTCTGGATCGAGCTTCGGAATTGGCATCTCAAGGCAGTCTAGGAGCGGCGATCGATACGGCTTCCCAAATCGGTTACGGTAGGGCGCTGTATTCAGAGGCGGTAGGTGCGATCGGGCGCTGGAGTGCCGAACTTAGAGCTAACACTGCACCGCCACCGGAACCCGCTCGCGAGTACGCGCCAGCTCCGCAACAGGAGGAATACGCGCCAGCTCCGCAACAGGAGGAATACGCGCCAGCTCCGCAACAGGAGTACGCGCCAGCTCCCGAGCCTTACTATCCGCCTGCGAGACAAGAGGCCCCGGCTCCCGAGCCTTACTATCCGCCAGCTCCCGAGCCGGAACCTTACTATCCGCCCGCGAGGGAGCCGGAACCGGAACCTTACTATCCGCCCGCGAGAGAGCCGGAACCTTACTATCCGCCCGCGAGAGAAGAGGCCCCGGCTCCGGAACCGGAACCGGCTCCTCCGGCTCCGGCTCCGGAACCCGCGCCGCCCTCGATTCCTGAATCGGCTGGGCCTCCTGATGCTAATTTGATCCCCGAGTAATTGGGTTTTCGCGCGATCGACCTCTAAAATCTCAAATCTAAAATCGAGTGAGTAACTTTCAACTGCTGTCGATCGATGGCGACCCCATTTTCCGGTTGGGGCTGAGAGTCGCTTGCGAGCAGTATCCAGACTTGCAAGTTGTCGCAGAGGTTTCAACGGGAAACGAGGCTTTGCGGGTTCTAGAGGCTCGCTCGCTAGACTCTGAAACAGCCAAGAAGCCTGCTGATTTGGCCATTTTGGCTGTTGAAACCATAAATTGGCGATCGGGTCAAATAGACGCGCTGGCATGGTGTGGCGAACTCAAAAGTTTGTACCCCAACTTGCCACTGTTGGTGCTAGGCGGGCCGCTGACTGCGGAGCTGTTGGCGGAGTTACAGGCGACGGGCGCGAATGGCTATTGTCCTAAAGGTAGAGATATTTCCCTGACCATCGAAGCTATTCGCGCGGTGGCATCTGGTAGCACTTATTGGGCGACAGACGTGGCATCTAACTCGGAAATAGCACAAAATGCAGCAGTGCTTCAAACAGTAGAAAACTCCGCAGTAAGTGCAGAGGAAAATGCAGATTATCCGAAAGTTGATACGCCCGTACACCAAAAAATACTGGCTGGTTTTTGTCTGTCTGGACTGCGAGAAATAGATACAGCATTGGCGGTTGTCAAAGCTGATTTGCAAGAGGTTAGAGCGGCAGATCAGACAGATTTGCCCTATATTTTAAATGAGGTTGTACTCAGCGGGCGTCGGCGAGAATTGCTTGCCGCTCGCTGGATTGTCAGTCAGTTATTGTTTCAAGGAAAAGGGGAAAATGAAGAAGGAATAAGGCAGAAGGCAAAAGGCAGAAGGCAGAGGGGAGAAGGCAGAGTGGAGAAAGAAGAAATTACAGGCGAGAATTTGTTAAATAATTCTCAATTGCAATTAGCGAATTCCCAAATTTCGGCTGAATCTTTGGCGGTTGCAACTGATTGGCAACGCAGCTTGTTTAACTCGGTAGCGGCTAAATTGCAGTTAGATTTGGTGAATTTGACTGGCGTGCCTTTGGAAATTGATATTTTGCGATCGACCAAAAAGCGTGAATTGATGAGTTCCATCCTGCGGAAGTTAAAGGATTTGCTGGAAGAATTGCGCTTTTCGCAAGTGCAGCAAACTCAATTATCGCAAAAAATGCCTGTTATTTTACGGGATTTGTGGGAGGCGACAATCATAGATTTTTTTGGCAGATACTATACACTGCAAACGGGAGAAAGTCGGGTTTTTGATGGCAGTCAAACGAGCTTGAACCTGGGAGAAAGTCAAGGTGGCAGCGCTGCTTATCTCTTGGCAGGCAGCGGCATAGAAGTTGTGCCGACGCTGCTAGCAGATGCCGATCTAGTGGCAGCAGAAATCCTTGACAAAATACCGATGACAGTTGATTTTTTTGCACATTTGCTATTTGAAACTCCGTTAACACTTGACAATATTTCTTGTGTTGCTGGCAGCCCGCAAGCGATGCAGCGATCAGAAGCTTTGTTGGAAAATTTGGCAATTCAAGTTGCTAGCGGAGTCGTACAGCCTCTGCTAAATAATTTAGCGAATATTGAGGAAATTAAGCAGATTTTTTACGATGGGAAGTTAATTTCAACGCGAGAAATTGAGCGGTTTCGGAATGAATTGTCGTGGAGATATCGCTGGAATAGCTATTTTGTGGAACCGAAAGCTATTTTTGAAAGCAGGTTTTGGCTGTTTGTTTTGGGCGATTCTGGAATTAAGAGAATTTCTATTTATTCTCCGAGAAATCGGGAGTTAGCACAGCTTTCTGGGTGGCAGTTGGCGTTGACTTTGCTGCTGGAAACCAGGGATGCGATCGCACCTAGAGTTCGCGCGGTTATTTCACTGCTGGGTACTGCTGTTGTTTATGTTTTGACGCAGGTTATAGGGCGGGGAATTGGTTTGATCGGGCGGGGAATTATCCAGGGAATTGGCAATTCTTTGCACGATAACAAGTTTGGGAAAAATGGGTAATGGTTCGGCAACGAGTAGTAGAAAAGATTGCATAAATCTTTGATGCAAGAGGGAAACCGCAGATTAACGGAGATTAACGCAGATACTTTTCAACATATTTTGCGAATGCCTGCAATAGTTCTATTGTGGGATTTCACTGATTTGATATAATCGGTAATTGGTGATTGGTAATTGATAATTGGTGTATTATAGATAATAACTTAATGCTATAAGGTTGACTTGTTATGAGTATTATGATAGCGATCGATGCCGATCGCATAAACAGTCTAGATTTGTCTCCGGTGCGTACTGCGATTGAAAAGTGGCTGGCAGAAGGAGCGATCGCCCAAAACGAACAACAGCTACAATTTGAAATTGAGTATCCGCGCGAAGAGTTAGATCCGCGAGAAATTTCGGAAATTCCCGAAGTGCGGCTGTGGTTTATTCGCTTGGATGCTTGTTATCCTTGGCTGCCATTTTTGCTGGATTGGAAAGCGGGAGAATTGGCACGCTATGCGGCGATGTTGGTGCCGCACCAGTTCCACCGAACCCAAGGTATTCAGTACAATCCTGAAGCTTTGGAAATGTTTTTGATGAACAAAATTTTTGTGTTGACTGATTGGTTGAATCAGCAGGAAATTCCCAGTAAATCGAAGTTGATGGCGATGTCGCAGATGTTTGGTTATGATTTGGAGGATGCTTTTTTTGATGTGATCGTGCCGCACCAATAAGCGATCGCTCGTCTAATTAACATAGTCCTCATTAGGTAAGTCAATGTATACCTAAAGACTTACGCACAAAGGTAGAAACCCGGTTTATTCCCTTGTGGGGCGGGCTTTCCAGTCCGCCTCCGAAGCTATAAGTTCTATCCACAACAGCATAATTAAGCTTAACAGCAACCGCAATCAGACTTTTATACAATCCTTAAACCAGCGCGCCTCGCAAAACTATTGCTGGACTTCACAATTTTCTCAGAATTGAGAGCTAGTTTAAATAAACAACGATCGCCCGATTCAATCGATCGAGGAAATTTCCCATGACAACAGATTACCTCATCGTCGGCAGTGGTTTATCAGCACTGGTTTTCGGAGCTTTGATGGCAAACTCAGGCAAAACCGTACACATCCTCGAAGCTCACGAGCATCCCGGAGGCTTTGGTCACACCTTTACGATGGCCAACAAATACACCTTTAATGCCCAATTCCACTACGTTTGGGACTGCGGCGAAGGACATACAGTCAATCGAGTTCTCAAAAAACTCGGTCTCGATCGAGATGTCACCTTTGAACGCTACGATCCTAATGGCTACGACCACATGAGAATGCCTGGGTATGCGCTCGATATTCCCTCGGAACCAGAGGAACTGATCCGGCGATTGTCGGCGCTGTTTCCCGAAGCGGGCGAGAGAATTCGCCAATTCGTCAACGAAGTCGAGAAAACCGGCGAGGGACTCCGAAAACTCGCTCCTCCCGTCAAACCAATTGAATTGCTCAAAAATTTCGGTGACGTATTCTGTGCCGTCCAACACCTCAACAGTACACTTCAGGACGTTTTCGACAAGTTCCAACTCCCGCAAGCCGCCCAAACCCTATTAGCCCTGCAATGGCCGGACTTTTTGCTGCCTCCAAATCAGCTTTCTTTCTATGCTTGGATTGCCTTGTTTAGAGGCTATCAAGAAGGTGCATTTTACCCGACGCAGCATTTTGAATATGTCATCAATTCTTTAGTTAAAGTCATTGAATCCAACGGTGGGAAAGTTCTACTAAACCATGAAGTCACGAATTTTAGGGTGACAAACAGAACATTAACGGGAGTTGAAGCGATGGATTTGACAACCCATCAAACCCATGAATTCACGGGTGACACGGTGATTTGCAACCTTGACCCGAAAAGAGCTGCCAAGATGATTGGAGAGGAACTGTTCTCTAAAAAAGTGCGGCGGAAACTCAACTATGAGTATTCTGCATCTAACTACATGGTGTACTGCGTTGTCAAAGATATCGATCTCCGGGACTATGGATTTGGCAAGTGGAATACGTTTCATTCTGAGCACTTGGATCTAAATGAAGCGTTTGCTCAAATGTATGACCAAAATGATTTTTCTCGTCCGAGCTTTGCAATTACAACGCCAACTTTACTGACGGAAGCGCGGGGGGATTGTCCAGAAGATTGTCAAATTGTCGAATTTCTGACTGTTGCTAATTACAGTTATTTTAAACAACTTTGGGAGAGCGATCGCAAAGCTTACAGGCAGAAGAAACAAGAGATTCTGGACTCGATTTTAGATGTTGTTGAAAAACACTATGTTCCCAATTTCCGCAAACACATGGTCTTTCATATTACCGGAAGTCCGACGACTAACGAGCGCTTCTGTTGGTGTCCTAACGGTAATTCCTACGGTTCCAGCCTGACGCCGCGCAACATGGGGGTCGATCGACTAAATCATGAAACATCCCTCAACAATTTCTATTTCTGCAACGCCTCCTCGGGCTATCCAGGCTTTGCGCCGACATTTTGGACGGGGGCGCTGCTTTATCAACGTTTATCCGGCGATGCGATTTTAGGCTAAGGAAAATTAGCAATTGGTTATTTTCCTGTTTCTCTCGTTCCTTGGCTTTGCCAAGGAATGAATTTCACTCTTGCTCTGCCTGCTCTTAAAAATCTCTCGTTTCTGCTCTCATTATCTCGTTCCTTGGCTCTGCCAAGGAATGAATTTCTGGAGGCTCTGCCTCCTCTTAAAAATGACCAGGCATAGCAAGACTGAAATGCCTTTCCAGGTAGAACCTGGAAACGATAATTTCTTCCTTCTTCCTTCTTCCATATTCCATCTTCCCGACATCCGTTACATCCGTTACATCCGTCGAGCGAATCCGTTGCCGAACTTCCTTCTGCCTGACATCCGTTACATCCGTCGAGCGAATCCGTTGCCGAACTTCCTTCTATCAATCTAGGAGTGAACTATGAGAATTGCAATTGTTGGGGGCGGAGCGAGCGGTATGGCTGCAGCCTACTGGCTCGATAAACAGGGGCATCACGTCACTGTGTTGGAAAAGCAGCCAATTTTAGGCGGACACATTCGGACGCTGAACAAAAATGTTTCGCCCAATCAATCTGAGTGCAGTGAAATATTAGAAAATGGAGTGCTGGAATTTCCGACTGTGTTTTACAATTTCGTTGCTTTAATGCAGGAGTTAGGGGTTGAATTAGAACCCGTGCAGATTGGTTCAGCGCTGTTTCTTAAAGATGGCAGCCACTTTTTATCTGCGGTGTCTATCCGAAAAAATTTCACCGGAATCCAACGCCTGATCGAGTATTTGCGGCTTGATAGTCTCTACGCTCGTTCGGCTGCATTTATTTTAAAAATGCGGTTTGCTAAACAGCACGATTTCTATGATGTGCCGCTTTCTGAGTCTTTGAAAAGCTCGTGCGTCCGCAATTATTGGCTGAAGTTGCTGACAATGTACAGCTACTCGATACCGTTTGAATTGCTCGACAATTTCCCCGCAGAATTAGCGATGCCTGTTTTGCGCGAATATGCCTCGGTCAACTGGGTGAGGATTAAAGGCGGTGTGTATTCTTACATTGAAAAGATTTTGGAGCGATTTAAGGGCGATATACTGCTAAATGTGGAGATAGCCAGTATTTTTAGAAGTGCGGATGCTGTAAAAATTGTGCTTTCTGATGGGGAAATCCAGGAATTTGATAAGGTGGTTTTTGCGATGCCACCCGATCGAGTTATGAGGCTGTTGTCCGATCCGACGGATGCGGAAACGAAGCGGTTTTCGGCGTGGAAAGCCAATTATGCAACCACTGTACTGCATTCGGATACATCGATGTACGATCGCTACGGTATCCGCAAGTTATCAGAATTTGATTTTTTCGAGACGGACAAGGGATGGGGCTATAATGCTAGCTTGAATCAGCTTTGCGGCATCTCATCGGCCCGAGAGTACAGTTTAGCTTTTCAACTCGAGGAGTCGATCGACAAAAAGCAGATTATTCACCTTCAGAAACATCACACGCCACTGTATACTGTCGAGTCTTTTCGATATCGAGATGAAGTTATCGAGACTAATGGCGAGAACAACACTTATCATGCGGGAGCTTACTTGGGGGATGGTTTGCACGAAGGAGCTATTACATCTGCTTTGCGAGTCGCAAAACTGATCGGGTAAGCTCAATAATGGTTCTACAAACTCTCCCAAATATCGGTAAATTTCTTGCCGGTGCAGCACTCTCACCGAAAGTAACGATGTCTGCATCAAAAGTTAAACAAATGCCATAGTCGCCGACTCGGATGCGAGATTGATTTTTGCCGTTTGCTAAGCTGCGACAGTACCCGTCGCAGTTAAGTAGACATCATTGCTTACAGATTCGGGCATTGTGGCTCCGGCTAACTGAGTACCCTCAAAGTTGGCTCCCATTAATGTTGCCCCGGTCAAGTCGGCTTCGCTCAAGTCTGTATAGCACAGCCTAGCCCAATCAAGATTTGCCTGCACCAAAGAAACTCCCACCAGATTTGCTCTGCTTAAATCTGCTCCCATCAACTTGACGCCCCGCAACTGAGCTCCGCTGAGATTGGATGCTATCAAGTTCGAGCCTTCCAAGTTCACCGCGTTGAGTTTGGCTTCGCTCAGGTTGACGCCATTGAGATCCGTCCTGCTCAGGTCGATACCGTTGATGTAAGCTTTCCTGAGATAAATGCCTGTTAGTTGAGCGCCAAAGAGCCTTGCACCGCTGAGTTTTGCTCCTCCGCAGTTGGCCCAGTTGAGGTTTGCCCCCGTGAGGTTCGCGCCCCGCAGGTTGATGAATTTCATGTCGGCTGTACACAAATTGGCATTCCAGAGGATGGCACTGCGCAAGTTGCTACCTATTAGTTGGGCTCCGCTCAACTTTGCCCTGGGCAGTTTTGCTTTGACGAGGAAAGCTCCGCTGAGATTGGCTTTCGTCAAATCAGCGTCCGCTAGTCTGACTTGGCCCATTTTGGCAAAACTTAGATTTGCCCTGTAAAGGTTTGCGCCGTTAAGTTCTGCTTTGGTCAGATGCGCCCGACTCAGGTTAGCTCCCGACAGGTTAGCCTTCGAAAGGTTTACCCCAACTAAAATGACTCCGCTGAGGTTGGCTCCGGCGAGGTTGACGCCAGCAAAGTCTCTGTTTCCATTTTCGTAGTCTTTGAGCAGCTCGGTTACTTCCATACGGGTCAGATTCCTAATAGCGGAAATTTATTTATAAATAAACACTCTTGATAAATATTTTATATCAAAGTGAGCGGAGGCGATCGCACTTTCAAGAAAACTGAATATTAACTTTATATTTATAAAGATACTTTGTGCTTTTTCCCGAGTCCCAATAGTTTTGATGTCTTCGTCTGAAACCATTGATTTACCGTTGGCAGCTTTTGTGCCTCGGCAAGGGTTGCCCTCGTACTGAGAGCGCTTCAACCGTTATTTTACGGTTGGCCTTCAAAAACTGTCCGAATTTTTGGATTAACAACTCTATATATTCATTGGTGACTTTTGTATAATTACCTTTTTCACGTCCGTAGCGGAGTGATTATCCCTCTTTTGTCACTCTGGGAAAATAAAAATAGCAGCCAAATTTTTAACTGTAGATATAGCGAGCATTTGAGCGTTTATTTTCTAACAGAATGGCTGAAATCAGGATTTTTGGTAAAAGTCTTATGCTCTAAGCGTTCCTGATTATTTTTTGCCGAAAGTGACAAATGAGGGTTATAGATGCTCGGCGTTCGATCTACACACCCATATACTAATGTGCTCTAGCTAAAACATAAAAAATTACTAATTTATTGAGAGTTTTTTCCATCATCAATACTACAATCAATATCCTTGTTTTCAAATATTGAGAACAACTTTTTTTAAAAAGAGACTGCAAATTTATGGGTTGTATTGGCGTCAGTTGTAGCGAAGGCTGGCATAGTCGTAGCTCCCTATTTTATCTACTGTCATTTTTAATTAAAATTAGATGTAAAACAGCTTAACAGCAAGCGATAATTCTTCTCTGTTGTCTTGCAGCAGTTCTACGATCGCGCTTTTCAAGCTTTCCTTGAGTCGTTGGGGGTTGAGAGTAATTTCAGACATTCAGTCCTGGACGCATAGACTCTACCTGTAGGGTGCGCAGTGCGCACCTTACCACTACAGATATTGTTGTAAAAAATGATTCGTTGCGTAAGTCCTAACATTGTACTTATGAGGGATTTATCGATATGCCTAACGGTAGAGGCTATTCGTTCAAAATCTAGCAGATAATATAATGCAGATTGTACAAAACTAACAGTAAGTAATATTTGTGTGGGATCGCCCCTCTCTACTGGCAGTTAGGTACTGGAGTTTAGACTAAGAAAAGCTGGCTCAGCTAGAAACTGAGGCAGAAAAAATCTATTGTGCAGCAAAATATATGTGATTAAGAA